>NZ_MQTS01000122.1:27359-38285 GCF_020532825.1 Arthrobacter sp. SO3
GGCTCCCTGCCGGCCTCTCACCTTCTAGACGAACGGGCCGCCTCCGGATCGACACCCCTGCCGGGAATCAGGGCTCCGCGGAACCGCTCAGCGCGCGTCCGCTGGCTGCGATTTCTTGGCGTCGGATGACTCTGTGTCCGGTGTCTGCGGCTCCGCGGGGTGGTCTGACTGGGTCACGTGGGGCGCGGGCTCCAGCGGCCCCTCGATGACCAGCTGGTCCAGCCGGCGGAGGATCAGGCCTTCGCGGAGTGCCCAGGGGCAGATCTCCATGCTGGGAAACTCAAACATTTCGAGGGCGGCTTCGGCCACCAGGGCACCTGCCAGCAGTTGGGGGGCGCGGGCTTCGGAGACACCGGGGAGGCTCAGCCGGTCCTCCACTTCCATGGCCGAGATGCGCTGCGCCCAGAGGCCCAGGTCCGTGGCGAACAGCTCCCGCTTGACGTAGGGGCCGGCGCCGCTGGGCGCGGCACCGGCGATACGGGCCAGCGAGCGGAGAGTCTTGGAGGTGCCAGCCACGTGGTTCGCCTTGCCAAGCTTCGCGAAGTCGCGCACCACCGGTTTGAGCGTGGCCCGGATGTAGCGGCGAAGTTCCTTGACGCTCTTGGCCGAGGGCGGGTCCTCCTGCAGCCAGTCCCGGGTGAGCCGGCTCGCTCCGAGCGGGACCGACGTCGCGAGCTCGGGGAGTTCGTCCTCCCCATAGGCCATCTCGAAGGAACCGCCGCCGATATCCAGATTCAGCATCGGTCCGGCACCCCAGCCGTACCAGCGGCGGACGGCGAAGAATGTCATCGAGGCTTCCTCGCTGCCGGTCAGCTCCCGGAGCGTCACTGTGGTCTCATGTTTGACGCGCGCCAGGACAGCAGCGCCGTTGGTGGCCTCGCGGATCGCGGAAGTACAAAACGCCAGCAGGTCTTCGGCCTTGTGCTTGGCCGCGAATTCCCACGCTTCGAGGACGAACTCGATCAGCTCATGCTGCCCGGCGTCGTTGATGCTGCCGTCGCTCTCGAGGAACTGCACGAGGGACAGGGGTCGTTTGTGCGAGGCAAAGGGCACCGGGCGCGCACCCGGGTGGGCATCCACGAGCAGGAGATGGACAGTATTTGATCCAATATCAAGGACACCTAGGCGCATAGTGCCATTATTCCCCCGGGGGCGCGGCCCGCCTAACGGACCGGCCGCGCCCCGACCGTCGGCTTAAGGCCGGCCTCGCCGGAGACATCCTATTAGTGCAGGAATAGGGCTGGATTAGTGCTGGCTGTCGCCGCCGGCGGTCTCATCGTCCTCGTCGGCGGGCTTGAAGTCGCGGCGGATGTTGGCGACGCCTTCCGGATCGATCTCGAACCCGAAGGCGGCGCCGGGGTTGATGACCATGCCGAGGTCGTCGCCGAGGTTGCCGAGGATCGCGGCGCCCTGGGTGCCGAGCACGTTGGGCGCGGCGGCCAGGTACTGCTCGGTGACGCGGCTGGGGTGGGAGAACACGGCCAGGACCGGCTTCCCGGAGGAGTTGGCCAGCACCAGCGGCTCGACCTGGGAATCGGCTCCTTCGAGCGCATCGGAGCTGACGATGTAGACCTCGTTGTTGAGGAAGGCGAGGATGACGTCAACGGGGTTGGCGTCCGGTTCCTCGCCCCGGGCAAGCTTCTCTTCGAGGTCGTTCAGCGGCTGGAGGTCCAAGTGATCGGGCTGTTCAGTCATGCCTCTACTCGATCACGTTGCGCCCGGGTCCGCAAACGCGAAGTCGCCGGAAACCCACGACGTCGCCGAAGTTCCGGCGACCCCGCACGCTTCCAGCGACATCGGCGCGCCAGTGCTATTTCTTGGCGGTCGCCTTGCGGGCGGGCGCCTTGCGGGCCGTCGTGGTGCGCTTGACCGGACCCTTGGCGCGTTTCTCCGCGAGGAGTTCAACGGCCTGTTCCCGGGTGAGCTCCTCCAGCGCGGTGGAGCGCGGCACAGTGATGTTGGTGATGCCGTCGGTGATGTACGGGCCGAAGCGGCCTTCCTTCACCACAATGTTCTTCTCCGAGACCGGGTCGGGGCCGAACTCTGCCAGCGGCGCGACGGCGGCGCGGGCGCCGCGCTGCTTCGGCTGGGAGTAAATATCCAGCGCCTGCTCCAGCGTGATCGTGAAGATTTCCTCTTCCGAACCGATGGAACGTGAGTCCGTGCCCTTCTTCAAATACGGGCCGAAACGGCCGTTCTGCACCGTGATCGGGTTGCCTTCGGCGTCCTGCCCGAGCACCCGGGGCAGGCTCATGAGCTGCAGGGCCTCGTCCAGGGAGATGCTGTCCACACTCATGGAGGCGAACAGCGACCCGGTGCGGGGCTTGGCCTTCACGGGCTTCTTCGGCGGCTTGGGCTTGCCGTTCTTGTAGTACTCCACCGGCTGGTTGGCGAGCTGTTCCTCGGTTATTTCCGGGATGACCTCGGTGACGTAGGCGCCGTAGCGCCCGTTCTTGGCCACGACCGTGTGCCCCGTATGCGGGTCCGCGCCGAGCACCCGCTCCTCGGGGGCGGCGGTTTCCATCAGCTCAACCGCCTTGGCCGCGGTGAGCTCGTCGGGGGCAAGGTCCTCGGGGACGTTGGCGCGGGCGGCCTCAACCACTTCGCCGGTCTTCGGATCGACCGAGGGGATGGAGCTTTCCAGGTACGGCCCGAACTTCCCGACCCGCAGCGTGATGCCCTCGGTGATCGGAATGGAGTTGATTTCGCGGGCGTCGATCTCGCCCAGGTTGTTGACGATACTCAGCAGGCCGGGCTCGGAATCCTCGCCGAAGTAGAAGTGCTTGAGCCAGGCGGGTCCCTCCGCCTGGCCGTTGGCGATCTTGTCGAGGTCCGCTTCCATGTCGGCCGTGAACTCGTAGTCCACGTAGTCGTGGAAGTGCTGCTCCAACAGCCGGATCACGGAGAACGCAATCCAGCTCGGGACCAGCGCGGAGCCCTGCTTCCGGACGTAGCCGCGGTCCTGGATCGTGGAGATGGTGGAGGCGTAGGTCGACGGGCGGCCGATGCCCTTCTTTTCCAGCTCGGCGGTCAGGGACGCTTCCGTGAAGCGCGGCGGCGGAGACGTTTCGTGTCCGACGGCGACGATCTCCGAGGCGGTGAGCGCGTCGTCCTTGGCCACGTTGGGCAGGCGGCGGGCCTCGTCGGACTCGTCGTCGCCGCGGCTTTCGTCCTTGCCTTCTTCGTAGGCGGCGAGGAAGCCGGGGAAGGTGATGACGGTGCCGGAGGCCGAGAACTCGGCGTCGCGGCTTTCGCCCGGGGCACCTACAGTCACGGCGCCGAGGCGGATCGTGGCGGTGGAGCCCTTGGCGTCGGCCATCTGGGAGGCGACGGTGCGCTTCCAGATCAGCTCGTAGAGGCGGAACTCGTCGCCGGAGAGCTGCTTGGCCACCTGGGCCGGGGTGCGGAAGGAGTCACCGGCGGGGCGGATGGCCTCGTGGGCCTCCTGCGCGTTGGCTGCCTTGCCGGTGTAGACGCGGGGCGAGGCCGGGACGTACTCGGGGCCGTACAGCTCGGAGGCCTGGCGCCGGGCGGCGGTGACGGCCTCGTTGCTCAGGGCGGACGAGTCCGTACGCATATAGGTGATGTAGCCGTTTTCGTAGAGGCGCTGGGCCACCTGCATGGTGCTCTTGGAGGAGAAGCGCAGCTTGCGGCCGGCCTCCTGCTGCAGCGTGGAGGTGGTGAACGGCGCCGCGGGACGGCGCGTGTAGGGCTTGGTGTCCACGGAGCGGACGCGGAAGTCCGCGTCCTGCAGGCCGGTGGCGAGGGAGGTGGCGAGCTCCTCATTGAGGTGCACGGCGTTGCGTGAGGTGAGCTCACCGCTGTCGTTGAAGTCGCGGCCGCTGGCAACCTTGGCGCCGTCGACCATGGCGAGTTTGGCCTTGAAAGAGCCTGATCCGGCGCCGAACTGGCCGGTCAGGTCCCAGTAGGAGGCCGATTTGAAGGCCATCCGCTCCCGCTCGCGGTCCACGACCATGCGGGTCACGACGGACTGCACGCGGCCGGCGGAGAGGCCACGGGCGACCTTGCGCCACAGCACCGGGGAGATCTCGTAGCCGTAGAGGCGGTCCAGCACCCGGCGGGTCTCCTGCGCGTCCACGAGGTCCTGGTCGACGTCGCGCAGGTTGTCCATGGCGCGATGGATGGCTTCCTTGGTGATTTCACCGAAGGTCATCCGGTAGACCGGGACCTTGGGTTTGAGCACTTCCAGCAGGTGCCACGCGATGGCCTCGCCCTCGCGGTCCCCATCGGTTGCGAGGTAGAGGGCGTCAGCGTCTTTGAGCTGGGCCTTGAGTTCGGCGACCTTTTTCTTCTTGTCCGGGGACACCACGTAGTACGGCTTGAAGTCGTTATCAATGTCGACGGCGAACTTGCCTACCGAGGTCTTCTTCAGTTCCGCCGGCAGTTCCGAGGGCTGCGGGAGGTCCCGGATGTGACCGATGGAGGCCTCAACAATGAAGCCCTCGCCGAGGTACTTGGCGATGGTCTTGCTCTTGGCGGGAGACTCCACAATCACGAGTTTCTTACCGGTTTTGGCCTTGCTTGGCACGGTGCTCCTACAGAAAAAGGTTGCTCGGGCAGATGCGCCCATACCCGCCTAGTTCACCATATTTTGCGGATTCCCGCGCATTCAGGCTGAAATGACGGGCTCCCATACACGACTCCCGGACGTCATGGACCCCCGCGCCTCGGGCCTCCGTCCGGCGCGGACAGGGCGGCCCCAGAGGGTGTCAGGCGGGGCCTGCGGCGGGGTTCGCCGGAGCCTTTCCGCGGTCGTCCGGGATCATCGACCACATGGTTGCCATCCGCTCCGCGCCTTCGGGGACCTGGTCCGGGTCCTCCAGTTCGTAGTCCCGGAGCAGCTCGAAGATGCGGTTGTTCAACTCCGTCCGCTGGTCCGGGGTGAGATAGAGCAGATTGCTGGCCAGCACCACGGAGGAGGGTCCGTCCACGGCTTCGCCTCGCTCGCGCCGCTCGTCGCGGGTTTTGGCGTAGGCGTTGACGCGGCGTCGGTAGGCGTCCAGTTCGAGATCCAGCACGGCGAACTCGGGGCTCGCCACCCCTCCGCCCGAGTTGATGGTGAAGTCGGTGCCGGCGGCTTTCCAGCGGCGTTCCCTGGCGTCGCCGGCGGTGGCGGCCGGCACCACAATGCCCCATTTCTGCAGGGCGCGCAGGTGGTAGCTCATGGCGCTGGGCGTGAGGCCGGTCTGCGCGGCGAGTTCGGTGGCCGTCCGGCTTACCTGGGTTGAATACAGTTCGGAAATGACTTCCAGCCGGGCAGCGTGGGCCAGCGCCCGGATCGCCTTCGGGTCAGTGATTTCCACTTTCTTCTCCGGGCGCTGCCGGCGTTTGGGGCCCGGAGATACCGGCGGCTCCGCCGTTGGGGTTTCTGTACTCACCCCATAAGTCTACCGACGGCCGCCAAACTATGAAAGAAATGCTTGACACTGAAATGTACCGGAGAGTAGCTTGCTACTTATGGAAAAGGCACTTCAGGCGGCGCCGGGTGTGGCACAGCCCGCGCCGCCGCTCTGGCGAAACCGCGATTTCGTTCTCGCCAGCAGCGCCCGCTTCATCGCCACGGCCGGCATGGGCGCGGTCATCATCAGCGTCATGCTACATCTGCAGAACCTGGCCGCCGCGGGCCCGACGCCGGTTGCCGGGCCCTGGCTCGTGGCGGCGTACCTGCTCTGCTCAGCGCTCCCGCTGGTGCTGCTCGCGCCGTGGGCCGGACGGCTGGCGGACACCCGGGATTCACGGACCCTGGCGACGGCGTCTGCCGTGGTCAGTGCCGCGGCAGTCGCCGGCATGGGCCTGGGGATGCAGACTCTGGATAACTACCTGCCGGTGCTGTTTGCCATGACCTTCCTCCTCGACGCCGCCCAGGCCGTCGCCGCGCCGACCTGGCAGGCCCTGCTGCCCCGGATCGTGGGCGAGGAACGGACCCCGCGGGCGCTGGGCACGATGCAGGCAACCATCATGATCGCCGGCATGGTTGGACCGGCGGCCGGCGGGCTCCTCAGCGGCTGGGGCGGATCCGGTCTCGTGTTTTGCGTGGCCAGCAGCTGCTACCTCGCGATGGCCGCGGGCGCGATGCTGATCCGGACCCGCCGGGGCACGGCCGCCGAACGCGCCGGCAAGGACCGTCCCGCGCTCCTGGACGGCCTTCGCCTGATCCGGCGCGACGGCCTGGTCTGGGCGCTGGTCCTCGGCGCACTGTTTTTCATCACTGTCGGCGAAGCGACCAACGTCCTGGAAGTGTTCCTGGCCCGCGACGAGCTCGGCGCCTCCGAAATGCAGTACGGCCTGCTGGCCGCGTCGTTCAGTCTTGGCATGGCGTCGGGGGCGGCGCTGGCCGGGCGGATCGGGACCCCACCGGCGCGCCTGCGCGCGCTGCTGGTTGCGATGGCCCTGACCTCGGCGTTCCTCGGGATCATGGCCCTGGTGCCGAGCATGGAACTGTTGTTCTTCGCCTACACCGCAATGGGGGCCGCCTGCGGGGTCCTGAACGCGTGCTTCGGGGCGATTGCGATCCTGCGGATCCCGGAAAGCGGCCGCGGCCAGGCGATGGCGATCATCGGCGGCCTGATACGGTCCGTCTCGATCGGTGCGCTCGCGCTGGGCGGGCTGCTCGGCGCCCTGCTCCCGATTCGGATGAGCTTCCTGCTCGCCGGGGCGACCGGGGTCCTGGCGGCCCTGGCCGTCGCCGCATATGTCCTGCCGCGTTACGGCAGCGAGGGCACTCCCCCGCCGGAAACCCCCGGTTCCGGCTCCGCGACAGCGGCCGGATCTTCAACCGCCGCACCCGCCGGGGCGTCAAGGTCAGCCGCACCCGCCACAGCCCCCGGAACTTCAGCCGGGGCGTCAGGCGGGCAGCAGGAATCCGTCGCGCACCAGGTTCCCCACCTCGGTGAGGAGCCCGCCGCGGAAGGTCCCGCCGTCCCAGCCCTCGCCGCCGCCCAGCAGCGCCTCAAGGGCGCCGATGATCTGCCCGACGGAGAGGTCGCCGTCGCACGCTGAGACAAAGCCGGCCAGCTCGGTGCTCAGCAGGTTGGTGCGGCGGAGGCCGGCACCCTGGCGCAGCAGGATAACGCCGGGATGTTCGGCTCCCGGGCGCTGGTGCCGTTCCTCGGTGACGTCCTCGGCCACGAGCAGGTGCGCGGCCGCGAGATCGTGGCCGGCCAGCCAGTCGGCACGTTCCACGGCGGCGCCGAGGTGCGGGCCGACGGGCTGTTCGATCGGATAGGTGATCTCCTCGAAGCGCCGCAGCACCGGCGTGGATCCTTCGGCGGGGCGCCGCAGCCAGAGCATCCCGAAGCCGACGGCCTCGACGTTGCGGGAGGCAAAATCGTCCAGGTAGGCGGCGTACGAGTCCTGGTAGAGCCGCCGGTCGCGGGACTCCGAGGCGTCCTGCAGCCAGGTTTCGGCGTACTGTTCCGGGCTGACCTGCTCGCGCTGGATGAACCAGACGTCCGTGTCCGGTCCGGCCCAGCCTTGCGGCCGTTCGTCCCAGGCGGCGCCCGCCGGGATCTCCCAGTTGCCCAGCAGCTGGGCTGTGCCGGCAGGGCTGAGGACCGAGGGAAGGTCCCGGACCAGCGCGGCGACGATGTCATCGCCGGGCAGGCCGCCGTCACGGTAGGTGAACTGGTCCGCGGCGGCCTCACCCAGGCTCCGCGGCGTGATCACGAACGGCGGGTTGGAGACCACCAGTTCAAATTCCTCGGCCGCCACCGGATCAAGCAGGGAGCCCTGGCGCAGGCTCACCCGGGCCTCCAGGTCGGAGGGGTCCAGGTGCAGCTGGCCGGCGTTGAGCAGCAGGTTGAAGCGGGTGAACGCCAGGGCACGGCCCGAAATGTCGGTGGCGGTCACGTGCTCGGCGTGGTGCAGCAGGTGGAAGGTCTGGATGCCGCAACCGGTGCCGAGGTCCAGGGCGCGGGCCACATGGCGGCGCGCGGTGACCTGCACCAGGGTGGTGGATGCCTGCCCGATCCCGAGCACGTGGTCGTGGCGCAGCACACCGGGCCGCTGGTGGGCGGCGAGATCGCTGGCCACCCAGAGCTCCGCGCCGCCGCTGCTGACGGTGTCTTCCCCAGGGGTGCCGTCCCCGGGGGTGCCGTCCCCGGGGGTGCCGTCCCCGGGGGTGCCGTCCCATCCGTACGGCCGCAGATCCACCTTCGCCTGAACCAGGCCGTCAGCGGACGGCTCCACGAGCCCCAGTTCCAGCAGGCCCGCCGTGCCGATGCCGGGCAGGGCGGCGTCGAGGGTCGCGGCGGACTGCGGTTCGGCCAGCAGCCAGAAGCGCACGACGGCGGCGAGCGCCGCCGTCCTCGGCTCCCCGTTGCGGGCTGCCTCCGTGACGATCAGCGCCGGGACGAGCTGGTCACGGGCCAGGGCGCTGTGCGCGGCCGCGCCGAGCAGTTCGGCTACGCCGTCCACGGTGTAGCCGATGCCGCGCAGGTCCGCCGCCAAGGATTCGAGCAGGCCAGGGAGGTCGCTGCGCGGGGCGTCGGGGGTGTTGCCGGCCGTGAAGTGCGTTGAGGGAGTCACCGGACAAGTTTAGTCCCGGCCCCGGCGGACCCGGGCCGGGGCTAGAGGTGCCTCCCCGCGTAAATCCGCAGGGCGTCGCGGACGAAGGCCGCGCCGGTTTCGCCGCCGTAGTTCGCGGCGAAGCGCGGATCGGCAACGTACATCTCGCCGAGCCCGATGACGTACCCCTTCACGTCGCCGTCACCGCGGGCGTCACCGCCGGCGGCGGCGGACCCCGAAGCGGGTGTGCCGGGGATTCCGGTGAGCCAGTCGACCTGCCGCCGGGCCAGCTCCTGGGCCTCGGCGCTGTCCGTCGCGACGCCCGACTCCGCTGCGGCGATCCAGTCGCTGCCCAGCTGCCGGGAACGTTCCCGCCAGGCGTCCTTCTCCGCCGGTCCCATCCCGCGCCACCAGGAGTCACCTTCCGTGTAAGCGTCCTTGCCCCAGCGCTGCTCCACTTCGTACTTGTACCGGGTGTGGTCGAAGCCGTCGAACATTTTTTCCGCCATGATCGGTTCTCCTTCTTTCAGTCCTTCAAGCGTCTGCCGGACCGAGGCGATCTGCCGCGTCAGCCGGTCCTGTTCCTGCCGCAGCCAGTCCAGGTGGCGGGCCAGCGCCCGGGCGGCATCCGGCTCGTGGTCGAGGACTTCGGCGATCGCCGGGAGTCCCAGCGCGAGGTCCCGCAGCAGAAGGATGCGCTGCAGCCGGACGAGGGACGCCTGGTTGTAGAACCGGTAGCCGTTGCCCCCGGTGCGGCTGGGTTTGAGCAGACCGATGTCGTCGTAGTGCCGCAGCGTCCGGCTCGTGGTCCCGGCGATTCTGGCGATCTGCTGCACGGACCAATCCACGTGGCTGCCCCTTTCCGCATCAGTTTCCGGCCGGCTTGGGCCGCTTTCCGGCAGCTTCCGGCCGGTAACCCGATGCTAGGCCTTGACGCTACGTCAAGGTCAAGGCCCATCTTGGGCGGCCACCCGGGGCCGTGCGGGGCTCCGGCGGGCGGGGCCGTGCGGGCCTCCGGCGTAGCATGGAGGGATGCAGACGCAGCAGCGATTTATCAGCCCTCGGCCGCTTTCCGGCCGCACGGGCTTCTTGTCGCGCGCGTAACCGCAGCCGCCGGGGTCCGTCCGGTGCAGCGGCTGAGGGTGGCGTTCCCCCTCCCGCACTCAAAACCAAGGACCCCCCATGAAGAACTATCTGCACCCCTCCGAACTGCAAAACGCCCTCGCGCTCCGCGATCTGTCCGATCCTGCCCAAGGCCCGCACGCCATGTCGGTGCTGCTGGCGGAAGTCACAGCGGCGCTCGCCCAGCTGTGGAACGTCAGTGTTGAGACCCACCGGATCAGCCCGCTCGTCGCAACCGCCGACAACTACGACCGGCTGGGATACTCCCCCGACGACGTCACCCGGGATTCACGCTACTCACGCCATGTCAGCCCCACGGTGATGCTGCGCAGCCACACCTCGTCGGGCGTGCCGGCCCTGCTGGACTCGCTGCGGGAGGAACTGGGCCACTACGACCGGCTGCACGCGTTGCCCGGCCTGGTGCACCGGCGGGACTCGATCGACCGCACCCACGTGGGCGCCCCGCACCAGGTGGATCTGTGGAGACTCAAGGCGCGTGGCCTGCTGGGTTCCGCCGAGCTGGAGCAGATGATGGGCGCTGTTGTGGAAGCGGTCCTTCCGGCTTCCCTGTACCCGGACGTGGAGTGGCGTTCGGTCCCGGCAACGCACCACTATACGGACACGGGCAGGCAGCTCGACGTGCTCGTCACCCAGCCGGACGGCGCCCGGGAATGGCTGGAGCTGGCCGAATGCGGACTCGTCTCCGCGCAAGTCCTCCGCGGCTCCGGGCTGGATGCGCGTCGCTGGGCCGGTCTCGCCCTGGGGTTGGGGCTGGACCGTGCCCTGATGCTGCGCAAGGGCATCCGGGACATCCGGCTCCTGCGCTCGGAGAACCCCGGCGTCCAGGCCCAGCTGCTGGACCTGGACCCCTACCGGCCGGTGTCAGTTATGCCGGAGGTCAGGCGCGATCTGTCCCTCGTACTGGGGTCCGCGGCGGAGGCCGACGTCGAACTGCTCGGCGACCGGGCGCGGACGGCCCTTGGGGCGGACGCCGAGGTGCTGGCCTCGCTGGAGATCAGGGCCGTCACCCCAGCGTCGGAGCTGCCGCCCGCCGCCGTCGAACGGCTCCGGCTCGCCCCGGGCCACGTGAATGTGCTGCTGCGGCTGGTGCTGCAACCGCTGGACCGGACGCTCACGGACGGCGAGGCCAACCGCCTGCGCGACCGCGTGTACCTGGCCCTGCACCGGGGACGGGTGCTGGAGCTGACCGCCGGGTAGGCCGGCCTGGCCCCGGTGGCCCGGCAGTGTCGCGGGCGGGGGCAGAGCGGGGTCGCGGGC
>NZ_MQTS01000123.1 GCF_020532825.1 Arthrobacter sp. SO3
GTTTCTAATTGAAAGCAGTCAAGGGAGACGCGCATCACAGCGCAGGCTCTCGGGGATAGCCGCCGCAAGGCGCAGTGCAAAGGAGCAGCATGAGCCTGTCAGGGAAAGTAGCAATCGTCACCGGAAGCGGCCGCGGCCTGGGCCTGGCATACGCCCGGGAACTCGCCCGCCAGGGCGCCGCCGTCGTTATCAATGACGTGGATGCCGGGGTGGCCGCCGAAGCGGTCCGGACGATCGAGTCCGACGGCGGCCGCGCCGTCGCCGTCGTCGCTCCGGTGGGCAGCTCCGAGGTTGCCAGACAGCTCGTGCAGAAAGCGGTGGAGGCTTTCGGCCGGCTCGACATCCTCGTCACCAACGCCGGGATCCTGCGGGACAAATCCCTCCTGAAGATGACGGACGAGGACTTCGACCTCGTGATCAACGTCCATCTCAAGGGCACCTTCACCTGCGCCCGCGAAGCGTTCGCCTACTTCAAGGAAAAGGGCATCGCCGGCCGCATCATCACCATCGGCTCGCCCACCGGCCAGCGCGGCAACTTCGGCCAGACCAACTACGCCGCGGCCAAGGCCGGGATCGTCGGTATGGTCCGCACGTGGGCGCTGGAAATGAAGAAGGCCGGGGTGACCGCCAACGCCGTGATCCCGGTGGCCGCCACCGCCATGACCAAGACTGTCCCGTACTTCCAGAAGGCGGTCGAAGCGGACGAACGCGGCGAGGCCATGCCGGCCTTTTTCCGGCACGATCTGGGTTTCGGAACCGCTGACGACGTCGCGGGACTGGTCGCGTTCCTCGCCTCCGATGCGGCGGCCGGCATTACCGGGCAGGCGATCGGTGCCGGCGGTGACCGCCTGCAGCTCTGGACCCACCCCGAGGCCGCGGCCACCGAGTACCGCGAGGGGGGCTGGGGCTACCAGGACCTGGTGGAGGACTTCGGTGCGCTCTTCGGCGACAAGCTGCAAAGCGTCGGCGAGGACTTCCTGCCGCTGCCGGAAGAGCTCAAGCCCGAACCGGCTGAGGTCCGCTGACATGGCCTCCCAGCGTTATGAACTCGGCATCGATGCCGCGAAGCTCGACGCGATCGACATGCACGTCCACCTCGAAGTGGACGGCCACGGCCACCAGTCCCTGCCGCCGGCCCTGACCGAAGCATCCGCGAAGTATTTCAAGGCCGAGGACCGGACCCCGTCGCTGGACCGGATCGCCGAGACCTACCGCGCCCTGAACATGGCCGCCGTCGTGTTCACCGTGGACGCCCGCACCCAGCTCAAGCACGAACCCAACAGCATTGAGGAGCTCATCGCCGGTGCCGCCCGGAACAACGATGTGCTGATCCCCTTCGGCAGCGTGGACCCGCGCACCGGCGCCGAAGCCATCCAGGGCGCCAAGCACCAGGCAATCGACCTCGGCGCCCGCGGCTTCAAGTTCCACCCCAGCCTCCAGGGCTTCGACCCGTCCAGCGAACAGTTCTACCCGCTCTGGGAAGCGCTGCAGGAACTCGGTCTCCCGGCCATTTTCCACACCGGACAAAACGGCATGGGCGCCGGGCTCCCCGGCGGGTACGGCATCAAGCTCGGCTACTCCAACCCGCTGCTGCTCGACGCCGTCGCAGCGGACTTCCCGGAACTGCAGATCATCATGGCCCACCCGTCCGTGCCCTGGCAGGACGAGGCCAACTCCATCGCCACGCACAAGTCCAACGTCTTCATCGACCTCTCCGGCTGGTCCCCCAAGTACTTCCCGGAATCCCTGGTGCGGATGGCCAATTCGGTGCTGCAGGACAAAGTCCTGTTCGGCACCGACTTCCCGCTCATCACACCGCAGAAATGGCTGGGAGCGTTCGCGGACCTGCCGCTCAAGGACGAGGTCAGGCCCAAGATCCTCAAGCACAACGCCGTGCGCCTGCTCGGACTGGGAGGCTGAGATGACCGTCGATACCGAAAACCAGACGAGGCTGTACGGCGTCTGCGACTACTACGACGCCGAGTCCCTGTTGACCGCGGGGGAACGCCGCGTGCTGGGCAGGCTGCGGAGCTTCCTCGATGAGAAGGCGCGGCCGCTGCTGGCGGACTACTGGGAACGCGGCGAGTTCCCGGATGAGCTCGCCGGGCCGCTGATCGGCCTGGACCTGATGGAGCCGGCCGAACTGCGCGGCCCGGAGGGCAGCCCGGCCCGCGGAATCTACCAGGGCTTCCGGATCTTCGAACTCGCCCGCACCGACGCGTCGCTCGCCACCTTCTACACCGCCCAGGCCGGACTGTTCCGGACCGCGATCCGGGTCGGCGCCTCCGCGGAACAGCAGGCCGAATGGATGCCGAAGGTCATCGACTTCTCGCTGAAGGGGGTCTTCTCGTTGACCGAGCCGGACTCCGGTTCCGACATCGCCGGCGGGCTCTCCACCACCGCCCGCCGTGAGGGCGACGCCTGGATTCTCGACGGCGCGAAGCGCTGGATCGGCGGCGCCGCCACCGCCGACGTCCTGGCCGTGTTCGCCCGCGACACCGCGGACGGGCAGGTCAAGGCCTTCCTCGTGGACCGCGACGCCGCGGGCGTGACCCTGGAGAAGATCCACCGCAAAACTGCGCTGCGGATGATGCAGAACGCCCACATCACGCTCGACGGGGTGCGGGTGCCCGAATCCATGCGCCTGCACAACGTGGACTCCTTCCGGGACGTGGCCGCGATGCTGCGGGCCATGCGCTCGGACGTCGCCTGGATCGCCACCGGAATCCAGGCCGGAGCCTTCGA
The DNA here is from genome assembly GCF_020532825.1 of Arthrobacter sp. SO3. GTDB lineage: Bacteria > Actinomycetota > Actinomycetes > Actinomycetales > Micrococcaceae > Arthrobacter. The sequence continues at coordinate 2,746 of NZ_MQTS01000123.1, forward strand.
AGCCGCGCTCCGGTATGTCACCGAACGGAAGCAGTTCGGCCGTCCGGTGGGCTCTTTCCAGCTGGTCCAGGAGAAGTTGGCCCGGATGCTCGGAAACGTCACCTCCTCGCTGTCCCTCGTGGTCCGGCTGACGGAGCAGCAGGACAAGGGCATCTACCGCGACCAGGACTCCGCCCTGGCCAAGATGCAGACGTCCCTGCTGATGCGCGAGACCGTGGCTCTGGCCCGCGAAGTGGTGGGTGGCAACGGCATCACGCTGGACACTGATGTCGCCAGGTTCCACGCCGATGCCGAGGCTGTCTATTCCTACGAGGGCACCCACGAGATCAACGCCCTGATCGTCGGCCGCGCTCTCACCGGCGAAAGCGCCTTCACCCGCTGAGCCTCCCGAACTGAATCATCACACCCCGCTCCGGCACCGTCGTCGGACAGTTCCCTACCCCACCCAGCCCTCCAGGAGGACACCATGCCCAACCTCGTCGTCGACTTCGACAAGCTGCTCACCCTCGCCGGCACCGACCTAGGTGTCACCGAGTACCGCGAAATCACCCAGGAACAGATCAACAAGTTTGCCGACGCCACCGGCGATGACCAGTGGATCCACGTGGACCCGGAACGCGCCAAGGACGGACCTTTCGGCGCCCCGATCGCCCACGGCTTCCTCACCCTCTCGCTCATCATCCCGTTCTGGGGCGAGCTGTTCGACGTCGACGGCGTCACCACGAAGGTCAACTACGGACTGGACAAGGTGCGCTTCACGTCACCGGTCAAGGTGGGCGCTCGGATCCGGATGCGGTCCACCATTAGCGAAGTGACCGAGGTCAAGGGCGGCGCCCAGATCAAGGTCGCCAACACCATCGAGATCGAAGGCCAGGAGCGCCCGGCAGTCGTCGCGGAATTCCTCGCCCGCTTCTACAAGTAAAAAGCCCTCTCCAAGAACCCTCCCTCTGTCCAAAGGAACAACCATGTCAGGACTCACTCAGCTTCAGGCTATGGGCACCGCCGAGCGACGCAAGGAAGCGCGCACCGTCATTGCCTCCAGCTACCTGGGCAGCACCATCGAGTACTACGACTTCCTCCTCTACGCCACCGCCGCAGCGATCGTCTTCCCGAAAGTTTTCTTCACCGGCATGGACGACTGGGTGGGCGTCGTGGCCGCCTACGGCACCTTCGCCGCCGGCTACGTAGCCCGCCCGGTCGGTGGCATCATCTTCGGCCACTTCGGCGACCGGATGGGCCGCAAGAACATGCTGATCATCTCCATGCTGGTCATGGGCATGGCCTCCACCTTGATCGGGCTGGTTCCGGGTGCCTCCGTGGCCGGTCCCTGGGGCGCGGTGCTCCTCGTGATTCTCCGCGTCTTTCAGGGCATCGCTGTGGGCGGCGAGTGGGGCGGGGCAGCCCTGATGGCGCTGGAGCACTCCGAATCGGGCAAACGCGGATTCGCCGCCTCGTTCGTCAACGCCGGGGCGCCGACCGGTGCCGTACTTGGCACCCTGATTATGGGCGCATTCGCCGCGCTGCCGAACGACCAGTTCCTGGCCTGGGGCTGGCGCGTGCCGTTCCTGCTCTCCTTCGTGCTGCTGGGCGTGGGTATGTTCGTCCGGCTCAAGGTTTCCGAAAGCCCCATCTTCAAAGCCGCCATCGAGCAGGAAAAGGCCGAACGTGGAGAGACAGCGCAAGGAAGCGGCGCCGGAATCACGGCGAAGCGGCCCACCCCCCTGGTGCAGGTCCTGCGGCGGCCAAAGACCCTGATCTTCACCATGCTTGCCGGTGCGGCAGGCTTCGCACTTCAGGTGGTTCTGGCCACGTTCTCGGTCACCTATGCCGTGTCCAAGGGCGCCGACCGCCAGGGCGTGCTGTACGCGTTCGCTGCAGCCTCCCTGATCTCCATCGTGTTTGTGATCATGGGCGGCAGGCTCTCCGACAAGGTGGGACGGCGGCCGGTGATGATCGGCGGGCTGGTGCTCTTTATCCTTTACCTGGTGCCGATGTTCCAGCTGCTCTCCTCCAACAACATCATGCTGATCTTCGTGGCCTTCGCAATCGGCCTGATGATTCATTCCACCCTGTTCGGTCCTTTGGCGGCGTTCGTGTCGGAGCAGTTCGGCACCACCTCCCGCTATACCGGCGCATCCCTGGGCTACCAGTTGGCAACTCTGCTTGGCGCCGGTTTCACTCCGGGCATCGTGGCCCAGATCTTCAAGGACTCAGGCCAGGACACGGCATCGGTGGTCTGGTACCTGGCGATCATGTCGGTGGTCTCCATCGTCTTCATCCTGCTGACCCGGGAACCGAAGAACAACGACCTCCAGACCGTCCAGGCCTGACCCTTCATCGGGTCCCGTCCAGCGGGCTAACCTCACAGTAGAAAGGATTCGCCGTGGAAAATTTTGGCATCGGCTCATGGCTGCAACGTCGCCGCCCGAAGTCCGGCAGCAAAACCGCCGTCATCGCAGGGGACAGGGAGCTCAGCTATGTCGAGCTCGCGGAACGTTCCGCCCGGCTCGCCAACGCCCTTCGGGACCGCGGCGTGAGCAAGGGCGACCGGGTGGCCTATCTGGGCGATAACGATCCCTCCTTCCTGGAGACCCTGTTCGCCGCCGGCCTGGCCGGGGCGGTCTTCGTCCCGCTGAACACCCGGCTCGCGCCGCCCGAAATCCAGTTCCAGCTCCGGGACAGCGGCGCAGTTCTGCTGGTCCACTCGGCAGCGCTCACGGAACCCGCGGAGCGCGGCTCGGCGGGG
>NZ_MQTS01000124.1 GCF_020532825.1 Arthrobacter sp. SO3
AAAAGACCCCGGACCCGCAAAATCCCCGCCAATCCGGGAAACCCGGCCAGCCCCCGAATCCCCATGTCAGGAGCCCTGGTTAACGAAAAAGGAGCGGCGACCCCAGGGGTCGCCGCTCCTTTCAAGCGTTCAAGAAGACTACTTCTTCTTGGAGACTGCAGCCTTCAGCTTGGAGCCTGCGGTCAGCTTGACGCTGTGGCCCGCGGCGATCTGAATGGTCTCGCCCGTCTGCGGGTTGCGGCCGGTGCGAGCTGCACGGTCGGTGCGCTCAACTGCAAGCCAGCCCGGGATGGTGATCTTTTCGCCCGCGGCGACAGAGGTCTCGAAGACCTCGAACAATGCATCCAGCACGGAGTTGACGGCTGCCTGGCTGGTGCCGGCCTTGCCTGCTACCTCTGCAACAAGTTCACTTCGGTTCTTAGCCATTTATGTCCTCCTGGACTGTCATGATTTCTGGAGCCTGCACACGGCATGCGCACAAGCCACTGTTCGAAAACTTACCAGCTTGCCGCCGCCGAGGTGGCAAATTCCGCGTGTTTTCGGCCTTTTTTGGGGAAAAACCCGGGATTCGGCGCCTTTCTGGCCAATATTTCGCCAACAGCGGACGTTCCCTCAGCTCCGTCAAGGACTGCCCTGCGCGTCCCCCGGATCCCGCGCGTTCCGGGGCAGCACGCGCTGAAGCCCCAAGGGGCACGACGGCGGCACCCGGCCTCGTTGCGCCGGCTACGGGCCAGGCCTGGCCTGGACGGGACGGGACGGGCCATAGGCCAGCTGCGGGCCGGGCTGGACGGGCCATAGGCCAGCTGCGGGCCGGGCTTGTGCCAGTAAGCGCCTGAATCCATGGGGTCTGAAAGCCCGGGGCCCCTCCCTTCCGACCGCTTTGCCGGAAGGGGTTTGTGCTTAAATGCGGGAGAGCCCCGACCGTTGTGGTTGGGGCTCTCGACCGTTTAATGATGTTCCGGCGGTGACCTACTCTCCCA
>NZ_MQTS01000125.1 GCF_020532825.1 Arthrobacter sp. SO3
GGACCTACACCGCTCCCTCAACCAGTTCAACGCCTGGGTGGCAGCAAACCGCGCAGACAACCCCGTCTTCCTCTACGTCTTCACTCCCTTGCGGGCCGCCGTCGACGCCGTGGCCAACCTGTTCATCACCACCTTCGCGGCGAGTTCCACGGGCCTGCGCCTGCCGGAAATCGGCTGGCTCGGAACGGTGGGCGTGCTGGGCTGGATCGCGTTCGCGGTTGGAAACGCCCGGGTCGCGGTGCTGACAGTGGCCGTCTTTATGTTTTTCGGCTTCCAGGGCCTGTTCGTCGAGGCCACCTACACGTTCGCGCTGGTCCTCACCGCTGTGCTCCTGACCCTTCTGGTCGGAATCCCGCTCGGTGTCCTGGCTGGCGTCTACGGCCGCGTCGCCAAGGTCATCACGCCGGTGCTGGACTTCATGCAGACGCTGCCAACGTTCGTTTATCTGGCCCCGCTTGCCCTGATCTTCCTCATCGGCCCGGCGTCAGCCGTCATTGCCACGGTGATCTATGCAGCTCCGCCCGTCATCCGGCTGACGGCGCACGGCATCCGCGGCATCCCGGAAAACACCCGCGAAGCCTCCGATTCGCTGGGCACAACGGGCCTGCAGCGGCTCGTCAACCTGCAGCTTCCCATGGCCCGCCGCACCATCGTCATGGGAATCAACCAGAGCACCATGGCGGCCCTGTCCATGGTCACCATCGCCGCCCTGATCGCAGCGCCCGGGCTCGGCCAGGTGGTGGTCCGGGCGCTGCAGTCGCTGGACGTCGGCACGGCCGTCAACGCCGGGCTCTCCATCGTGCTGCTGGCGATCGTGCTGGACCGGGTGACCACCGCCGCGAGCCGCCGCGCGGAGCCGGGGGCGGCCCGGAACCGCAGGGTTTCCCGCAGGACCAGGTACATCCTGCTGGGCGTGAGCCTGGTGCTGGCACTGGCGATGGTACAGCTGTCCCGGACCATGCTGTGGGCTGCGGTCTTCCCGGCAGAGCTCAACATTGGCCCGGTGATCGTCCAGGCGGTAGGCTCGGCCAGCCAGTGGATGCAGGCCAACCTGTCCCTGTTCACCGTGTCCTTCCGGGAAGCCGTCACCACCGGGATCCTTAACCCGTTCCAGTCCCTGCTCACGGACACCCCCTTCTACATCCTCGTGGCCGTTATTGCCATGGCGGCCTACGCCCTGGGCGGCTGGAAGCTCGCAACCCTGACCACGGCGTGCCTGGGCGCGATCATCTACCTCGGCCTCTGGAGCGACTCGATGGTCACACTGGCCGGGACACTCGTCGCCACCGTGGTGGTCATGATCCTGGGCATAGTCTTCGGCGTCGCAATGGGACGGTCCGAGCGGGTGGACCAGATCATGCGGCCCATGCTGGACGCCGGCCAGACCATGCCGGCCTTCGTGTACCTCGTCCCGTTCCTCGGGCTCTTCGGCGCCACCCGCTTCACCGCGATCATCGCCGGCATCATCTACGCCGCCCCCGTGGCCATCAAGATCACGGCTGACGGCATCTCGGCGATTTCCCCCACGGTGGTCGAAGCCGCCGTCGCCAGCGGCTCCACCCCCTGGCAGGTCATCACCAAGGTCCAGCTTCCGATGGCCAGGCAGACCCTGGCCCTCGCCGCCAACCAGGGCCTGATCTATGTCCTGGCCATGGTGGTGGTTGGTGCGCTCGTGGGCGCTGGCGGCCTCGGGTACGACGTCGTCGCCGGCTTCGTCCAAAGCGCGCTCTTCGGCAAGGGCCTCGCCGCAGGCCTTGCCATCGTTTTCCTCGGCATCCTGCTGGACAGGATGACCCAGGCCGCCGCAGCCACCCCGGTGCGGAAAACCCCCTCACCGAAAACCACAGCAACCTGACCCCGAGACCCGCACCCCGAACAAGGAGATCTAACGATGAAAAAAGCTGGACTGCTGTTGAAACGAACTGTCCCGGCGGTAGCGGGGGCCGCTGCCGCCGCCCTGCTGCTGGCAGGCTGCGGCGGTGCCTCCGTGAACCAGGCGGCTGCTGCCCCGGCTGCCGCCGGTGCGGCGCCCTGCGGGACCGTCAATGTGGCTCTCAACGCCTGGGTAGGCTACACGGCGAATGCAGCCGTCTACAGCTATGTGGCGAAGAACAAGCTTGGCTGCACCGTGGTCCAGAAGGACCTGAACGAGCAGATCTCTTGGCAGGGTTTCGCTTCCGGCGAGGTTGACGTCGTGATGGAAAACTGGGGCCATGACGATCTGGCCAAGCAGTACATCACCCAGCAGAAGGTGGCAGTCGACGCCGGCCCCACAGGAAATGAAGGCCGCATCGGCTGGTACGTGGCGCCATGGATGGCGGAAAAGTACCCGGACATCACGGACGGGGCAAACCTGAACAAATACGCCTCGATGTTCGCCACGTCCGAATCCGGCGGAAAGGGCCAGGTCCTCGACGGCGATCCCGCCTTCGTCACCAACGACGAGGCGCTGGTGAAGAACCTCAACCTGGACTACAAGGTGGTGTTCTCCGGCTCGGAGGCCGCCCTGATCCAGTCGTTCCGGACATCGGAGCAGAACAAGACGCCGCTCCTGGGCTATTTCTACGAGCCGCAGTGGTTCCTGTCCGAGGTTTCACTCAAGAAGGTCAACCTCCCGGCGTGGACCGAGGGCTGCGACGCGAATCCGGAAAAGGTGGCCTGTGACTACCCCGTATACAAACTCAACAAGGTGATTTCCAAGAAGTTCGAGGACAGCGGCTCGCCCGCAGCCAAGCTGGCCAAGGCCTTCAAATGGACCAACGAGGACCAGAACTCAGTCGCCACGGACATCCAGGGCGGCATGACGCCGGAGGCTGCGGCCAAGAAGTGGGTGGACGCGCATCAGCAGGCTGTGGATGCCTGGCTCGGCTAGGCGGGCCGTCCCCGCGCCCACCGGATAGCGGCAGCAGGAAAAAGTCACCCTCCGACGGAAATTCGTCGGAGGGTGACTTGTTTCCCGCTGGCGAGGCTCAAGCCCTTCCGGGCGACGCAGCGATTTCTACGACCGAACGAAGGACCTTGCCTTCATGCATTTTGGCGAAGGCCTCCTCCACCTGGTCCATGGTGATCCGTTCGGTCACGAAGGCGTCCAGGTCCAGGTTGCCAAGCCGGTACTGCTGGACGAGCATCGGGAAGTCCCGCGAGGGCAGGCAGTCCCCGTACCAGGAGGACTTCAGGGACCCGCCCCGGCCGAAGACATCCAGCAGGGGCAGTTCGATCTTCGCATCCGGTGACGGAACCCCCACGAGTACCACGCGGCCGGCGAGGTCGCGGGCATAGAACGCCTGCTTGAAGGTTTCGGGACGTCCGACGGCGTCAATCACCAGGTCGGCGCCGTGGCCTCCCGTCAGCGCACGGATGGCTTCGACGGGATCCTCCCGGTTCGAGTCGACTCCGTGGGTGGCGCCCAGGGACCTGGCCATTTCCACCTTGTTGGCGTCGATGTCCACGGCAATGATCGTGGTGGCGCCGGCCAGCTTTGCCCCGGCAATTGCGGCGATGCCCACGCCGCCGCAGCCGATCACGGCCACAGACTCGCCCCGCTTGACCTCGCCGGTGTTGATGGCGGCTCCGATGCCGGCCATCACGCCGCAGCCGAGCAGTCCGACGGCGGCAGGATCGGCGTTGTCGTCCACTTTGGTGCACTGCCCGGCGGCGACGAGTGTCTTCTCCGCGAAGGCGCCGATGCCGAGCGCGGGCGACAACTCCGTGCCGTCCTCAAGGGTCATCTTCTGCGTCGCGTTGTGCGTGTTGAAGCAGTACTGCGGCTGTCCATTGGCGCACGCCCGGCACTGGCCGCAGACGGCACGCCAGTTCAGGATGACTCTGTCCCCTGGCGCTACTTCGGTGACGTCCGGGCCCACCGCGCTGACCACGCCGGTGGCCTCGTGGCCCAGCAGGATGGGGAAGTCGTCCGTGATTCCGCCCTGTTTGTAGTGGAGGTCGGTATGGCAGACGCCGCACGTGAGGATGTCCACCAACGCCTCGCCCGGTCCCGGATCCGGAACCAGGATGGTCTCGACGGAAACCGGGCCGTTCTTTTCCCTGGCAATAACTGCCTTTACCTTGTGAACCACTGCGTTCCTTTCCTGATCCCCCGGGACTCCCGGGGGCGGCAGCGGTGCCAGATCTTTCTGACCCGCCATTAATTGCGCATTACGCAACATGCCGCAAATAGCGCGTACTGAAAATATGCCAGCCTGCGCTGGGAGTGTCAATGGATCCCGCCCGTCGCTTCGACAGCCCTCGGTCGAACCTGCCAGGCCTCCTTCCAGACGCAACACGCTTCCATCAAATGCAACACTTTGACGGATCATTCCGGGTTGGAATCAACGAGCCGCCGCTGTTGAATCAGTTTTAATCCGCTTCAGCCACAAAAGCATTGACCGTGTCGCAGATCACGCATAATCTGGTGCAACAGCGTTGCAGTGAATGCAACTCCAAAACACTTTGGTGGACACATGAGTAACGAAACTCCCTCCCCCGCCACACTTGCGGGGCCGAGAAGCCCGGAGTCGAATGGCGGGCATGGCAGTACTTCCTCCGGACCAACAACAACGAGTGGCCGCGTGAACCCGGACGGGCACGCCGGACCCGTCAACGGCGGCGGCGTCAGCAAGGAAACACGCCGGCGGGTGATCGCGGCGAGCTTCATCGGCAACTTCGTCGAATGGTTTGACTACGCCGTGTACGGCTATCTGGCCGCGACCATCGCCGCGGTCTTCTTCCCTGAATCCAACCCCCAGACCGGGCTCCTGCTGACTTTTGCCCTGTTCGCCATCTCGTTCCTGGTGCGGCCCCTCGGAGGCTTCGTCTGGGGCCACATCGGAGACCGGGTGGGGCGCCGGACGGCACTTTCCCTGTCCATCCTGATCATGTCCGGAGCGACCTTCTGCATCGCCCTGATACCCGGCTATGACACCATCGGCATCTGGGCGCCGATCCTGCTCCTGGTCATCCGCGTGGCGCAGGGCTTCTCTGCTTCCGGTGAATACGCCGGCGCCTCCGCTTTCCTCGTGGAGTACGCCCCGGCCAACAAGCGCGGGCTGTACGCCGCCGTCGTGCCGGCCAGCACGGCGGCGGGCCTGCTGCTCGGCTCCCTGCTCGCGGGACTGCTGACCACTCTGCTCAGCGCCGATGCGATGCAAAGCTGGGGATGGCGCCTGCCGTTCCTGCTCGCGGCCCCGATGGGGCTGATCGGACGCTACATCCGCACGAAGCTGGAAGACACCCCGGTGTTCCGCGAACTCGCAGCGGAGGACGAGGCCATCAAGGCGCCGGTATTCGGCCTCTTCCGGAACCATTGGCGGCTGCTGCTGCGGGCGGTCGGAGCAGTGCTGCTCAACGCCGTCGGATTCTATGTGATTCTCAGCTACATGCCGACGTACCTGTCCTCGGAACTGGGCCTCGGAAAAACCGAATCGTTCCTGGCAACCACCATCGCGCTGGTGACGTACATCGGGTTCATCTTCCTGACCGGAATGCTCTCCGACCGTTACGGACGGAAGAAGGTGCTCATCGCGGCATCCATCAGCTTCATCGTGCTGACCGTGCCTGCCTTCGCCCTGCTGGGAACCGGCAACTTCCTGGTGATCGTCCTGGTCCAGATCCTGCTGGGCGGCATGCTCACGCTCAATGACGGCACGCTCCCGAGCTTCCTGGCCGAAATGTTCCCCACCCGTGTCCGCTACAGCGGCTTCGCCGTCAGCTTCAATCTTTCCAACGCGCTCTTCGGCGGCACTGCCCCCTTCATGGCCACCCTCCTCATCGCCGCGACAGCCAACGAGCTGGCCCCGGCCTGGTACCTGGTGGGCGCCGCGGCCGTCTCCCTGATCGCCGTCGTGCTCTCCCGTGAAACCAGCAAAGAGCCACTGAGCCACGCGTAGCCCCGACCGACTTTCAACTTTTCCCTCCCAGAACCAACCGACGAAAGGCACCACCACCATGACCATCACCACCAACGACAACGCTTCGTCCATCGCCGAACTGGAGCGCCTCAAGGTCCTGCACAACGGCACGAAGGTCAGCCTCACGTTCTCCGATGCCGAGTTTGAGCGCCGGCTGTCCGGCCTGCGCCGCATCATGGCGGAGAAGAGCCTGGACGCCGTCGTCCTGACGAGCTACCACTCCATCAAGTACTACTCCGACTTCCTGTTCACCTACTTCGGCCGCTCCTACGCCATGGTGGTCACCAAGGACGACACCGTGACCGTCACGGCCAACATCGACGCCGGCATGCCGTGGCGCCGCAGCTACGGTGACAACGTGGTTTACACGGACTGGCGCCGGGACAACTACATCTTCGCCATCCAGGAGGTGCTGCGCACCCGCGGCATCTCCCCGCGCCGGATCGGCGTCGAAGACGATTCGCTCCCGCTGGACAACCGCAACAAGATCCAGGCAGCCTTCGAGTCGGCCACCCTGGTCGACGTCGCCCAGGCAGCCATGCGCCAGCGGATGATCAAGTCGGCCGAAGAGATCGAGGTTATCAAGCACGGCGCCCGCATCGGCGACCTCGGCGGCGAAGCCATCCGCAACGCCATCACGGCCGGGATCACCGAATACGAGGTCGCCCTGATCGGCACCGAAGCCATGGTCCACGAAATCGCCCGGACCTTCCCCGACTCGGAAATCCGCGACACCTGGGTCTGGTTCCAGTCCGGCATCAACACCGACGGCGCCCACAACTGGGCCACCACCCGCAAGATCCAGGAACACGACATCCTGTCCCTGAACTGCTTCCCGATGACCTCCGGCTACTACACCGCCCTGGAGCGCACCCTGTTCTACGGCGAACCTGACGCCCGCTCCCTGGAACTGTGGAACATCAACGTGGAAGTCCACAAGCGCGGCCTCGAACTCATCAAGCCCGGAGCCGTCTGCAAGGACATCGCCGCCGAACTGAACGAGATCTACGTGGGCCATGGACTGCTGGCCAACCGGACCTTCGGCTACGGGCACTCCTTCGGCGTCCTCAGCCACTACTACGGCCGCGAAGCCGGACTGGAGCTCCGCGAGGACATCGACACCGTGCTGGAGCCCGGCATGGTGGTCTCCATGGAACCGATGATCACCGTCCTGGACGGTGCGCCCGGCGCCGGCGGCTACCGTGAGCACGACATCCTCGTCGTCGGCGAGGACGGAGCCGAGAACATCACGAAGTTCCCCTTCGGCCCCGAGTACAACATCGTGGGCGCCTGACCGTCCCCTGACCCGCAAGTAGCGGCGCCACGTCCAACGTGGCGCCGCTTTCGGCCCTTAATACGGAATGATGGTGGACACCATGACCCCAGCAGAATCTCCCGAGACCACCGGAAGCGGCGACGCCAAGGGCACCTCTGTCATCGTCAACGCCATCGCCGTGCTGCGGACGTTCACCGCCGATGAACCACAGCTCGGAGTCACCGAGATCGCCAACCGGGTGGGCCTGCACAAAAGCACCGTGTCCCGGATCCTGGCCACCTTCGAGCAGGAACACCTCGTGGAACGGGACCCGGAAAGCCGCCGCTTCCGGCTGGGGCTGGGGCTCATCGCCGTCGCCGGGCCGCTGCTGGCGGAACTGGAAGAACGGCGCGTGGCCTACCCGGTCCTGCGCGAACTCACCGAACAGACCGGCGAAACCAGCGCACTGATGGTCTGGAACGGCGCCGAGTCCATGTGCGTGGAACAGATCGCCAGCCACCACCAGATCAAGCACACCACCCCGCTGGGAGCCCGGTACACGGACGCGATGAGCGCCTCCGTGCAGGTCTTCCTCTCCGCCGAACCCGTCGAACGTGTCCGTGCGCTGCTGCGCAGCGGGGAGATCAGCTATCCGGGGCTCGATGATGCCGGCCTGGATGGCTACCAGATCAAGCTCAAGGATGTGACGGCTCGTGGCTGGGCCATCAACTACGGCGAATCCTCCCTCGACGAAGTGGGCGTTGCTGCCCCCGTCTACGACCACCGCGGTGACATAGTGGCGGCCGTCCTCATCTCCGCGCCCCGGTTCCGGGTGTCACGGGAGCGATTGCAGAGCCTCGGGGAGGCCTGCACAGCCGCGGCCCGCAAGGTCACCACACGTCTGGGCGGACGTCCGCCCGGGGGCACCGGGGGCACCGTCCCCGGCTGAGGCCCGGACGGGCCCGGCGCCCCGGCGGATCCGGCGCCCCGGATGAGTCCGGTGATTCAGATGAGTCCGGCAAGCCGGGTGGCCAGGTGCAAGGCCGCCAGCCGGCCCGTGTCCCGCGGGTCACCGCCGCACAGTTCGAAGATGCGACGCAGCCGCTGGTGCATCGACTGCCGTTCCAGATGGAGCTCCCTGGCTGCGTGCGCGGTGTTGCATCCGCAATCCATCCACGTTGCCAGCGTGTCCAGCAGCCGCGAATTGCGCTGTGCATCATGGTCCAGGAGCGCACCCAATTGCTGGCGCACAAAGTTCCGCCGTTGATAAGGGTCCAGGGATTGTACGGCGAGGCGTTCCACGGCGAATGCCTCCGCGTCGACGACTGGACGGTGTGCACGGCCGGCTTCGGAACGGGACGGCTCCGGGGAGTCCGCCAGTTCCAGGGTGAGCTTGGCTTCGGAGAGCGACCATGGAGCGTCCGAAATTCCCGTCACCAGGGGACCCACCGCGGCAAGCGTCCTGGCTATGGCCGGCAGCTCCAGCAGGCCGGCCAGGAGCCTCCGCCGGCCTTCCTCCGGTGCATCGCCGCCCAGGCCGGCCACTGCGAGAAGCTCGGCATTATCCACGTAGGTGGCGTGCGACTGCGCTGTCCGGGCCAGTACCTGTTCCACCGATGTCCGCAGCTGCTGCGAGGTGTCGGACCGGACCGCGATGGCCACGAGCGGGGAGGAAGCCGGAATTCCGGCTGCCGACGCCAACTGTTGAAGCCGCCACGGCTGGCTGCCGGAATCGACGGCACGGATCAACGCAGCTCCCGCAACTTCCCGCAGGCCGGGCGACATCCGCTGCAGCATGGCCAGCGCCAGGATGTCCACCGAGCGTTTTCCGGCCGTCCGCGCAAGGTTCTCATCCTCGTCCGCCGGGACCCGGAGCACCAGCTGGGCCGCAAGGATTCCGCGCACCGGAACGTCGATCCGGATCAGCCGCGCATGTTCCTGCGGGGCGGGGGATGAGCTGCCGGTCGAATCGCCGCTTCCGGTGTTCGCTGGCGTTGCACTGGCCAGGGTCACGCCCGTGAGGGAGGCCAAGGCCACCTCGGCGTGGGTAATCCGCGCGAGTACGGCCAGAATCCGATCCAGACCGCCGCCGTGTGCCAGCTCAACGGCCATCGCATGACTGGCTTCATCTGCCTGCCGTAACTGCGACACCGACTCGCTGACCAGCGACGAGTTGATGGCCTGCATAACACTGACAAACGGCACCACCTTGCGGAGCTCGATCAGCGGAAGTCCGGCTGCCTCGGCGGCCGAGATCATCAAGGACGGCAGCGAAGGAAGGGCGGCGCCGGTTTCGATGGCCAAGGCGGCCACTCCCCGCTCGGCCAGTTGCTGGATGTAGGTGACCCGCCGGTCCTCGGACGCGAGTGCAAGGGCTTCCCCTCCCGTCAGCAGAAGCTCCCCGCCGTCCAGCAGCGGAGCGATGTCCAGGATCTCGCTGGAGTGCACCCACCGAAGCTGGGTCCGGGCGGCCCTCCCGCTGGCCGCCCGGACCACCGGATCAGCGGCCGCCAAGGTTGGGTGGTTGAGCACATCGATGAGACGTATAGGCATGACACTCCGTCGCGTAAAGCAGAAATTAACTATACACATCATATATAGGCGATGTGGCATGGGCCACATAATCTTGAAGTACCCCAATCGCTCACGGAGGCTCCAATGCGTGAAACATCCCCAACGGTTTCGGCCAGCACCGCTCCAGCGGCCAGCGAAGACCACGAAGCGTGGCTTCACCCCATCCCCGAATCAGAACGTACCCGCAAAGTGTCCGGCCAGTTCTGGATCTGGGCCGGCGCCAACCTCGCCCCGATCAACTGGGTGCTCGGCGCGCTCGGCATCCAGCTCGGTCTGGGATTCGCGGACACGGTCACCGTACTCGTCCTCGGAAACCTGATCGGGATGCTGCTCTTCGGCTGCTTTGTCCTGCTGGGCCAGAAGACTGGAGCGACCGGTATGGTGCTCGCCCGCGCCGCCTTTGGCCGGCGCGGAAATTACCTGCCGGCGGCCATCCAGGCCCTTCTGGTGATCGGCTGGTGCGCGGTCAACACCTGGATCATCCTGGACCTGGTCATGGCGCTGTTCGGAACCCTGGGCTGGGTTGACCCGGAGGCCCACAACTACGCGTGGAAGATCGGCATCGCCACCTTCATCATGGCGACCCAGGTGGCCATTGCCTGGTTCGGCTACAAGGCGATCGCCGCGTTCGAGAAATGGACCGTCCCGCCGACCATCATCATCCTGACCGTCATGTCGGCAGTGGCCTGGTTCGGCATGCAGATCAACTGGACCTACGCCGGCCCGGCAGGCCACATCCTCGAAGGCTCCGAACGCATCGCCGCGATGAGCGCCGTCATGACGGCCATCGGCATCGGCTGGGGCATCACCTGGTTCACCTACGCCGCAGACTACTCCCGCTTCGTCAGCACCTCGGTGCCCAAGCACAAGGTCTACCTCGCCTCGGTGCTGGGCCAGTTCATCCCCGTCGTCTGGCTGGGCATCCTGGGAGCCAGTCTGGCCACCAACACCGGGGAAATCGACCCCGGAAAACTCATCGTCCTGAACTTCGGCGCGCTGGCCCTTCCCGTGCTGCTTATGGTCCTGCACGGCCCAATCGCGACCAACATCCTGAACATCTACACCTTTTCCGTAGCCACCCAGGCGCTGGACATCTCCATCAGCCGCCGCAAGCTCAACCTCTTCGTCGGCGTCTTCTCCCTGGCGGCCGTGATCTTCTTCATCTACCAGGAGGATTTCGCCTCCGTCCTGGACGCGTGGCTGATCGGACTCGTTGCCTGGGTTGCCGCGTGGGGCGGGGTCATGCTGGTGCACTACTTCTGGATTGAAAAGCGCTGGCCCGGCGACCCGTCCCGGCTCTTCGACGCGGTAGGCACCAAGCGCCTGCCCGGTGTGAACCCGGCCGGCATCGTCTCCCTGCTGGTCGGAATCTTCGCCACCTGGCTGTTCATGTACGGGCTGGTGCCCGCAATGCAGGGCCCGGTCGCCGTCGCCCTGGGCGGATGGGACCTGTCCTGGCTGGCCGGCGGCCTATCCAGCGCTGGAGCCTACGCCATCATGGGGCCGCGGTACCACCGGAAGTTCCTGCACCTGACCAGCGCCGATGCAACGACGGTCCCGGCTCCTGCTGCCGCCCCTGCTGCCGCCCCGGAGGTAGCCGCCATCGGGACGGCCGACGTCCCCGCCGTGTCCGCTTCCTCCGCGGGCCTCTGACCGGGAGATCACCCCGGCGGGGAAACATCACCGGATTCCCAGCCGGCCCGGCCCGCACCATCGTCAGCGCTTGATTGGCCGCGGCCGCCGGCGCCATTTGCACACTGAACATAACGAGGAGCACTACCAGCATGGTCAAGTCAGTACTTCTGGAAGACCTGGATGCTTTCGCCTACCGCGAAGTCCTGGCATCCGGGGACGCGATCGTCCTCATTCCCGTCGGGTCCCTGGAGCAGCACGGTCCACACCTTCCGCTGGGAACGGACACCATCCTGGCATCCCACTTCGCGGAGGGTGTTGCCCGGCGACTGGGTGGACTTGTTGCCCAGCCGATCGCCTACGGGTACAAATCGCAACAGAAGTCCGGCGGAGGAAACCACCTCTCCGGTACGACCAGCCTGGATGGCGCCACCCTCATTGGGGTGGCCCGCAACCTGGTCAAGTCCTTCCTCAATCAGGGCGTTCGGCACGTGGTCTTCATCAACGGCCACTTCGAGAACTACCAGTTCCTGTACGAGGGCATCGATCTTGCCCTTGACGAGTTGGGCATTAAGCCCGGGGCAGAGCAGAGCGTGCTGCTGCTGTCCTACTGGGACTTCGTCAGCGAGGACACGCTCGGGCAGGTCTATCCCGGGGGCTTCCCGGGCTGGGACATCGAGCATGGCGGGGTCCTGGAAACCTCGCTCATGCTCCACCTCGAACCCGCCCGGGTAGCGATTGACCGCCTGGCCGACGGTCCTGCCGCGGTCCTCCCGCGCTTCGACCGGCTCCCGGTGGTTCCGGAGCGGACACCCGCGACGGGTTGCCTGTCATCGGCCGCTGGCTCCAGCGCAGCCAAAGGCGGGCTGCTATACGAACAGGTTGTCGGAGATCTGGCCTTCGATCTCGGGAGTGAACTGGTCCGTGAACCCGCGCCTGCGGTTGTTCCGGTGTAGGGGATCCCAAAGGGAAACACGATTCACCCAATGAGACTATGGCGCCGCGGGGAGACCTACCCGCGGCGCCGTCGCGTCACGGCGCTGCCCATGGGAGATACGAGGGTATCGACCAAACTGTAGCCCCAACGCGGGGTCACTTAGCGCCCATCCGGGGCCCCGGAATGGGCGCTAAGTGACCCCGCGTTGCTTGGTTTCCGGACCGGCCGGCCGATTGCGGGCACTGGCGGACTACACTCGATTTCGGGCCCGTCGGCCGGCCGACAGCCGGAGGCAGATGGCAGACCGGGGACCAAGCCCGCGACAAGGAGGTCACGATGGCCGGCGGCAGCCGCGAACCCGGCAGGACCGTTACCTCGAAGGTCCTCGCCATCCTCGAGACCTTCGAAAAGTCCCGGGGCGCGCTCAGCCTGACCGACATCGCCGAAAGATCCGGCCTCCCGCTGAGCACCGCCCACCGCCTGGTCAACGAGCTCACCGACTGGGGATTCCTCTCGCGCGAGCCCAACGGCCGCTACCAGCTCGGTATCCGGCTCTGGGAGCTTGCCCAGAACACCGGGCGGCAACTGCGCGACGCGGCGCGGCCCTACATCCAGGACCTGTTCTCACTCACCGGCGAAACCGCACATCTGGCGGTCCGGGCCGGCCACGAGGTGCTCTACATCGACCGGGTCTACGGCTCCAAGCGGGTGCCCCGCGCCAGCCGGGTCGGCGGCCGGCTGCCCATGCACGCGACCGCCGTCGGGAAGGTCCTCCTCGCCTTCGAGGAGGACTGGGTCCGGGAGGCCTACCTGAACCGGCAGCTGGAGCGGCACACCGCACACACCCACGTGGACCCCAAAAAGCTGGCCGCAGAGCTGACCCGGATCCGGGAGCAGGGCTACGCCACCACCCTGGAGGAAGTCCGGCTGGGCTCCTGCTCCATCGCCGTCCCGGTCTTCCACACCGGCAGGATCGGCGCGTCGATCGGCCTCGTGCTGCCCACCAGCCAGGCCGCCACGATGACCCGGCACCTGCCCGTCCTGCGCGGCATCGCCGCCCAGATTGAGCGCGCCACGGCCCGGATCCCGCTGGAAACGCTGCTGGGCAGCCACGTTGCCGGCACGGACTGACCCGGCGCGCTCCTCGCCATGGTCTTGCACCCCGCCGCACGGCTGCCGGCTGCCTCGGGGTGGCCGGCAGCCTTGCGGTGCGGCCGGGTAGCGTCCGTCCGGGGGCACCTGGTGCCAATATTCGACGGCAGCGTGTCCGTGTCGAAGTGCCCCCGGACCGCGGCCAGCCCGTCCTGCCGCAGGCGGGCAAAACAACTCGCTTCCGCTCAGTGGAAGTCAGCCCTGCCGTCAAAGAGTGATCGGGGCCACACTGGTGAATAAGAACCCCGGCATGCACTGGCGCAGCCGGCGGGACCAAAAAATCAAGGAGCTTAGATGTCATCGTCGACGGATACGGCCGGCCGCTGTCCCTTTGGACACGGCGCCGAGGCACCCGCAGGGCACCACGGCTACGAGCCGTTCCAGATGAAGGATCCCTTCCCGGCCTACGCTGAACTCCGGGCCGAACAACCGGTGATGTTCGACCAGCGGGTCGGCCTCTACGTCGTCTCCCGCTACGACGACATCAAGGCCGTCTTCGAGGACTGGGAGACCTTCTCCAGCGAAAACGCGCAGGCACCCGTCCGCGAACGCGGCGCCGCCGCGAAGAAGATCATGGAAGACGGCGGCTTCACCGCCTACTCCGGCCTCTCCGCCCGCCGGCCGCCGGAGCACACCCGCATCCGCGCCGTGGTCCAAAAGGCCTTCACGCCCCGCCGCTACAAGGCACTTGAACCCTTCATCCGGCAGAACGTCGTCGAACTGCTCGAAAAGATGTTGTCCCGGCCGGACCGCCACGGCGATATGGTCAGGGATCTCGCCTACGACGTCCCCACCATCACCATCCTCACCCTGATCGGCGCGGATGTCTCCCAGGTGGACACCTTCAAACGCTGGAGCGATTCGCGCGCGGCCATGACCTGGGGCGACCTCAGCGACGAGGAACAGATCCCGCACGCCCACAACCTCGTGGAGTACTGGCAGGAGTGCCTGCGCCTGGTCAAGGTGGCCCACGAGGAAGGCGGCGACAACCTCACCGCGGACCTGGTGAAGTCGCAGCAGGAAGGTGCGGAGATCTCCGACCACGAGATTGCCTCCGTCCTCTACAGCCTGCTCTTCGCCGGCCACGAAACCACTACCACGCTGATCTCCAACGCCCTCCGCGAACTTCTGGCCCGGCCCGAGCAGTGGAAGCAGCTCGTCGAGGACCCCAAGAAGATCCCCGCCGCCATCGACGAGGTCCTGCGCTACGCCGGATCGATCGTCGGCTGGCGCCGCAAGGCCCTCAAGGACACCGAAGTTGGCGGCGTCGCCATCGAAGCGGGCGCGCAGCTGCTGCTCCTGATGGGCTCCGCCAACCGCGACGAGAACAAATTCACCGCCGGCGAGGACTTCGACATCACCCGCCCCAACGCTCGCGAGCACCTCTCCTTCGGGTTCGGCATCCACTACTGCCTGGGCAATATGCTCGCCAAGCTCCAGGCCAAAATCGCGCTCGAGGAAGTGGCCCGGCTCGCCCCCGGGCTGGCGCTGGAGAACCCGGAAGCCACCGCTTTCCGGGAGAACCTCTCCTTCCGCGTCCCCGAGACCGTCTCCGTCAGCTGGAAGGCCTGAGAAATATGCAAAGCAACGAATACATCCAATTCTTCGACGGCGGCATCGAACCAAAACTCGAAAACCTCGGCGGCAAGGGCGCCTCCCTGGTCACCATGACCTCCGCCGGCATGCCGGTCCCGCCCGGCTTTGTGGTCACCACAGACCAGTTCGACGCCTTTATGGAGGAAGCAGGCATCACCCGGCATATCCACCAGCTCCTCGCCGATCTGGACCCCGAGGACATGGGCCAGGTGGACAAGGTCTCCGCCGCCATCCGCGAGGACATCTGCTCCCGTCCGGTACCCCAGGTCCTCCGCGAGCTGACCATTACCGCCTACGAGTCCCTGATGTCCCGCTTCGAGGCACCGGTCCCGGTGGCCGTCCGCTCCAGCGCCACCGCAGAGGACCTCCCGGACGCCTCCTTCGCCGGCCAGCAGGACACCTACCTCTGGCTCGACGGCGTCAAAGCCGTCACCGAACACATCCGGCAGTGCTGGGCATCGCTCTTCACCTCCCGCGCCATCATCTACCGGCTCAGGAACAACATCCCCAACGAAGGCCTCTCCATGGCTGTCGTGGTGCAGAAGATGGTCAACGCCCGCGTCTCCGGCGTCGCCATCACCATGGACCCCACCAACGGCGACCGCTCCAAGATCACCATCGACTCCTCCTACGGGGTCGGCGAGATGGTGGTCTCCGGCCAGGTCACCCCGGACAACATCATGCTGGACAAGGTCACCCTGACCGTCATCAACGAACACCTCGGCGACAAGCATGCCGAACTCGTCCCGGACGCCGCAGCCGGCCGCCTGGTGGAGCGGGAGGTCGACGCCGAACGCCGCGGCCGCCGCAGCCTCAGCGACGCCGAACTCACCGCCGTCGCCCAGATGGCTAAGCGCGCGGAAAAGCACTACAAGTGCCCGCAGGACATCGAATGGGCCCTCGACGCGGACCTGCCCGACGGCGACAACCTGCTCCTGCTGCAGTCCCGCCCCGAAACCGTGCACTCCTCCAAGCCGGCGGTGGTCACTCAAGCAGCCCCGTCGACTGCCGCCGCCGGGGGCTACTTCAGCGGGCTGAGCCCCGCCAGCCCCGCGCCCGCCTCCACGACCCCGCCGGCCGGCCCGGCGCCGTCGTCCAC
>NZ_MQTS01000126.1 GCF_020532825.1 Arthrobacter sp. SO3
TACAACCACCGCCGAAACCACGCAGCCCTCGGAGGACGACCACCCATCAGCAGATGCAACCAACCTGCTGGCTGAGTACACCTAGCAACGGGTACCCGAGGTCGATTGAAGCCACCTATTGGAACGAAATCACCCCGCTTGGGAAGCAGTTCAAGCAGCCTTGTCGGGGCGCGGAAGTGGGCAAGAAAGGGGTGTGCACAATGTGCACACCCTGGGCTTCGGACCGGGCCGTGCTGGTGCCGGACTGGGCCGGATTACGGAAAATCTCGGTGAAGTGGCGGAAATTCAAGGGCTGGAACCCGGTTCGAGTCCCACCTCGGGCACAGTGTTTCAGCATGTCAGGGGCTTTTTGGTGCTTTTTTCGTGTGGACAGTGTCCACACTCTCGCCTCTGATCTGATGTTCCGGGTGTGTGGGGTACCGGAAACGGCCTATTCGGTTGTGTGGGGGAGCGGCTGACTACGGCAGCCCGGGTGCCGCCCTGCGGGGTGCGTTCTGGGTGTTCATCCTCGTTCGTCCTTCCGTTGGGTTTTCGCGTTCACCACTTCATGGTGGCTGGGGCCTTTTACCACATGATTTGCTGAAAATTTCTCAGAATGACCTGGGGTTGCGGCTGGTCCAGGATTTCCGTTCTGATACTTGTTCATGCAGGAATGCGGGCGCAACGGCATGATATGGCAATTGATCCGGAGCAGGTCATGAGCTCGCTGAGCTTGGCCAGCCGGTAGGCGGGGCTTCGATGACGGCGTCGGATTGCCCATATTTTCTCCGCGATGGGGGCCGGTGTGTCAGCTCTCTGGGGA
>NZ_MQTS01000127.1 GCF_020532825.1 Arthrobacter sp. SO3
GGCCGGGGCGGGCGGGACCCGGACACGGTCTCCGACAAGGGTGGACATTAGGCCGCTGCTTCCGTGGGTTGGAGGACCGACAGGATGCTGTCACGGTCGATCTGCCCGGTGATCCGCCCGGCATCCTCCACCAGGACGGGGCAGGAGGAGTGCATGACCGCCGCGATGGCATCCCGGATGATCATCCGGGAACTGAGGACCGGCGCGTCTGCCGGCGTTCCGGCCGCCACGGGCCCGGTGATCCACTTCAGCGTCAGGACGTCCGCGCGTGGCACTTCGGACACAAAGTCCTCAATGTATTTATCCGCGGGTGACCCCACCAGTTCGTCTCCCGTGCCGCACTGGACCTTCTCGCCGTTGCGCATGATCAGGATGCGGTCGCCGAGCTTGAGCGCCTCGGAGAGGTCGTGGGTCACAAAGACCATGGTCTTGCCCATTTCCTTGTGCAGCCGGATGACTTCCGCCTGCATGTCGCGGCGGATGAGTGGATCCAGGGCGGAGAACGGTTCGTCGAAGAGGATGGTGTCCGGATCGCCGGCCAGGGCCCGGCCCAGGCCGACGCGCTGCTGCATCCCGCCGGACAGCTGGTCCGGGTAGTGCTGTTCGTAGCCTTTCAGGCCAACCAGCTCGATGATCTCCCGGGCTCTGGCGTAGCGTTCGTTTTTGGCCGCCCCGCGGATCTGCAGGCCGTAGGAGACGTTGTCCAGCACGGTGCGGTGCGGGAGGAGGCCGAAGTGCTGGAACACCATGGACATTTTCCGGCGGCGCAGTTCGCGCAGCTCCGCGATGCCTGCCTGCAGGACGTCCTTGCCGTCCACCAGGACCTGCCCGGAGGTGGGTTCGATCAGCCGGGTCAGGCAGCGGATCAGGGTGGATTTGCCGGATCCGGAAAGTCCCATGACCACGAAGACCTCGCCTTTGGCGACGTCGAAACTCAGGTCGCGGACCGCGGCCACGCAGCCGGTGCGTTCCAGCAGCTCCGCGGAGTTGAGGGCCGAGAGTTCGGGGTTGTCGGGGATCTTGTCACCCCCCGGTCCGAAGACCTTCCATAGCTTGCGCACTGAGATGTCGGGACTGTTCATTGCTGTACTCCTGCCTGTGGAGGCTCGAACCAGTGGCTGGGCTTGGGATTGATGTTTTGCCAGATGTGTTTGGTTTCGCGGTACTCCGCGAGGCCCTGGAGCCCCAGCTCGCGGCCGTTTCCTGACTTGCCGAATCCGCCCCACTCGGCCTGGGGGACGTAAGGGTGGTAGTCGTTGATCCACACGGTGCCGTGCCGGAGGGCCCCGGCCACACGCTGGGCGCGGGAACCGTCAGTTGTCCAGACGGCGCCGGCCAGCCCGTAGGCGGTGTCGTTGGCCAGTCTGATGGCTTCCTGCTCGGTGCTGAAGGTCTCCACGGTCAGGACCGGCCCGAACGACTCCTCCTGGACGGCGTTCATGGAGGTGTGGCAACCGTCCAGGATGGTGGGAGGGTAGTAGCTGCCGGTTGCCAGCGCGCCGGTGTCCGGGATATAGCCGCCGCACAGCAGCGTGGCTCCTTCCGCGATGCCGGCCTGGACGTGGGCGTGGACCTTGTCGCGGTGCGCGGCGGAGATGAGCGGGCCGGTCTCCGCGCGCGCGTCGAAGGGGCCGCCAAGCCGGATGGCCTGGGCGCGCCGCACCAGTTCGGCCACGAACCCGTCGTGGATCGATTCCTCGATGATGAGCCGCGTACCGGCCGAGCACACCTGCCCCGAGTGCAGGAACACCGCGGTGAGGGCGTTGTCCAGTGCCGACTCGCGGTCGGCATCAGCGAAGACGATGTTGGGATTCTTCCCGCCCAGTTCCAGGGCGACCCGCTTTACCGTGTCAGCCGCGGTCTTCATGATGCCGATCCCGGTGGCCAGGCCGCCGGTAAAGGAGACCAGGTCAACGTCCGGGCTTTCGCTCAGGACGGCGCCGACCTCGGGGCCGGTGCCGGTGACGAGGTTGGCGACGCCGGGCGGCAGTCCGGCCTCCAGGAGCGTGTCCATCAGCAGGATGGACGTGGAGGGAGTCAGTTCGCTGGGTTTCAGGACGAAGGTGTTGCCGGCCAGCAGGGCCGGGGCCACCTTCCATGAGGCCTGCAGGAGGGGGTAGTTCCATGGCGTGATGAGCCCGCAGACCCCTACCGGGGCGTGCACCACGCGGCTGATGGAACCGGGGTTGCCGGTGTCGATCACGCGGCCGGCGTCCGTCCCGGCGATGCCGCCGTAGTACCTAAAGCAGGCGGCGATATCGTCGATGTCGTATTCCGCTTCGACGTAGCGCTTGCCCGTGTCGAGGGCTTCGGCCCGGGCATACAGTGCCTTGTCGCGTTCCAGCAGTTCGGCGGTACGGAGCAGGACCTGGCCGCGGTCCTTCTCGCTGGTTGCGGGCCACGCTCCGGCGTCGAACGCGCGGCGGGCGCTGGCGACTGCTTCCCCGGCGTCGGCGGCCGTGCATTCGGCAACCTCGGCGACCTGTTCGCCGTCCGCCGGGCAGTTGATGACCCGGGTCTTTCCGGCGGCCGGTTCACGCCACCGGCCGTCCACGAAGAGGCCCCGCAGCGGTGCGGCATCGGGGCCTGTCACGGTCCCAACGCCGGTCCCGGCCAGCTGGACGCCCTGGACGCAGCTCATGCGCGGCCCGCGCTGGGCGCGGCCTCGGGAGTTGATGCAGGTGCGTGCCGGTAGAAGTCGGCGTGCTGGGGTGCCAGCGGTGTGCGGTCCAGGATGAGGTCCGCTGCCTTTTCGGCGAGCATGATCACCGGCGCGTAGATGTTGCCGTTGGTCACGTAGGGCATCGCGGAGGCATCGGCCACGCGGAGCCCCGAGGTCCCGTGCACCTTCATGGTGAGCGGATCCACCACTGCCAGGGGGTCAGCGGCCGGGCCCATCTTGGCGGTGCAGGAGGGGTGGAGCGCCGTCTCGGCGTCCCGGGCCACCCAGTCGAGGATCTCCTCGTCCGTCTGGACCGACGGGCCAGGCGAGAGTTCGCCGCCGCTGTAGGGCGCGAGGGCCGGCTGGGCAAGGATGTCGCGGGTGACCCGGATGGCCTCGACCCATTCGCGCCGGTCCTGGTCCGTGGAGAGGTAGTTGAACTGCAGGGACGGGTGCTTGGCCGGGTCCGTGGAGGTGATTTTCAGGCTGCCTCTGGTGTCGGAGTACATGGGGCCGACGTGGACCTGGTACCCGTGTTTGGCGTCGGCTTTTTGGCCGTCGTAGCGGACAGCCACCGGCAGGAAGTGGAACATCAGGTTGGGGTAGGCGACGTCATCGTTGGAACGGACGAATCCGCCCCCTTCGAAGTGGTTGGTGGCGGCCGGTCCCTTGCGGCCCAGGAGCCATTGGAGCCCGATCAGCGGGTAGCGCCAGAGGCTGAGGCTCGGCTGCATGGACACGGGCTGCTTGCAGGAGTGCTGGACATAGACCTCGAGGTGGTCCTGCAGGTTTGCGCCCACCCCGGGCAGGTCCACCACGGGCCTGATGCCGAGCGAGGACAGGTGCGCCGAATCACCGACGCCGGAGAGTTGCAGCAGCTGGGGCGTATTGATGGCCCCGCCGCACAGCACCACTTCCTTGGCGGTGACGGTGTGCCGCCGCCCGTTCCGGCGGTAGCTGACCCCGGTTGCCGTTGTGCCCTCAAAATTGACCTTGGAAACGAGCGCCCGGGTGCGCACGGTCAGGTTCTTGCGGCCCTTGTTGGGGCGGAGGTAGGCGCGGGACGCGGACAACCGCTGGCCCTTGTGGACATTGCGGTCGAACGGGCCGAAGCCCTCCTGCCGGTACCCGTTGACGTCGTCGGTGCGCTGGTGCCCTGCTTCCTCGGCGGCCCGGAAGAAGGCCTGGAACAGGGGGTTGCGGGCCGGCCCGCGCTCCAGCACCAGGGGGCCGTCATGGCCGCGGAGTTCATCGTCCGGCGCTGCGGCGAGCGCGGTTTCCATGCGCTTGAAGTAGGGCAGGCAGTGGGCGAAGTCCCAGGTTTCCATGCCGGCGTCGGCTCCCCAGCGTTCGTAGTCCATCGGGTTGCCGCGCTGGAAGATCATCCCGTTGATGGAGCTGGAGCCGCCCAGCACCTTGCCGCGGGCGTGCGCGATCCTGCGGCCGTGCATGCGCGGTTCGGGGTCCGACTGGTACTGCCAGTCGTAGAACCGGTTGCCGCTGGGGAACGTCAGTGCCGCCGGCATCTGGATGAAAAGGTCCCACGGGTAGTCGCTGCGGCCTGCTTCAAGGACCAGCACGGTGTGCGTTCCGTCCGCGCTCAGCCTGTCGGCGAGGACCGATCCGGCGCTTCCGCCGCCGACAATCACGTAGTCGTAGCTCTCGTTCGTCATGGGGTGAATCTCCTTGGGGCGTGGTGTCGGTGTCGTGGTGGGAGGCCCAGACGGGCCCGGGTCAGCCGCGCAGGCGTTCCATGCCCGGGTCCACTAGCGGCTCTGCTGCGATGGTGGCGGCGATCCGGGTGCCGAAGTATTCGATTTCCACGGCATCGCCTTCGGCGGCGTCGGCTGGGAGCCAGGCATAGGCGATCGGGCGCTGCACCGTGTAGCCGTAGGCGGCACTGGTCACGTAGCCGGCGGCTTCGCCTTTGAAATACACGGGTTCCTTGCCCAGCACCACGGAGGTGCCGTCGTCGACCGTCAGGCAGCGCAATTGCTTGGACGTGGGCGTTGCCCGACGCCGGGCGAGCGCATCGGCGCCCACGAAAGACTCCTTGGTCTTAGCGATCGAAAAGCCCAGGCCCGCCTGGTACGGCTCATGTTCGGGCGTCATGTCGGTCCCCCAGAGCCGGTATCCCTTTTCCAGACGGAGGCTGTTGAAGGCGCCGCGGCCGGCGGCGATGATGCCCTGCTCCTGGCCGGCCTCGAAGAGGAGGTCCCAGAGCCTCAGTCCGTGTTCGGCGGTGGTGTACAGCTCCCAGCCCAGCTCCCCCACATAGGACAGGCGCATGGCCGTCACGGGGATGCCGCCGATCCGCACCTGCTTGGTGCGGAAGTACCGCAACCCGTCATTGCTGAAATCATCGGTACTGACCTTGGCGATGACTTCCCGTGCCTGCGGACCCCAGAGTCCGATGCAGCAGGTCGAGCCCGTGATGTCGCGGACCTGCACCCACTGGCTGGCGTCCGCGGCGGTCTGGTTCCGGGCTTCGCGGGTGAAGTAGTCGAGGTCGATGTTGCCGTTGGCGCCGACCTGGAACGTGGTCTCGGTGAGCCGTGCGATCGTGATGTCACTGCGGATGCCGGCGTCGTCGTTCAGCAGCAGGCAGTAGGTGACGGCGCCGGGCTTCTTATCGATCTGTCCGGCGCTGAGCCGCTGCAGCAGGGCGAGGGCGCCCGGTCCGCTGATTTCGAGCCGCTTGAGTGCAGTCATGTCGTAAAGTGCAACGGCGGTACGCGTCTTCCACGCCTCGGCCGCGGATATGGGGGAGCTGAACATGGCCGCCCAGGGTCCGCGTTCCGTCGCCCGCCATTCGGACGGCATCTCCTCCAACAGGTCCCGGTTCGCCTCGAACCAGTGCGGGCGTTCCCAGCCGCCGGCCTCGAGGAAGAACGCGCCGAGGTCTTTCTGACGGCAGTTGAACGGGCTGACGCGCAGGTCCCGGGGGGATTTACGCGGCTGCAGGGGGTGCAGGATGTCGTAGATTTCGGCGAAGTTCTGCTGGGAGGTTTCGCTGACGTAGCTCTCGGCGGTCTGGACAGCCTCGAACCGGGTGACCTCGCATTCGTGGAGCGGGGTGCGGGACTGGCCCTCGATCAACAGTTCGGCGACCGCGCGGGCCACACCCGCGGAGTGCGTCACCCAGACCGCTTCCGCGACGTAGAAGCCGTCAAGCTCCGGCGCCTGCCCGATCAACGGCCCGCCGTCCGGGGTGAAGGAGAAGATGCCGTTGAAGCCGTCGGCGATCTCCGCACCACGGAGGGCCGGCAGCAGTTGGCGGCTGTCCTCCCAGCAGGGCAGGAAATCCTTCGCGGTGAATTCGAGCCGGGACGGCATCCGGTGCTCGGACATCTGCCCCGGAGCCACCTCGGGCAGCGTGGCCAGGTCCACCGGCATGGGCCGGTGGGCGTAGGATCCGATTCCGATCCGGTCTCCGTGCTCGCGGAAGTAGAGGTCCTTGTCCTGATGGCGGAGGATGGGCATGCGCGCGCCATTGGAGGGATCCAGCGGATTGGTGCCGAAGTTTGTGCCCACGAGTTCCGGTACCGTGGTGGTCTTGACGTACTGGTGGGCGAGCGGCAGCAGCGGAACGGCCATGCCGGCCATCGCGCCGATCCTGGGACCCCAGAAGCCGGCGCAGGACACCACGATGTCGGCCGGGACCACGCCGTCGGGAGTGTGCACGCCGGTGACCTTTCCGCCGGCCTGCTCGATCCCGGTCACCGGGGTTGATCCGATGAACGTGACACCGGCTGCCGTGGCCTTGCGGATCAGCAGCTGGACCGCGCGGGCTGCCGAGGCGAGGCCGTCGGAGGGGACGTAAAGTCCGCCCAGCACCATCTCCGGGTTCAGCAGCGGGTAATGCTTGGTGCACTCGTCGGGGTCGATGATGCGGCCTTCGATGCCCCACGAGCTTGCGTAGCCGAGCTTGCGTTTGAGGTCTTCAAGCCGCTCCGGGGTGGTGGCGATCTCCAGTCCGCCCACCTGGTTGAAGCACGCGACACCCTCGTCGCTCAGGGAGAGGAGCTTGTCCACCGTATAGGCGGCGAACTGCGTCATTGTCCTGGACGGGTTGGTCTGGAACACCAGGCCGGGGGCGTGGGACGTGGAGCCGCCGGCGAGGCCGAGCGGTCCCTGCTCCAGCACGGTGACGCTGGTCCAGCCTCGGGTGGCCAGTTCGTCCGCCAGATTCGCACCGACTATGCCGGCACCGATGATAACGACGCGGGGTGTAGCGCTCATACGGGAGCTCCTGTTCGTGACTTGCTGTGTGCGTGGACGGTGCCCGCTCGGGGCGCCGCGGTGTGGCTCTAGCGGAAGACGACGGTCCGGCAGCCGTTGAGGAGGACGCGGTGCTGGCAGTGCCATTTCACCGCTCGGGACAGGGCTATCGCTTCGGCGTCGCGCCCGGCCGTCACCAGGGATTCCGGGTCAACGCTGTGGTCCACCCGGAAAACTTCCTGCTCGATGATCGGCCCCTCGTCGAGGTCGCCGGTGACGTAGTGGGCCGTGGCCCCGACCAGCTTGACGCCGCGCTCGTAGGCCTGGTGGTAGGGCTTGGCGCCCTTGAACCCGGGGAGGAAAGAATGGTGGATGTTGATGGCCCGGCCGTTGAGTTTCCCGCAGAGGTCGTCGGAGAGTACCTGCATATACCGTGCCAGGACCACGACGTCCGCATCGTAGTCGTCGACGAGTTCCAGCAGCCGGGACTCCGCCTGGGTTTTGGTGGATGCGGTTACCGGCACGTGGATGAAGGGAAGTCCTGCGGCTTCCGCCATCAGGCGCAGGTCCTCGTGGTTGGAGACGACAGCGGCGATCTCCGCTCCCAGGCTCCCGGCGCGCCAGCGGAAAATCAGGTCATTGAGGCAGTGGCCGAACTTGGAGACCATCACCAGGATGCGCTGCGGTCGGTCGTCGTGGAAGGTGTAGGACATACCGAATTCACCGGCGATTTCCGCGAAGTCGGCGGACAGGGAACCGGCCGTGCTGTCCGGATCAACGCTGCTGGCGTCGCCTGCGCCGGCCAGGGTTCCGGTGAAGGCGGTGCGCAGAAAGAGGGTGTTACTCACGTGGTCGTCAAACTGTTGGTGTTCGGCGATGTCGAAACCACGCATCGCGAGGAAGCTGGACACCGCATGGACGATTCCACTGCGTTCGGGACAGGCCACGGTGAGGACGAACGGCGTCGCCTGCTGCCCGGATGCTGCCCGGTGCTGGCCGGCGGGGGCCGCGGAACGCGGCCGTTCCTGCAGCTCGTTGCTTAGTTGAAGGGTCAAAACTTCACCTCTCGGCTTGTAACGGGGTACTGCCTGATAGTGCCTAGATGTGACCGTTGATGCTCAGGCCCGGTGGAAGGTTGGGCGCCTCGCTGGACTCCTCAACCATGATCTGGCCGTCCACCACGGAGACCTTGTGGACCC
This sequence comes from Arthrobacter sp. SO3, assembly GCF_020532825.1. Taxonomy (GTDB): domain Bacteria; phylum Actinomycetota; class Actinomycetes; order Actinomycetales; family Micrococcaceae; genus Arthrobacter. The sequence goes on from NZ_MQTS01000127.1 coordinate 8,083, forward strand.
GCACAGGCAGCTTGGCCGGCGGCGAGTCCACTTCACCGGTGCGGAGATTGAACTTGGAAGCATGAAGGGGACACTCCACCTCGCAGCCGTCCACCCAGCCGTCCGCGAGGGACGCATCCTGGTGCGTGCAGGTGTCGTCCAGGGCGAACAACTCGCCATCCTCCGTGTGGAAGACGGCGATCGGGGGGGACGTGTCGAGACGGACGGCGTCTCCCGGGGCCAGTGCTGCGAGTGGGCAGGCGATGTGCATCTGATAAACCTCTTTCGCGGTTGACGGGCTCAGCCTGGTCGGCAGGTTGTGCCATCATCAACGCCGATCACAATACGCAACAGAGTGATCCACGCCACTCCCCCTTGTCAAGGGGCTGCCTGCAGACGGGGCGGGCCCTTGACACTCCCCGCGGCATGCGCCACGCTGTCTCGCATACAGAGAGTTGTTGCGTTATGCGCAATTTGTTGCACTTATGTAACGGGAAGGCAGCCATGCAGACACTGGCAATAGTGGGGGCATCCCTGGCGGGAATCTCGGCCGCCCGTTCCGCCCGCGCCCAGGGCTTCGCCGGAAGGCTGGTCATTATCGGGGACGAGGCGCACCGGCCCTATGACCGGCCGCCGCTGTCCAAGGATTTCCTGGCGGGAAAAATCACCCCTGGACACCTCCTGCTGGAGAATGCGGGTGAAGCCGCAGACCCGCTGCAGGCCGAGTGGCTGCTGGGCCGGGCTGCACGCAGCCTGGATGCCGCTACCCGCAGGGTCACCCTCGACGACGGCTCCGTAATAGAGGCCGACGGTGTCGTCATCGCCACCGGAGCATCCGCCCGGACCTTGCCGGAACTTGCCGGTCTGGCAAATGTCTTTACCCTGCGCACCCTGGAGGACGCACAGGACCTCGCACCCGAACTGGTGCCCGGAACCAGACTCGTCATCGTAGGCGCCGGGTTTATCGGGGCCGAGGTGGCCTCCACCGCCCGCGCCCTTGGGGTTGAAGTCACGGTCGTCTGCACGGGCACCGTCCCGCTCAGCCGCCCGCTGGGTGCGGAGATGGCGGCCACCCTGGCTGCGTTACATGGAATTAACGGGGTGGAGCTGATTTGTGACGCCACCGTTGAGTCCTATTACAGCGGCGAGGGAGTGGTCAGCGGGCTGCGGCTGGCGAATGGCCGGTACCTGCCTGCGGACGTCGTCCTGGTGGCCATCGGCGCCGTGCCCAACACGGCCTGGCTTGCCGGCTCCGGGATCGAACTCGGCGACGGCGTCCTGTGCGATCCGATGGGCCGGACCAATGTTCCGGGCGTGGTGGCCGTCGGCGACTGCGCCGCCTGGCTGGACGAAGAGTCCGGGAGGCACGGCCGCGTGGAGCACTGGAGCTGCGCCACGGAGCGCCCGTCGCTCGCCGTGACCGCGCTACTGGATCCCGGAGCCGCCCGCCAGCCTCTGAACCTGCCGTATTTCTGGTCCGACCAGTACAACGTCAGGATCCAGTTCGCCGGTCATGCCCGTGACACGGATCGGGTGTCCATCGAGGCCGGAGACCCCGCAGCGCACAGCTTCCTGGCCGTCTACTACCGTGGCAGCGATCCGGTAGCCGTCCTTGGTGCCAACCAGCCGCGCCTCTTCAACAAGTGGAAGCGGCAGCTCAACGCCGCACGATCGGCGGACACCCCGGCCGCCGCGGGCCACGCCGGCCCGGCCAGCGTTGCCGCAGCAGGCGCTGACCCAGCCAGCGCCAACCCAACCAGCCCGGCCCCCAACGGCGCGGCCCCCAAATGCACCGCCCGGCCTGTACTGGCAGTATCCACCAGTTTCGCCTGACCCCACCGACCACCACACCCCCGACGTCAGTCACCGCAGAGGAGTAACGAATGACCACCGAAGTCTTCACGCCCAGCCTGATCCCCACTCTCCCGGGCCAGGCCTACGTCAGCGAAGAGATCTTCCGCGCCGAGCAGGAGCGCATTTTCGAGCAGATGTGGTTCTGCGCAGTGCGGTCCGCCGACCTGGACAAGCCCGGGGCCTGGCGGACGGCGCAGGTGGGCCGCGAGAGTGTGCTGGTCAGCCGAACCCGCAAAGGCGGCATCCGCGCCTTCTACAACGTGTGCCGGCACCGGGGCGTCAAGCTGTGCATGGAGGAGCAGGGTGAAGCTGCGCGCTCATTCCAGTGCCCGTACCACGCCTGGACCTACGACTTCGAAGGCAAGCTCATTGCGGCCCCCAACCTGACCAAGATGCCGGATATCGACCGGGACGAGTACGGGCTGGTGAAGGTCCACACCCGCGAGTACCTCGGGTATGTCTGGGTCTGCCTGGCCGACGAGCCGCCGTCGTTCGAAGAGGACGTCATGGGTGCCATCGAGGAACGCCTCGGGGACCTGCAGGCGGTGGAGGACTATGACATCGCCAACCTGAGCCTGGGCCGCCGCATCAGGTACGACGTGAAGGCCAACTGGAAGCTCATCATCGAGAACTTCATGGAGTGCTACCACTGCGCCACCATCCACCCCGAGCTCACGGAGGTGCTGCCGGAATTCGCCGACGGCCTTGCCGCCCAGTACTTTGTAGGCCACGGCGCCGAATTCGGTGAGGACATCAAAGGCTTTACCATCGACGGCTCCGAAGGGATGGACCGGATTCCCGGCGTGGGCGAGGACCAGGACCGGCGCTACTACGCCGTGACGATCAAGCCCACGGTCTTCGTCAACCTGGTTCCGGATCACGTGATCATCCACCGCATGTTCCCCATGGCCGCGGACCACACGATCGTTGAATGCGACTGGCTCTACCTTCCCAGCGTCGTGGAAAGCGGAAAGGATGTCAGCGCCTCGGTTGAGCTCTTCCACCGCGTCAACGAGCAGGACTTCGACGCCTGCGAGCGCTGCCAGCCGGCCATGGGCTCAAAGGTCTATGCCAAGGGCGGGGTGCTGGTCCCCAGCGAGCACCACATCGGCGCCTTCCACGACTGGGTCCAGGCCCGGGTGGGCGACGTCACCCCCGGCCACTGAGCCCTGCCCCAGCTGACGGAGCCCGTCGAAACCCTGGTTTCGGCGGGCTCCGTCTCTTCTACCGCCGGGTGTAGCCCATGTTCTTACTGATCTGGAGCCCGGCCTGCTTCAGTGCTTCCGGGAGCCCCGGCGTCTTGTCCGGATCAAAACGGAAGGCCGGCCCGGAGATGCTCACGGCGCCGATCACTGTTCCCATATGGTTGTACACCGGCACGGCAATGGCATTGAGCCCGATCTCGAACTCTTCGCGAATGACACAGTAGCCCTCACGGGAAATGTCGAGGAGCTGGTTCTCCAGCTTGCTCCGGCTGGTTACGGTGCGCGGGGTCCGGGCAGGCAGACCCGCCTCCTTCAGGATCCGGTCCCGCTCATCCGCGGAGAGTGCCGCCAGCAGGACCTTTCCGCTGGAGGTTGCGTGCAGCGGGGTCAGGCTGCCCACCCAGTCGTAGGTGGCGAGCGTCGAGGGCCCCATGGCCTGGTCCACGTTGACTGCATAGTTGGATCGCAGCACTGCGAGGTTCACCGTTTCCTTGAAGTCCTCGGCCAGGCTTTCCAGGACGGGCCGGGCCTCGCGGACAAGGCTTAGCCTCCCGGGGACGGAGCTTGCCAGCCGCAGAATGCCGAAGCCCAGCTGGTACTTTCCCCGTTCACTGTTCTGGTGGACGATATCCCTGCTCACCAGCGAGCCGAGCAGCCGGGACACGGTGGACTTGTGGATGCCCATCTCGTCGGCTATTTCGCTCACCCCTGCCTGGCCGTCACGGGCCAGGATCTCCAGCACGGCAAGTGCCCGGTCCACAGACTGGACGCCGCCATGCTGCCCGCCGTCAGGCCCAGTATCAGATTCAGGGTCAGTGTTGGAAGCCATGCTTCATACTAACGAGTAGTTTCGGCGGCTAGAGCACACTGCGGACGGCCTGCTCAAAGCTTCGGACGTGCTCCACCGCGAGATGGCCGGCGCTTTCCGCGTCGCCGTCCGCAATGGCCTCCAGCAGTTTCACGTGCTCGGTAACGTGCCCTTCCACTGAGGGAAGTTTGTCGAGCACCAGGCACCAGATGCGCGTTGCCAGGTTGTCGTAGCGGATCAGGGTGTCTTCCAGGTGGGGATTGCCCGCGGCGCGGTAGATCAGCCGGTGCACGGTGAGGTCGTAGCGCATGAGCTCGCGCTTGTCGCGCGGCTTGGTGTCGATGCCGGAGATTGTCCGGGCCACCTCCCGGAGCTCCGCGCGCATGTCTGCGCTGGCGTTGCTCGCGGCGCGGCGGGCAGCCAGCGGTTCCAGCAGCTCGCGGATATCCGAGACATCTGCCAGTTCGGTGATGTCAACGATGGTGGCGAACGTTCCCCGGCGGGGGTACGAGACAACCAGGTGGTCAACTTCCAGGCGCTTGATGGCCTCCCGAACCGGAGTCCGGCCCACCCCGAGCTCCGCGGCCAGCTGGCCGTCGTTGATCGGGGCGCCGGGCTTGATCTCAAGCATGATCAGCTTGTCCCGCAGTCGACGGTAGGCCGCCTCGGCCAGGGAGATCTCCCCCTCCTCAGGTGCCGGCATGAGGTGTGCTGCACTCAACGGATATCCCCTTCCCCAGCGGGCCGGCCGGCCGTCGTGGCCGCGAACCTATTGACTCTGCTGTGAGTTCCATCATACCATTGTTCACACACTGATATATCAATTAGTCAGAAGTAGTATTTCAAAGGAGCAGTCGAATGGTTGGGCAGCTGAATCACCGGTTATCAGAAGTGGACATCGAAGTGGCGGAAGCCGTGGACAGGGAGCTCCTGCGCCAGCAGTCCACCCTCGAGATGATCGCCTCAGAGAATTTCGCCCCTGCCTCGGTCATGGAGGCGCAGGGCTCGGTCCTGACGAACAAGTACGCCGAGGGCTACCCGGGCAAGCGCTACTACGGCGGTTGCGAGCACGTTGACGTGATCGAACAGTTGGCCATCGACCGGGTCAAGGCCCTGTTCGGCGCGGAAGCCGCCAACGTGCAGCCCCATTCGGGCGCGCAGGCCAACGCCGCGGCCATGTTTGCCCTGCTGGAACCGGGCGACACGATCATGGGCCTCTCGCTGGCTCACGGCGGACACCTCACCCACGGCATGCGGATCAACTTCTCCGGCAAGCTCTACAACGTGGTCCCGTACCACGTGAGCGAGCACAGCCACCTGGTGGACATGGCCGAAGTCGAGGCCCTGGCCCTCGAGCACCGCCCCAAAATGATCGTCGCCGGCTGGTCGGCCTACTCCCGGCAGCTGGATTTCGCGGAGTTCCGCCGGATCGCCGACCTCGTGGGCGCCTACCTCATGGTGGACATGGCGCACTTCGCCGGCCTCGTCGCCGCCGGGCTGCACCCGAACCCGGTGCCCTACGCCGACGTCGTCACCACCACCACGCACAAGACCCTCGGCGGCCCGCGCGGCGGGGTGATCCTGAGCAAGGAGGAGTATGCACGCAAGATCAACAGCGCCGTCTTCCCCGGCCAGCAGGGCGGCCCGCTGGAACACGTGATCGCGGCCAAGGCCGTTGCCTTCAAGATCGCGGCGTCGGCCGCGTTCAAGGAACGCCAGGAACGCACCCTCGAAGGTGCCCGGCTCCTCGCGGACCGGCTCCTGAAGGATGACGTGGCCGCCGCCGGGATCTCGGTGGTCAACGGCGGCACGGATGTCCACCTGGTTCTGGTGGACCTCCGGCACTCGGAGCTGGACGGACAGCAGGCCGAAGACCGGCTGCACCAGATCGGCATCACCGTCAACCGCAACGCCGTCCCCTTTGACCCCCGCCCTCCCATGGTCTCCTCCGGGCTCCGGATCGGCACCCCCGCCCTGGCCACACGCGGCTTCGGCTCCCACGAATTCACGGAGGTGGCGGACATCATCGCCTCCGCCCTCACTTCACCGGCAACAGAGAACAAACTCAGCGACGAAACCGCCGCCAGCCTCCGCCGCCGTGTCAGCGCCCTGGCGGGAAAGTTCCCGCTTTACCCCCACCTTGGCGGGACGACGGCGGCCCCCGCGCTTGAAGCAGAACTGATTGGAGCAGCACAATGAGCACGGAACAGCTTCCGGAGCACCCGGAATTCCTCTGGCGCAACCCGGAGCCCAAGTCCTCCTACGACGCCGTGATTGTGGGCGGCGGCGGCCACGGCCTCGCCACGGCCTACTACCTGGCCAAGAACCACGGGATGACCAACATCGCCATCCTGGAAAAGGGCTGGCTCGCCGGCGGCAACATGGCCCGGAACACCACGATCATCCGCTCCAACTACCTCTGGGACGAAAGCGCAGCGATCTACGAGCACGCCCTGAAGCTGTGGGAGATCCTGCCCGAGGAACTCGAGTACGACTTCCTGTTCAGCCAGCGCGGCGTGATGAACCTGGCCCACACCCTGGGCGACGTCCGTGAAAGCATGCGCCGCGTCGGGGCCAACAAGCTCAACGGCGTCGACGCCGAGTGGCTGGACCCGCAGCAGGTCAAGGAACTCTGCCCCATCCTGAACATCAACGACAACATCCGCTACCCCGTCATGGGTGCGACGTACCAGCCCCGCGCCGGCATCGCCAAGCACGACCACGTCGCCTGGGCGTTCGCCCGCAAATGCGATGAGCTGGGCGTGGACATCATCCAGAACTGCGAAGTCACCGGCTTCCTCAAGGACGGGAACCGCGTCGTCGGCGTCAAGACCAACCGCGGCACGATCCACACCGAAAAGGTCGGCCTCTGCGCGGCCGGACACAGCTCGGTCCTCGCGGAAATGGCCGGCTTCCGGCTGCCCATCCAGTCCCACCCGCTCCAGGCCCTGGTGTCCGAACTCCACGAGCCCGTCCACCCCACGGTGGTCATGTCCAACCACGTCCACGTCTACGTCTCCCAGGCCCACAAGGGCGAACTGGTGATGGGCGCCGGCGTCGACTCGTACAACGGCTACGGCCAGCGCGGATCCTTCCACGTGATCGAGCACCAGATGGCAGCCGCCGTCGAGCTCTTCCCGATCTTCGCCCGGGCCCACGTGCTCCGGACCTGGGGCGGGATCGTGGACACCACCCTGGATGCCTCCCCCATCGTCGGCACCACCCCGGTGGAGAACATGTTCGTCAACTGCGGCTGGGGAACCGGCGGGTTCAAGGGCACCCCGGCTGCCGGAATGACCTTCGCGCACACCATCGCAACCGGAACACCCCACGCCCTCAACAAACCCTTTGCCCTCGAGCGCTTCGAAACCGGCGCCCTGATCGACGAACACGGCGCCGCCGCCGTGGCCCACTAGAAAGAGGTAAGGACATGCTCCTGATTCCCTGCCCCAACTGCGGCCCCCGGGACGAGACCGAATTCCACTACGGCGGCCAGGCCCACATCGCCTACCCCGAAAACCCGGCGGAACTCACCGACCGGGAATGGGCCGAGTACCTGTTCTACCGCGACAACACCAAGGGCGCCTTCGCCGAGCGCTGGCTGCACAGCACCAGCTGCCGCCAGTGGTTCAACATGCTCCGCGACACCGTCACCTACGACATCCAGGCCGTGTACCCGATGGGCCAGCTTCGCCCCGCCACCGGACCCACAGCCCCCACCGTCACCACCCC
>NZ_MQTS01000128.1:0-14595 GCF_020532825.1 Arthrobacter sp. SO3
GGCCGTTTCGCTGGGGTCCGGGACCGGGCTGTCCGACGGGCCGGCGGTGGCCGGCACCGACGGCGAAGAGGGCGCTGGGACCGTCGGCGACGCCGTCGGACCAGCCGACGGAGGTCCGGCCGACGGAGGTCCGGCCGAAAACACGACCGCCAGCACCACGGCGGCGGCCAGCAACAGCACCGCAGCCGCGGCAGGCAGCCAGCGGCGCCGGTCGGAAAAGATCGACCACATGCTTCACTGTGGCACCACCGGCCACAGTCCAACTAGGGCTGAAGTGCCCAGTATCAGCCAAACCTCCGAAGCAACGCGGGGTCAGATCGCGCCCATGACGACCCCTCGGATGGGCGCGATCTGACCCCGCGTTGCTAGGCTGAGCCGGAGGGCGCTGCCGGAATCAGGCGGTCGGCCCGGTACCGGTCGAAGAGGCGGATGAAGGAGTCTTCGGTCCGGCGGTACCCGGTGAAGCCCGCAAGGCGGGTCTTGCTCATATCGGTGACAACTTCGAGGTTCCGGCCCAGATCACCGTCTGTGTGCCACCAGGAGGCGACCCGGGCGAGACCGGGTTCGGCCAGCCCATGGCGGGCGGCGATGTCGGTCCAGACGCCCTCCTTGCCGAGCATCTGCTGTTCCAGCGGTCGGGGCTGGCCGGCGTACCCGACGGGCTCGACGCCGAAGTAGGCGGCCAGCGCCGGCCACATGCGCCGCCAGCGGAAGATGTCGCCGTTGACGATGTTGTAGGCCTCGTCACCGACCCCATCGGCGGTGGCCGCCCAGATCATGTGTTCCGCCAGCAGCCCGCTGTCCGTCATGTCAGTGAGGCTGTTCCACTGCGTCTCGGAGCCGGGGAAAATGAACGGTTGCCCCAGTTCCCGGCAGATGGACGCCTGAACGGCGAGCGTGAGACCCATGTTCATGGCGTTGCCGACCGCATGCCCGATCACCGTGTGCGCCCGGTGCACGGACCAGCCAAAGCCCTGCTTCCCGGCGGCAGCCCACAACTCGTCTTCCTGGGCGTAATAGAAGTTGGGCGTCGACAGCCTCGGCTCGCTTTCGCGGAAGGGCGTGTCCGGCATCTCCCCGGCCGCATACGCTTCAAACGGCCCCAGATAGTGCTTCAGCCCGGTCATGAGGGCCACATGCTTCACCGGATGGCCACTGAGGCTGGCGAGCAGGTTCCGCAGCATCGCCGCGTTGGTGTCGATGTTCTCCTGTTCCGTGTCCATCCGCGACCACGCCGTGTAGAACACGTGGCTCGGCCGTTCGCCGGCCAGGGCTTCACGCAGGTTCTCCTCCGAGTGCAGGTCCGCGCTCACATGGCGGACATCGCCGCGCCGGATCCGGCCGCGGGACAGGGCCACCACGTCCCAGCCCTCGTCCGCGAGCCTGTCGACCAGGGCCGATCCGGCAATTCCGCTGGCCCCAACCACCAGGGCAGTTTTGGTATCAACGGTGTCTGAACTGCTTCGCACGCCATTCCTCCTGTTACTGTCCCGCCGCGCCGTAGCCGCCCCACCATGCTGGCCGGCCTGGCCGGGACGGGTCCTCCCCCGCCCCGTCCCAGCGTCTCACGCCCGCGCGGGGGCCGCCCGTCGTTGCCCGGGTAACCAGTGCACGGGGCCGCCCGCCAGCGCAGGGGTACCGCGTAACCTGGCCCCGGGCAGCCCTCCCGGGAGGGCCCCGCAGTAGGATGAACTAGTGGAAGACGCGTAAAGATAACGCGAATGCTAAGGCAGGATATCCGTGAAACTTTTGCTCCGGTATCCGCTTGTTGCGGGCACGATCGCTGCCCTGCTCGCGGTGCTCATACTGCTCCTGTCCGGGCAGCCCTTGATTGCCCAGCTCGCGGCCAGCGTCTATGCCCTGGCGGTGGCCGTCTACTTGGGCGTCGGCATGGTCCGCCGCCTGATCGGCGGCCAATGGGGCATCGATATCCTGGCCGTCACCGCGATCGTCAGCACCGTGCTGGTGGGCGAGTTCATCGCTTCCATGATCATTGTCCTGATGATGGCCGGCGGAACAGCACTCGAGGACTACGCGGCCGGCCGGGCCAAGAAGGAACTGACATCCCTGCTGGAACGCGTCCCGCAGACAGCCCACCGGGAACGCGGCGGCAACCATGAGGACGGCCAGCACGAGGATGTTGCCGCCACCGCTGTCCAGATTGGTGACATCCTGCTGGTGCGGCCGGGTGAAGTCGTGCCGCTGGACGGCGTCCTGCTCTCTGAATCCGGCAGCTTTGACGAATCCTCGCTCACCGGGGAGAGCCTTCCGGTGGAGCGGGTGGCCGGAGACGGGCTGATGAGCGGCTCCCTGAACGGCGAAGCCGCGGTCCGGATGCAGGTCACGGCCCGGATGGAGGATTCGCAGTACAGCCGCATCGTCGCCCTGGTCAGGGAAGCTTCGGAGAGCAAAGCGCCGATGGTGCGGCTCGCTGACCGGTACGCCGTTCCGTTCACGGCCCTCGCTTACATCCTTGGCGCCGTCGGCTGGATCGTCAGCGGCAGCCCGGCCCGGTTCGCGGAAGTGCTGGTGGTGGCCACTCCGTGCCCGCTGCTGATCGCCGCCCCCGTGGCTTTCCTGGGCGGCATGAGCCGCGCCGCCCGGGGCGGCATCATCGTCAAATACGCCGGTGTCCTGGAACAACTGAGCCGGATCAGGACGGTCGCCTTCGACAAGACCGGCACCCTGACCTATGGCCGCCCCGCCCTCGTCGGGGTCCGGGCGTCGGGGTCCTTCACCGAGGACGAGGTTCTCGGGCTGGCGGCCTCCGCCGAACAGTATTCCTCCCATGTGCTCGCCGCCTCGGTGATGGACGCCGCGCGGACCCGCGGGCTGGTCTTCGAATCCGCCACAGAGGCCACCGAATTCGCCACCCACGGCGTCCGGGCGCGCTTCGACGGCCGCGACGTGGTGGTCGGCAAGCCCAATTTCGTGGCGGAATCGGCCGCCGGCGTCGAGGAAACGGAGCTGGCCAGCGGCGAACTCGCCATCTACGTGGGCGTCGCCGGCAAATTCGCCGGGTCCCTCGTCATGAGCGACCCGATCCGCCGGGAAACCCGCCGCACCCTGGCAGAGCTCCAGGAACTCGGTGTCACCCAGACGGTCATGCTGACCGGCGACGGCCTCGGCACCGCGCAGCACATCGCGGCCGAGGCCGGGCTCACGGATGTCCGCGCCGAGTGCCTGCCGCCGGACAAGGTCGAAGCCGTCCGGTCCCTGCCGCTGCGCCCCGTCATGATGGTCGGCGACGGCGTCAACGACGCCCCCGTCCTGGCCGTCGCCGACGTCGGGATTGCGATGGGTGCGCGCGGCTCGACGGCGGCCGGCGAGTCGGCCGACGTCGTGATCATCCTCGACGACCTGTCCAAGGTGGCCTCGGCCGTGCGGGTGGGCCAGCGCACCGTCAAAGTGGCGCTGCAGAGCATCTGGATCGGGATTGCGCTGAGCGTGGCACTGATGCTTGCTGCCGCGGCCGGCTACATCCCGGCCATCGCCGGCGCCCTCTCCCAGGAACTTGTGGACCTGGCCACCATCCTCAATGCGCTGCGCGCGCTCAGCCCGGGAAAGCGGGCCGGAACCGGGGGGCCGGCGCAGAAGGCTGCCGGCGGAGCTACCGGGCCGCGGCCTGTTTCTCGGCTTCCGCGATCCGCGGAACGGTCCTGAGGTAGCTGTCCGGGTTCAGGGAGATCGAATCGATGCCCTCGCCGACCAGGAACGCCGCGAACTCGGGGTGGTTGCTGGGGCCCTGGCCGCAGATGCCGATCTTGATCCCGGCGGCGTGGGCCTTGCGGATGGCCTCGCTGATCATCGCCATGACGGCCTCGTCCCGCTCATCGAAGAGTGAGGCGAGGTGCGCCGAATCACGGTCCACGCCCAGGACCAGCTGGGTGAGGTCGTTGGAGCCGATGGAGAAGCCGTCGAAGCGGGTGGCGAACTTTTCGGCGAGGACAACGTTGGACGGGATCTCACACATCATGTAGACCTGCAGTCCGTGCTCGCCCCGGACCAGGCCGTTCTCCGCCATCACCGCCAGCACCCGGTCCGCTTCCTGCGGGGTCCGGCAGAACGGGACCATCACGATGATATTGCCGAACCCGAGCTTCTCCCGGACCCGCTTGAGGGCCGCGCACTCCAGCGCGAATCCCCCGCGGTAGCGCTCGTCGTAGTAGCGGGAGGCGCCGCGGAAGCCGAGCATGGGGTTCTCCTCCGGCTCCTCGAATGCCGAACCGCCGATCAGGTGCGCGTACTCGTTGGTCTTGAAGTCGCTGAGCCGGACGATCACCGGCCGCGGGTGGTAGGGCGCGGCGATCTTGGCGATGCCCAGGGCCAGGGCGTCCACGAAGTAGTCCTTCGGGTCCGCGTAGCCGCTGGTCAGGGCGCGGATCTGCTCGGCCTCCCCGGGGTCGGTGACCCGTTCGGGGTGGACCAGCGCCATCGGATGGACGCGGATCAGGGCGCTGATGATGAATTCCATCCGGGCCAGCCCGACGCCGTCGGCCGGCAGCCGCCACCATTGGAACGCGGCAGCGGGGCTGGCGATGTTGACCATGACTTTGGTGCGCGTCTCCGGCAGCTCCCCGAGGTCCACCTCCTCGGTTTCAAAAGCGAGGCTGCCCCGGTACACCCGGCCGTCATCGCCCTCGGCGCAGGAGATCGTCACGGCCAGGCCCTCCGCCAGGACGGTGGTGGCGTTGCCGGTGCCGACGACGGCGGGGACCCCGAGTTCGCGGCTCACGATCGCCGCGTGGCTGGTGGGGCCGCCGTGGTCGGTCACGATGCCGGCCGCCCGCTTCATGATGGGAACCCAGTCCGGGTCGGTCATTTCGGTGACGAGGATGGCGCCGTCGCGGAAGTTTTCAATGTCCGCCGCGCTCCTGATCACACACGCCGTGCCCTGCGCGATGGAGTCGCCGATCGCGGCGCCGCGCGCCAGCACGGTGCCGGTTTCCAGCAGGTGGTGGAGGATGAACCGGGAGCCCGATTTCCGCGACTGGACCGTCTCCGGCCGGGCCTGGACCATAAACAGTTCCCCGGTCACGCCGTCTTTGGCCCACTCCATGTCCATCGCCCGGGCGTAATGATCCTCGACGCTCACGGCCCAGCGCGCCAGCGCGAGGATCTCGGCGTCGTCCAGGACAAACGCGCGGCGTTCGGCCTCCGAGGTGTCCACCATCTTGGTGCGTGCGTGGCCGCCCCGGCTGTAAACCATCTTCCGGTCCTTGGAACCGAGGGTCTTTTCGATGATCGGCGCGAACTCCGGCTCCGCCAGGAGCGGCTTGAACACGAGATATTTGTCCGGGTTGATGGTGCCCTGGACCACGGTTTCGCCCAGGCCCCAGGCGGCGCTGACGACGGCCACGCGGGGGAAGCCGGAGTCCGTGTCGATGGAGAACATCACGCCGGAGGCCCCAACGTCGGAGCGGACCATCCGCTGCACCCCGATCGAGAGCGCGACGTCGAGGTGGTCAAAACCCTTGACCTCGCGGTAGCTGATGGCCCGGTCGGTGAACAGCGAGGCGTAGCAGCGGCGGCAGGCGTCCAGGAGTTCGCGTTCCCCGGAGATGTTCAGGAACGTCTCCTGCTGCCCGGCGAAGCTCGCATCGGGCAGGTCCTCGGCGGTGGCGCTGCTGCGGACCGCCACCGAGAGCCGGTCCAGTCCGGCGCGCTGCCCCAGTTCCCGGTAGTGCGCGCGGATGGACTCGGCAATGTCCTCGGGGAACTCGCTGTCCAGGAACAACTCCCGGATGGCTTCGCCGGTGGCGCGCAGCGAGGTTTCGCCGGAACGGTAGGCCTTGACCCGCGAGCGCATCGCGGACTCGATCCCGTTAGCCTCGATGAACCGGCGGTAAGCATCCGCAGTGGTGGCGAAGCCGTCCGGCACCCGCACGCCCTGGGCTTTGAGGGACTGGATGAGTTCGCCGAGGGAGGCGTTCTTGCCCCCCACCTGCGGGACATCGCCCATCCCGATCTCTTCAAACCACAGCACCGTGGATTCAGCCATGTCGCAGCTCCTGCTTTCGGCAGATAGGAATGAACGCGCCGGACACCGGCGCCTCTGGACCCATCCTGTGGCGGCGGGCCTTCCGATATCAGAGTCTTTAGACCTTTGTGGCTGTTGCGCTCGTCCCGGCCCGGCGGTGGCGGACGATCTTGTAGAGCCAGTCCGCGAGCAGCACCCCGGGAATGGCGGCGAGCGCCACAGCCAGGCCACCGGGCGACGGCGGCGCGTGGCCCAGCAGGGTGGCCAGCGGTCCGAGGAACAGGAACACCGCCAGCAGTCCCAGTTCGGCCAGCACGGCCCAGAGCAGCAGCCGGTTGCTGAACCAGCCCAGCCGCCACGGCGGTACGGAGGCGCTGCGGCAGGCGAACGCGTTGGCGAGCTGGGCCAGGACCACAGTGGTGAACGCGGCGCCGGAGGCGGCCATCAGCACGTCCGCCGCCGGCAGTTCCGCCCCGGGGGTCCAGCCGGCGCCGAGGAGCACAGCCGTGTACGCCGTCATTTCGAAAAGTGCCTCGACCGGGCCCAGCAGGCCGAACGCCCGGATCATCAGCGCCCGGTCCATCAGGTGCCTGCGCTCCGGCGGGCGTTTCAGCGTTCCCTTGCTCGGGGCCTCGCTGCCCAGTGCCAGCGCGGGGAGCAGGTCGGTGCCGATGTCGAGGGCGAGGATCTGCAGCACGCTCAGCGCCAGCGGGAACCGTCCGCCGGAAAGTGCCCAGATCACGAAGGGGGTGAGCTCGGCGACGTTGTCCGTCAGGTGGTAGGTCAGGAAGCGCCGGATATTCGCGTAGGTGGCGCGGCCCTGCTCCACTGCGGCGATGATGGTGGCGAAATCGTCATCCAGCAGCACGAGGTCGGCTGCCTCGCGGGCCACGTCCGTGCCGCTCAGCCCCATGGCTACACCGATGTCGGCCTGTTGGAGGGCCGGCCCGTCGTTGACGCCGTCGCCGGTCATCGCCACCACATGGCCGCGGCGCTGCAGCAGGCGGGCCACCCGCAGTTTCTGTTCCGGGGTGACCCGGCTGACCACCACGCCGTCGCGGTCCAGCAGCGCCGTCAGGACGGCGTCGTCCTCGGGCAGGTTGTGTCCCTCCAGCACCAGCTCAGGTGTTCCGATCAGCCCGGTTTCCCGGGCAATGGCAGCCGCGGTGAAGGCATGGTCACCGGTGACCATGGCGACCTTGATGCCGGCCTCGCGGGCCGCCTCGAGTGCCAGGCGGACCTCGGCCCGGGGCGGGTCGTGCAGGCCGATCAGCCCCAGCAGCGTCAGTCCGCTCTCAACATCCTCCAGCCTGAAGCTGGCCCCGGGCAGGCCGGGCAGGCTCCGCTCGGCCACGGCCAGGACCCGCAGCCCGTGAGAGGCCATCTCGTCGACCATCCGCAGGGCGAGGCCGGCGCCGTCCTCGCCACACAGCGGAATCACGGACTCCGGGGCACCCTTGACAGACAGGCTGGTCCCGACAATGGCGGACTCCCGCAGCCGGCGGGGATCGAAGGCAAAGCGGTGCGAGACCTCCGGCTCCCCGGGATCGTGCCCGGGTCCCGCCAGCCGGGCGGCCAGGGCATGGATGGCTGCCTCCATCGGGTCGCCCTCCGCGACCCACTTGCCCCCGTGGAGCACGGCACGGCCCACGGAGGCGGCGAGCGCGGCGGTGCTGAGGTGGCGTGCCTCCACGGTTCCCTTCCCGGTGACCTCCGCCTCCGGGCTGTAGCCTGCGCCGATGATGCTGAGCACCCCGGCCGGGGTCCAGACCTCGACGGCGTTCATCCGGTTCTGGGTCAGCGTGCCGGTCTTGTCCGTGCAGATGTAGGTGGTGGAGCCGAGGGTTTCCACCGCTTCGAGGTTGCGGACGAGTGCGTTGCGCTGCGCCATCCGTTGCGCCCCGACGGCCAGGGACAGGGTGACCGTGGGCAGCAGGCCCTCCGGCACCAGCGCAACCATCACGCCGATGGCAAAAAGAAACGCGTCCCGCCACGAGATCCCGACGAGGAGCGAGAGCACGAAGAACAGCGCGCCGATCCCCAGGGCCATTGCGGCGGTGATGCGGACGATCCGCTGCAGTTCCCGGGCCAGCGGGCTGGGCGGCGCCTCGACCTTTCCCGTCAGGGCCGCGATTTCGGCGAGCCGGGTGTTACCGCCGGTGCTCGCGACAATGCCTTCAGCCTGGCCGTTGACCAGGAAGGTCCCGCCAAAAACGGTGTCGCCGGGGGCCTTGGCGAGCGCCTCGCTTTCACCGGTGAGCATTGATTCGTCCACGGAACAGCTCGCCGCCACCGCCAGCCGCAGATCCGCCGGAACCCGGTCGCCGGCAACCAGCACGACGGCGTCGTCCGGGACCAGCTCGGTGGTGTGGACCTTAACGACGCGGTTGTCCCGGCGGACCGAGACCATCGCCGGGAGCAGCTCGCGGAGCTTCGCGGCGGCATGCTGGGCGCGTTCCTGCTGGATGTAGGCGAACACCCCGTTCACCAGGATCACGATGACGATCGCGATGGCCAGCTGCGGCATGCCGGCCAGATAGGCCAGCACGGAGGCACACCAGAGCAGGACGGCGAAGAAGTGGGTCAGTTCGGCAAGCAGCCTCCGCCAGCCGGGGACTGTGCCGGCCTCCGGCAGCTTGTTCGCCCCGACCTGTTCCAGCCTCCGCGCAGCCTCCGCGGAGCTCAGCCCTGGAGCGGCCCGGAGCGCCTCGGCGCTTTGCCCCCCGGCGGGGGCCTCCGGCGTCACGGCCGGCCGCGGCCGCTTAGGCGCAACATTGCGGACCAGCCCGGGCCAGGTAGCTCATGGCTTGAGGGTGCGCCTCCGCGCCCGGCCCACGTTAGGGCCAAAGGTCACGGCTGGTGTGGACGAGGCACTGCCACGCGGAATCCCGCAGGCACCGAAAGCGGCCTTAGTGACTCCCGGGGCTAGTCGAGATCAACGGTGAGGACGAGCTCGATCGCCTTTGCGATCAGCTCCAGCTCGGCTGTCTCATCGAGCGTGGGCCATTCGGTCTTGATGTCCAGCATCTCGTGCACAAAGGTCATCCCGGTAACGATGGAGGAGAGCAGGACAGCGCGCTCCTTAGGCCGGGAAAGCCCAAGTTCAGTGATCATCGGAAGCATCATTCGGCTGACGAACACTTCGCGCAGTTGTGCCACCGCCTCGGGCTTTGAACTGGCTGCCCTGATGATCCCGAGAACATTGCTTGCCCCAGGCGAGTTGACCGCCTCGAGTATCCGCCGTCCAATCGCCTGCGCAGCCTCGGCCCTCGGCAAGGCTGCCATGAGCTTCGGTGCAGCAAGGGCGGCCTCGCTGGGCTCGGGCATTGCTGCCGCGAACAAGTGCTCCTTGCTCGCGAAGAAATAAATCACCAGACTCGGATCAACGCCGGCGTGCTCCGCGATCAGGCGGATGGTGGTGCGCTGATACCCGTGCTCGGCGAAGAGCGCTCGGGCCGCCTCGAGGATCTCCTGCCGGCTTTCGCTGGCGCCCTTCCGGCGACCCGATTTTGCGGTGGTCATTCTCTCAACCCGGCCTTCATCTGTTCCTTGACAAGCAATGCTATCGGACTCTAGGATCCAAATTAAACAGCCGTTCAATTAATGAAGTTGGCCTTATGGACGTTGGAGCGACCGGCGCAAAACCCCCAAGAGGAAGCATGCAAGGTCAGGACTCGAACCGTTGGCGCGCTCTCGTTGTCATTGCTTTGGCGCAGCTTATGGTCGTTCTCGACGGATCGATCGTAAATATTGCCCTGCCCTCCATCCAGGCGGACCTGGGCATCACCGATGACAACCGTCAATGGATCATTACCGCTTACACGCTCGCGTTCGGAAGCCTGCTTTTGCTGGGCGGTCGGATCGCGGACTATGCAGGCCGAAAACGGATGTTCATCATCGGGCTCCTTGGCTTCGCGGTCGCCTCTGCGCTTGGCGGGTTCCTGCCTCAAGCCGGGGCACTGGCCGGCGTCATTTTCGCTTCGCGGGGCCTCCAGGGGCTGTTCGCGGCCCTGCTCGCTCCGGCGGCCCTCTCGCTCATCAGCGTCACCTTTTCCGATTCCAAAGAACGCGCGCGAGCCTTCGGCGTCTATGGGGCCATCGCCGGTGGAGGCGCAGCAATTGGGCTGATTCTGGGCGGGGTGCTGACGGAGTATGCGAGCTGGAGATGGTGCCTGCTGGTCAACGTACCAATCGCTGTGATCGCCGCAGTCTTGGCCGTCTACTTTGTGCGGGAGTCCCGCACCCCCGGCCGGGCGCGCTATGACATCCCCGGGGCCCTCACAGTCACGGCGGGTCTCTTCTTTCTCGTCTTCGGGATCAGTCAGGCCGAAAGCTTCGGGTGGGGAAGTACCGCGACGGTAGGGTTCCTGGCCCTCGCAGTCGCTCTTCTTGTGTCCTTCGTCGTGATCCAGGCGAGGTCTGCCGCACCGATGCTTCCGTTGCGGATTATCCGCAACCGGCAGCGGGGTGGTGCATACCTTGCGGCGTTCTTCGTCGGCACAGGCGGGTTGTCGTTCTTCCTGTTCCTGTCCTACTTCCTGCAGCTCATTCTCCGGTTTACTCCGGTTCAGTCGGGCCTGTCCTTCCTGCCCTTCTCCGCCGGGGTGATCCTCAGCGCCGGAATTGCCAGTCAGCTCCTACCCAGATTTGGACCGCGTTTTGTGACCTTCACCGGCTTTATGCTCATGTCCGGGGCGATGTTCGGATTGGCCCAGCTCACACCCTCAAGCTCATACCTGAGCGCGGTGCTCCCGTTCATGATTCTGGCCAGCCTCGGCTTCGGCCTTATCTTCGTGCCGTTGTCTTCTACTGCGCTGTCCGCAGTAGAAGACAACGACAGTGGGATTGCCTCCGCTACGCTCAACACCAGTCAACAAATCGGCGGAACAATCGGCATCGCGGTCCTCAACACTGTCGCGGCGTCGGTGACCACACGCTATGTCTCAGACCGCACGTTGAACGCTCCCACGCCCGATGCGTTTGTCGCCGGCTACGGGACAACCTTCGAGATCAGCTCGGCGGTGCTGCTTCTTATGGGGATCGCCTGGGTCTTCATCGTCGGCAAGAACAGTCGACTTACCGAGGGTCACGCCGAGCGCGGTGCCACGCAAACGTCAGCACCCGCGCCTTCGGGCCGAAGAAAGGGAGTTTAAAGATGCCATCCTTCGGAACGGTACGACAGGACTGGAAACCCGGGAGGCTGTCCGCTGACCCCAGCGCCTACCAGGATCTCCGGGTGGCGATCTTCGGCGGGACGGGCGGCCTCGGCCGGGCCATCACGAACGCCCTGCTGGGCAAGGGGGCGCAAGTCGCCGTCGTCGGGAGGTCGCTCAAGGACCCGCCCCATCCGCTGAGGTCATTTATCCCAGCAGACCTGTCCTCCCTAAACGACTCCCGCCAGGTGGCGCGCGACTTGCCGGTCGAATCCTTCGACGCAGTCCTGCTCACCCATGGAATTTTCGCGGGACGGAGCCGCGAAGTGACGCCGGAGGGGGTGGAGAAGGATCTTGCCACGAGCGCGATGAGTCGATGGGTGATCGCTCAGGAACTGCTCCCTCGGCTCGGCCAGGATAGGCCCTCAGATCGGCAGCAGCCGCGCCTCTTCGTCTGGGGGTTTCCCGGCGGTGAACGCGACCTGGATTTCACGGACGTTCAATCCACCCGGAACTACCGCTGGCAGACAGCCCACAGCAACACTGTGGTGTTCAACGAGGCCCTGGTCCACCATTCGGCCGCTCGTTTTCCGGAACTCAACGTGTTCGGCATGAATCCGGGCATCATCAAGACCAACATCATGGCCGGTGTCCTGGGACAGTCGTCCTTCAAGCTGCGGGCCCAGCAGACCCTCATCGGCCTGCTGTTCCAGAGCGCGGAGGCCTACGCCGAAAAGGTGCTGCCCCTCCTGGTCCATCCCGCCTTGGAACACAGATCGGGCGCACTATTCAACCGCCATGCCCAGCCCATAGAACCCAACCCCTGGCTGATTGCCGGCAACCACTGTGACCAGGCAGTCGAAGCCGCGGAATCCCTGACCGCCAGAATCCTTGACTAGCCGGAGTTCTTTAGCACTGAACCCATCAGGAAATCCCCCGGCATCTCGTGAAGTTGACCGATGCGCGCCTGACCACCCGTGGGGTGGCGACAACGTCCCGTCCGACAATCAGAAGGAGCAATACGATGAGTGAACATTGGTCTTCAACGCCGATTGCCTCGGGAGTGACTCCCCAACGGCTGGGCAACCTTCGTCGGTGGAACATCGGACTCACGGTCCTGCATTTTGGTCAGGCTGTTGCAATTCTTTTGCTGACCACGGACTTCTCGATTGCCATGATCACGTCGTACACAGACGGTCCCCCCGGCGAGGGACCGCTGAAAACGGCGACGTTCTTTGACCTGAGGATCGGCTGGGTTGTCGCACTGTTCCTTGCTCTGGCCGGCCTGGATCACTTGCTGACGGCGAGCCTTGGACGCAAAATCTATGAACGCGACCTGGGACGCGGAATCAACCGGTTCCGTTGGATTGAGTACTCCATCAGCGCCACCATCATGGTGGTGGTGATTGCCATGTACTGGAGCATCACATCGATCAATGCCTTGGTCGTCGTCGCGGGTGCCAACATCGCAATGATCCTTTTCGGATGGTTGCAGGAGCGGATGAACCCTCCTGGCCGAACGTCAACAACGATGCTTCCTTTCTGGTTCGGCTCGCTCGTGGGGATCACTCCCTGGGTGGCGATGGTGGCAAACATATTCTTCTACTCCGACGCGCCGCAGTACATCTTCGTAATCCTGATCATTCAAGGCGTGTTCTTCTTCTGCTTCGGCCTCAACCAGTGGCTTCAGTACCGGGAAGTCGGCCCCTGGGCCAACTACGCATTCGGTGAGAAGACCTATCTGGTGCTCAGCCTCGCGGCAAAGTCACTGCTTGCCTGGCAGATCTTCGCGGCGTCGCTCATTTCCTAACCGGCACCGCCCCGAGGCGGAAATCATTGTCCAGACGGTGGACGTCCGGCGGGTCCCCGTCAGTCGTCCGCGGGTGGCCGGTGCCGGCCCAGCGTCCGCAGATATGCGGCAAAACCTTGCGGCGCCCTCGCGTGGATCCGGCCCGAGGTCAGCACGCGCATGCTGTCCGTGGCCGTCACGGTGAAGGCGCGGCTCCGGAGGCTTTGCACCAGGGTCCGGTCCTCGTGCGAGGCGGTTTTCGGGAAGCCTCCGGCGGCCAGGTAGGCAGAGGCCCTGACACCGAAGTTGGCTCCGTAGATATGCGGGTGGTCCTCCTCGAAGGGGTGGCGTTCCAGCCAGCGCCGGAGCAGCTCCGGGTCCATCCCGGCGGGGTCCGGTTCCACCGAGCCCAGCACGGCGTCGGCGCCGGCTTCGGCGAATTCCAGCTGGCGGACGAGCCAGTTGTCCGGAACCTGCGAGTCCGCGTCCGTGTTGGCCAGCCAGGTCCGTCCGGCCCACGGCGGGGGCGTCCACCGCTTGCCGGGCGGCCTGCGCCGGGATGTTCCAATGCCGGCGGCCCGGATTCCGGCCGCGCGGCTGGCCCCGGTGTTGCGGACGGCCACTTCGAGGGCGCTGAAGCGCCGGTCCGCCGCGACGTAGCGGGCCGTGATGCCGGCGGAGCCGTCGGTACAGCTGTCCAGCACCACGGTGACCCGGACGTCCACGTCGGGGCGGCGCTGGTGCAGGGCGTCGGCGGCACGCTGCACCGCCTTCAGGGCACGGCCCAGGTGCTCGTCCTCATTGTGCGCCGGGATCACGACGGCGATCCGGTCGATGCCGTGTCCGCGGGGTAACGGCAGGGCGAGGGCGGCCATTCCGCTCAGCCTTCCCGGCCGGGCGCGGTGACTGCTGCCGGCCGCGGGTCCCCGCCGGACGCGGGGGCGATCAGGACCTCAAGGATGAAGTCGCGTTCCCGGTAGAGCCCGGCGTCGGCCCAGCCAAGCTGGCGGCGCGCGGCGGCGTGGACGGAATCGCCGTCGAGCTCCCAGCCGGAGATGGGGTGGCGCCAGTGGCACAGGGCCAGGGTGCCCCCGGGCAGGAGTGCGGCCTCCACCCGCCCGAACAGCTCAGCCAGCTCGGCGGGTGCGAGGTAGTAGCCCACCTCGGAGACCACGATCAGGTCGAAACGGCCCTCCGGCCAGTCCTGCGGGACGGTGAGGTGGCGGGTCCGGGCGTCGGGCAGGTGCTCGAGGCGCCGTGCTGCGTGCGCCAGTGCGGCGCGGCTGGCGTCGACGGCCAGGAAGCTGGCGCAGCGCTGCGCGAGTTCCACGCTGAGGGCCCCGATCGAACAGCCGATCTCGAGTCCCGCGTTGTATTTCAGGCCGGGCAGCGCCGCGAGGGTGAGCGCGCGTTTGCGGTGCTCGTACCAGCTGGTGGTGTACTGCCAGGGGTCGTCGGTTCCGGTGTGGACCGCATCGAAGACGCCTTCCGCGTCGGCGGCGGTGTAGGAACTGGTGCCGCTGCCCCCGGCGGCCGGACGCTGCCACGCGAACGTCTCGAACGGCCGTTCGAAGTGCTCCAGGAAGGCCGGCGGGAGCAGCACCTCGTCCCCCGGCTGGCCGGACAGTGCCCGGACCTGCGAGGTGTGGGAGGCCATGGCTGCAGCCTTGGCC
>NZ_MQTS01000128.1:14605-19937 GCF_020532825.1 Arthrobacter sp. SO3
GCCGTTCGGCGGGGTCCAGCGGCAGCCGCAGCCAGGAGTGCCAGGCCGGGTCCGCGGCGTCCGCCCAGAGCCAGTACCAGATGGGGTACTCCAGCAGCCCGTGGCCGCCGGCACCGGCGGCCTCGGCGGCGGCGCAGCCCAGTGCCTCGTGGTCGGTGTGGCCGTCGCGCCGGTAGGGCGCCACGAGGGTGATGCGCTCCGCGGGCAGTCCCGAAGCGGCAGCTTCTGCGATGGCGTGCTGCAGCGCCGCGTGCACCTCCGTGCGGCGGTCGGCGAGCCTGCCGTCCGGCAGGGCGAGGAACCGCCAGTCCGGATCCGCGAGCAACTGCGTGAGCGCGCCGCCGAACTCCCGGAGCCGCACGGCGCCGAGCTGATCCGGCGTCGTGGTGGGTGAGTCCGGGTGGGAGGCCTCCCCTGCCGTGCACAGCAGCACCGTGACCCGGGCGCCGAGTCCCAGCAGCCGGGCCATCAGCCCGCCGGCGCCAAGGGATTCGTCGTCCGGGTGCGCGGCCAGGACGATGAACGCCTGGCCGGCGAGTTCTCCGGCGTCGAGCGGCAGCTCCGGGAGGGCGGCCAGTCCGCTGGCTGCCCAGGCGTCCTCGCTGGTTCCGGTGTCCTGGTGGGTGAAGCTCACCACGGGTGGTCCCCCTTGAGCGTGAGGGCACCGAGCTGGGCATCGTCGCGCATGCCGTGGTGCTGGCGGATGTAGAGCGAGAGGTCGGCCATGCGTTTTCCGTAGACGGGGTCGAAGGCGAGCGGGCCGGGCCCGAGGTTCTGGCTGACCAGCGTCTGGATGCGTTCGACGGCGGTGGCGACGTTACCGCGGACCCGGAGGGCTTCGCTCCAGGCCCCGGTACCGGAGAGCTCCCCGGCATCGATCCGCGCGGCGGTCCCGGAGAGGTCTCTGGTCAGGGCAGCCAGCGTGCGGTCGATCTCGCCAAGGTGGGCCAGCGCCAGCTGGTCCGGTTCGCGGCCGCCGCCGGCCCCCTTGAGCAGGGAATCCTTGAAGCCGCGGGCCACCGCGACGGCGCCGCCCAGCCAGCAGGCCGCCACGCCCATGCCGCCCCAGGCGAAGCCGGGCCGGCGGTAGTACCAGCCGGAGTCGCCCAGCGGCACGGCCGGAACGGCGTCGAAGTGCACGGTCCCGCTGGGGATTTCCGTGAGTCCCCGGCTGGTCCACTGCGGATCCTCGAAGCTGACGCCATGGGCATGGAGGTCGACGGCGAAGGCCGCGCGGCCGCCGTCGTCCAGCCGGGCGGTCACGACGGCGTGGTCCAGCTGCGCGGCCAGGGAGCACCACGGTTTGGAACCGTGCAGCACGAAACAGCCGTTCGCCGACTTGGCCTCGAGCCGCAGGCCGGCGGCTTCGGCGGCAAACACACCCCAGGCGCCGTCGAAATGGACGCCGTTGACGTCCGGGCGGTCCCCGCCGTTCAATGCCGCCTCGCCAGCGGCCTGGGCGAGGATTGCGGAGGCGTCCAAATGGGGTTCGATGGCCCGGCCCGCGGCGATGTCAACGGCCGTGACGGACGCCAGGATTTCCCACAGGAATGCGGTCCGGCCCTCACCGGGTTTCGGGGCTGCTGCTGCAACGGTTTTGGCCAGCTCCAGCAGAGCCGGGACGTCGCCGACGGCCGACCCGGCCGCCGCGAGCAGGGGGCTGAGCCCGGCCAGGTGATCCGGTGCGGAGCTGATCCGCACGGCGAGGAGCCGCTGGGAATCGGGAGTCCGGTTCATGTGGTGGCCTGTTCTCCTTCGAGGTGCGTCTGC
The DNA here is from genome assembly GCF_020532825.1 of Arthrobacter sp. SO3. Lineage (GTDB taxonomy): Bacteria > Actinomycetota > Actinomycetes > Actinomycetales > Micrococcaceae > Arthrobacter. The sequence continues at coordinate 16,376 of NZ_MQTS01000128.1, forward strand.
TGCTGTCGGCGTCCATATCTGACGGCCGGGCTACTGCTGAGTAATTCCAGGCCGCTCCATAAATCTAAGCACACTTAGCACTTTCGGGATTCCGCTCGTAGCTCCGGCGCCGGCGCGATGCCCGCCGCACGGCTACACCACCCGCGCCAGGGCGAAGCCGTCCCAGCCTTTGGAGCCCACGGTCTGGATGACGGTGCCGTCCAGCCGGGGGTCCTCGCCCAGCATTTTCACAGCGCTGATGATGCCAGGGGCGTTGACGGCGTCCAGGGCGGGGTCCAGCACGGCGCCTTCCCAGACCACGTTGTCCATCACGACGGCGGTGCCCGGCCTGCCGAGGCGGATGGCCCAGTCGAGGTAGTGCGGGTTGTTTTCCTTGTCCGCGTCGATGAAGACGAAATCGAAGGGCTCGGCACCCTCGTCGGCGAGCGCCTGCAGGGTATCGAGTGCCGCCCCGAGCCGGATCTCCACGAGGTGGCCCAGCCCGGCGAAGTCGACGTTGGCGCGGGCCACGTCGGCGTGCTTGGAGAGGTATTCGCACGTGATCAGCCGGCCGCCGTCGGGCAGCCCCTGGGCCATCCAGATGGTGCTGAACCCGGCGAGCGTCCCGATTTCCAGCACGCGGCGGGCGCCGGTGAGCTGGACGAGGAGTTTGAGCAGTTTGCCGGCGGTGGGGGCGACTTCGATGGGCGGCATGCCCGCCTCGAGGGCGGAGCTGACGGCGCGTTTCAGGGTGCTGTCCGGGCGGACCACAACCTCGGACAGGAAATCCTCGACGGCGGTCCAGCGGGCGGTGGGCTGATGCTCGAACATGCCCCAAGTCTTCCAGCTGACCCGTCCCGGCGGTAGGCCGCAGTCGGCCCGGGGGTCCTAGCCTGCGGCTGGACCGGGCTGGTCTCCGAGGGCCTGTTCCAGGCGGTCCAGCTTCCCGGTGAGTTCTCCCGTGTATCCCGGGCGGATGTCTGCCTTGATGACGAGGGAGACCCTGCTGCCGAAGCGGCCCACCGCCTCGGTGGCCCGCTTCACGACGTCGAAGACTTCATCCCACTCCCCCTCAATGGTGGTGAACATCGAGTCGGTGTGGTTCGGCAGGCCGGATTCACGGACGATCCGGACGGCTTCGGCGACGGCGTCGTGGACCGAGGCCTCGTCGGCCGCTATGGCCGCCGAACCGGCGGGTGCGTCATCGGCCTTGCGCGCGGGACGGCCTGAGGGTGCGACAGAAAATGCAAGCAACATGGCACCAGTCTTTCACGTGCTCCCAGTTCGTGGCGGCGTGGATGGAGTCCGGATCTGTCCCGCTCCCGGTCCGGACGCGGCCTGGAGCAATCTGCGGAATCCGTCACATTGGTCACTACCCGGGAGTAATCTCCCGGCCCCGGCCGCGCGTTGCTAACCTAGGCAAATGAACCGGGTAGCAGACCGCAGGCCGCTCCGCGCCGACGCCGCGCGAAACGTGGACAAAATCATCACGGCCGCCCGCCAGTGCTTCCGGGAGCACGGCCCCGAGGTCCCGCTGCAGACCATCGCCGTGACCGCCGGAGTCGGACCGGCCACCCTGTTCAGGAACTTCGCCGACAAGGAAGAACTGGTCCTCGCGGCACTGCACCGGCAGCTCGGGCTGATCGTCGATCCGGTCATCGAGGAGGCCCTCGCCGGACCGGACGCCGCCGATGGCCTGTTCCGTGTCATTGATGCGCTCATGGGCGTGGCCAGCGAAGAAGCCAACCTCCTGGGAGCCGTCGCCGGCCGGCGCGGGCTGCTGACCGGCATTACGGGCGACCTGATCGAATCCGTGGCCGTGCTCCTGGGCCGCGGACAGGGCCAGGGCACCCTGCGCAGCGACATTTCGATGACGGACCTGATCCGTCTGCTGGCCATGCTGATCGGCGTCGTGGACACCATGGAGGCAGGTTCGGATGCCTGGCGCCGTCCGGTCGCCCTCGTGGAGGACGCCATCCGCACGGAGCGCCCGCACCGTCCGCTGCCGCCCCAGGCGCCGCTGCCGGGCACCGCGTTCGACTCTGTGCTCGGCTAGAGACCGGTGTTCTGGGAAACCGTGGCCGGCGCGGTCGGCGGCCTGCTGCTGGTCTACGCCGTCCTCCTGCTCCTCCTGTGGGGCTATGCGCGCAAGCACCCGGAAACGGTGACGATGAAGGATGCGTTGCGGTTGCTGCCGGACCTGTTGAGACTTTTGCGGCGGCTGGTCGCTGACAAGACCCTCGGCACCGGGGTGCGGATCCGGCTTGCCCTGCTCCTGGCCTACCTGCTCTCACCGATCGACCTTGTCCCGGATTTCCTGCCCGTGATCGGGTATGCCGATGACGTGATCATTGTGGCCTTTGTCTTGCGCGCCGTGATCACGCGGGCGGGCGGGGATGCCCTGCGCCGGCACTGGCCGGGAACGCCCGACGGGCTTCAGCTCATCCTTAAGCTCGCCGGGCTCGGAGCACCGCTGTAGGAGCCCAGGCGCCCGGCAGCTCAGGCGCTGAAGGCTGTTGCCGCGGGACCGCCGTCGAACCTGCGCAGGATCTCCTCGGCCACGATCCGGAGCTTGACGTTCCTGGTGTTGGAGACCTTGGCCAGCAACGCAAATGCTTCGGACTGCGAGCAGCGGCTCTGCGCCATGAGGATGCCGGTGGCAAGGTTGATCTCGGTCCGCGACCGCATGGCCATCAGCAGGTCCCGGTTCACGCCCCGGGCCGCGTCGAACCGGACGGCCAGCCTCGTCACTCTGGCGGCGCGGACGGCGAACGCCCCGCAGGCCGCCACGGCGCCGTCGTCGAAAGCCTCGGGGGACGTCGAAAGGAAGGTCAGGGTGGCCGCTGCGTCCGGGTCGGCAAGCAGCGAAACGGCAAAAATGCTGCGGTTCCCGCGCTGGGCAGCCGCCCGCTGGTAGCGCCTCCAGCGGGGATCCATCGTCGTGTCCGGCACCAGCACCGCCAGCCCGGACTGCTGCGCCTCCAGCCCGGGGCCCTCCCCGACGTCGTCCTGCAGCCGGTCCAGCACGCGCGCGTCGGTGTCATCGGCGGCCAGGGCGAGCGGCCTGCGCCTCCGGGCCACCCGCACCGAACAGACCACCGGGCGACCGGTTTCAGCTGCGGCGAACTCGGCCGCCAGGTCGGACAGTTGACGGAGGAAATCCTCCAGGACGTCGTTGTCCAGCAACAGATCCTGCAGGTGCTCCGAGAGCCGGGTTCCCAGCATCAATCCTCCGCGGGCTTCTCTTTGGCTTCCAGCAGGTGGTGCTGCAGCTTCTCCTCAGCCTCCCGCCGGCGCCGGGCCATCTCCCTTAGCTCGCGGGTGGACTCAGCCCCCGGCGGAACGAACGGTTCGTGCGGCTTGGAGTGCTGGCCTTTGCCGGGCGCAGGGGTAGCCGGATCGTCGTTGTCGCTCATCTCCGAATGCTCCCACGGGGATTCGGCGGCAAGTAGGGACTAAAGACCGTTACGGAGCGGTAGGGCAGGAGGTGTCGGGCTGCTAGCTGTACTCAGCCAGCAGGTTGGTTACATCTGCTTATGGGTGCTCGTCCTCCGAGGGCTGCGTGGTGTCGGCGGTGGTTGTA
>NZ_MQTS01000129.1 GCF_020532825.1 Arthrobacter sp. SO3
CGCCCCGGACCCCGACACACCCTCGACATCACCACCCCCACCGGACACACCTACCAATCCACCGCACCACCACTGCCCGGAACACCGCAGGGAGCCAAACAGCCACCTGCGTCAACCCAGCTAGAACAGTCAACACGGTCAACGCAGTCAGCCGCCTAGCCCAGCTGGGCCGCGACTGGTGCCCCGCGGTTCAGGGAGTTCAGGGAGTTCAGGGAGTTCAGGGAGATTCAATTAGCTCGCAGCGGTGCCGTCCGGATACGGAGCAGCCCCGCTCACAACATCGTTCGAGGCGTTGTAAGACCATTCCGAGAACGACCCCGGATAGAGCGCCGCAGGGAATCCGGCGATTTCGAGGGCAGCAATTTCGTGGGCCGCCGTGACGCCGGAGCCGCAGTAAACAGCGGTCGGGAGGTCGGGGCGCACCCCGAGTCCGGTGAAGTGTTCGCGCAGCTTCTCGGCCGGCAGGAACCTGCCATCCGGGGCGAGGTTGACGGTGGTGGGGGCGCTGACAGCTCCCGGGATATGGCCGGCGCGGGAGTCCACCGGCTCGAACTCTCCGCGGTACCGCTCCCCCGCCCGGGCGTCGAGCAGCAGTCCCTGCTGGCCCCACGAGGCCGCCTGCCCGGCGTCGACCACGGGCATGGCACCGCCAGCCAGCACGACGTCCCCGGGCTGCGCCTGCCGTTCACCGCTTTCGAGGCCAAAGCCCGCGTGACGCCAGGCGGCCAGGCCGCCGTCGAGCAGGTACACCTCGGGAAGTCCGGCATTCCGCAGCATCCACCAGAGCCGGGCTGCTGCCAGATTCCCGCTGTCGTCGTAGGCCACCACAACGTCGCCGCTTCGGATGCCCCAGGCACGGGCGGAAGCCTGGAACTGCTCCAACGGCGGAAGCGGGTGCCGGCCCCGACTCGGGTCCGCGGCTCCGGCCAACTCCCGGGCGAGGTCCACGAAGACCGCCCCGGGAAGGTGTTCCGCGAGGTATTGTTCCCGGCCGTGCGGGTCCCCGAGCGCCCAGCGCACATCCAGCAACACCGTCCGACGTTCGGTTTTGCCGGCGCCGGCCAGCCGGTCCTTCAAGGTGGCTACATCCATGAGCGTCTGCATCCGCCAACTCTATCCAGGGGAATCTGCCGCCGCGGGTAGGCTGGTGCAGTGATCAGAGCACGACAGCAGGACCGGGTCTGGGCCGACGAGGCCATCCGCAGAATCAACGCAGAGAACAACAGGTCGGCGGACACCCACCTGTATTCCGTCCCGATTCCGGAGCACTGGGGCGTCCAGCTCTATCTCAAGGACGAGTCAACCCACCGGACCGGGAGCCTTAAGCACCGCCTGGCCCGGTCACTTTTCCTCTTTGGGCTGGTCAACGGCTGGATCCGCGAGGGCACCACCATCGTTGAAGCCTCCAGCGGCAGCACGGCCGTGTCGGAAGCCTACTTTGCCCAACTGCTGGGGCTGCCGTTCATTGCGGTGATGGCCCGGACCACCAGCCGGGAGAAGATCGCGCTGATCGAGAAGTTCGGCGGCTCGTGCCTGCTCGTGGACCACGCGTCGGAGGTCTACGAGGCCGCCGCGGAACTCGCACGGCGCACCAACGGCCACTACATGGACCAGTTTACCTACGCCGAACGGGCCACAGACTGGCGCGGCAACAACAACATCGCTGAATCCATCTTCGGCCAGCTTGCCCTGGAAGAGCACCCGATTCCCAGCTGGATTGTGGTGGGTGCCGGCACCGGCGGCACCAGTGCCACCATCGGGCGCTACCTCCGGTACCACCGCCACAACACCCAACTCGCCGTCGTGGATCCGGAAAACTCCGCGTTCTATCCTGGCTGGCTGGAAAGCCGCGGGGCTGCCACCGGCGGACTTCCAAGCGACAACCCGGAGACAGCCGCCCCGGCGCGGGGAACCGCTGTGGCCGCCGTCGAAGCTGTGGCCGCCGCTGGCCGCCCGTCGCGGATCGAGGGGATCGGCCGGGCGAGGCTCGAACCCAGCTTTGTCCCGGCCGTCATCGACCACATGATCCCGGTGCCGGACGGGGCGTCGGTGGCTGCGATGCGCCATCTGCACGATTACGCCGGACTGCAGGCGGGCCCGTCCACCGGCACCAACCTGTGGGGTGTCTGGCAGCTCATCGCCGAGATGATCGCCGAGGGGTGCCGCGGCAGCGTCGTGTCCCTGATATGCGACGGCGCCGACCGTTACGCCGGCAACTACTACAACCCGGACTGGCTGCAGACCCAAGGCCTGGATCCCGCACCGCACGAAGAGACCCTCCGGCAGTTCTTCGCCAGCGGGACCTGGCCGTCCTAGCCGTCGCGAGGCTTCCGGGCTCCTAGACCTCGACGCTGTCCCCGCTCGAGAGGTGCCGGTATTCCGTGCCGTACTTGGCGCCGAACTGCGTCACGTGCCCTTCCACCAGCCGGCGCCCGCTCTCGTTGAGCAGTGCGTCATGGATCGGGAAGGCCTTAGGGGCGCGGACACCGATAACAAAGTCGATTACCTCCCCCACCTTGCTCCAGGGTGCGTGGATCGGCACCAGCAGCGTCCGGACATCCACGCCGTCGGGCACGGTGAAGGAATCTCCGGGGTGGTAGACGTTGGAGTCCACGAAGTAGCCGATATTGGCCACCACCGGAATCTGCGGATGGATCAGCGCGTGCTGTCCCCCGAAACTCCGGATGGAGAACCCGGCGGCCTCGAAGTCCTCGCCGGGGGCCACGGTGTGGATCCGGGGCCCGGCGCCGGGCGCCTTGTCCCGCAGCTGCGCCGCGACTCCCGCCGGCGCGAAGAGCTGCTGGGCAGTGGCGGCCTCCAGGGCCGCGGTGACGGCGTCGACGTCAACGTGGTCGGCATGTTCGTGGGTGATCAGCACGGCGTCGGCGCCGGCGAGGGCCTGGTCCGTCTCGGAGAAGTTACCCGGGTCGAAGACCAGCACCCTCCCGTCCTTCTCGAGCCGGACACAGGCATGGGTGAACTTCGTCAGCAACATCTGGCCAGCCTAGGGTTCCTCCCCGGCGGTGTCCACGTGCCCGGCTGGTAATCTGGGTACCTTGCCACCACCCGTACGAAACCCCAGCGAAGCGAGTTCCACGATGTCCCAGGGCGCCCCAGCCGACGGCAGCCGGACGACGGCGCCTGCCCCCGCCGCGGCCAAAGAGCAGCGTGTCACGAAGCAGCGCCTCGCGGTCAGCGCGGTGCTGGACGAACTGACGGACTTCGTCAGCACGCAGGAGCTGCACCGCATTCTCCAGGACCGCGGCACGTCGGTGTCCCTCGCCACCTCCTACCGGATCCTGCAGTCCCTCGCGGATGAGGGCCAGGTGGACGTGCTGAGGAATGCCGACGGCGAGGCCGTCTACCGGCGCTGCGCGGTCACCGGCCACCACCACCATCTGCTGTGCCGCAGCTGCGGCAAGGCCGTCGAGGTCGAGGCGCCCGCGGTCGAAGCGTGGGCGGCCAGGACCGCGACCGAGCACGGCTTCACCGCGGTGGAACACACCGTCGAGATTTTCGGGCTCTGCCCGGATTGCACGGCCCGGAACACTGGCCACTAGGCTACTAGCTACCGGCCTCCGGCCAATGCCTTCGGTCGCTAGCCACCGGCCACCAGCCAAAAGAAGACACCGCGTACAGGTTGCAGTCACTGCAACCCGCACGCGGTGTCTTTGGTTGTCGCTGGTTACTTCCGCGACCCGGCGGCCGGAGCAAGAGCCTCGTCCTCGGCGTCGTCGGCCGTGATCAGGATGTTGCCCTCCGAAATGGACTCGGACAGAACGTCGTGCTCGATTGCGGTGGCCAGCGGCTTGGGCTTGATGAAGCACATCAGCACGGCGGCCGCCAATGCGAGCGGAACCATCCAGATGAAGATGGGGGTCAGCGCGTCGTTGTAGGAGGAGATGATGGCCTCCTTGATCGGCGCGGGCAAGTGGCTGACCAGCGCGGGGGTCAATGAGTTCGACCCTCCGGGCGCGCCGCCGCCTGCGGCCGCGGCCGGCAGGCGCTCGGTGAGCAACTCGGCCAGCCGGCTCGCGAAGAGGCTTCCGACCACTGCGGAACCAAGGGTGGCGCCGATCTGCCGGAAGAAGTTGTTCGACGCCGTTGCGGTGCCGACTTCGCGAAGCGGGAAGGAGTTCTGCACGATGAGCACCATGATCTGCATGCTCAGGCCCAGCCCCAGGCCCATCACGGCCAGGTAGGCACAAATTTCCCAGAGGGGTGCTTCCGGCTTGAGCGTGGAAAGCAGCACGAGGGCGATGGCGACCAGCACGCCACCCGCGATCGGCATCCATTTGTAGCGGCCGGTCCGGCTGACCAGCTGTCCGGAAACCACCGAGGCAACCAGCAGGGCGCCCATCATCGGGATCATGAGCAGCCCGGATTCGGTGGCGTTGACACTGAAGGCCATCTGGAGGTAGGTCGGCAGGTAGCCGATGGCGCCGAACATGGCCACGCCGATCAGCAGGCCGGCGATCGTTGCAAGATTGAAGTTGCGGTCCTTGAACAGGTGCAGCGGAATGATCGGCTCGGCCGTCCGGCGCTCCACCAGGACGAAGGCCACCCCGCTGAGGACCGTGCCGGCGATCAGTCCGAGGATGATCGGGTCGCTCCATTCGTACTTGCCGCCGCCCCAGGTCGCGAACAGCACGAGGCACGTTGTTGCGATGGCGAGCAGCACCATTCCGCCGAGGTCCAGGCGCGGTTTGCCATGGTGCTTGGGCAGCTTCAGGAAGAACACGGCTCCGGCCAGCGCCAGCAGGCCCAGCGGGATGTTGATCCAGAACACCCAGCGCCAGCCGGGTCCTTCGGTGAACCAGCCGCCCAGCAGCGGACCGGCCACGGAGGCAATGGCGAAAACGCCACCCATCATGCCCATGTACTTACCGCGTTCGCGGGGCGGAACGACGTCGGCAATGACGGCCTGCGACAGGATCATCAGGCCGCCGCCGCCAAGGCCCTGGACGACGCGGGCTGTGATCAGCACAGCCATGTCGTTCGCCAGGCCGCCGATGACGGACCCGATCATAAACAGGATAATGGCGCCCATCAGCAGGGCTTTGCGTCCCATCAGGTCGCCCAGTTTGCCGTAGATGGGCATGGTGATGGTGGAGGCGAGGATGAAGGCGGTGATGACCCAGAGCATATCGCTGACTCCGTGGAGTTCGCCGACGATCGTGGGCAGTGCCGTGCTGAGCACGGTCTGGTTCAGTGCGGCCAGAAGCATCGAGAGCATGAGGCCCACGAAGAGCAGCACCATGTGCTGCTTTCCTTCGGCCGGTCCCGCGGCGGGGACGGCTTGCTTGGTCATGAAATTTTCCTTAGTAAATCGTGCAGCAGGGTCAACGACGGTCCGAGGGTCTCCGCGGAGATTCCCTCGACCGGGTCGAAGTCAGCTGAAGTGAGATTGAAGCGGATGGGAACACCGGCGATCATGACCAGCATCCGCGCGGCTTCCTCCGGGCCGAAGCCTTCGACGCCGGCGGCCCACACGGGATCCTGCGCCAGCAGGCCTGAGATGCCTTGGGAGACGAGCCGCTCGGCCTTGACCATGTAGTCCATATGGCGGCGGGCCAGATTGGGATACCGGGCAATCAGTTGGCGGCGCCGGGCACGGTCGGTGCCGCCGATCGCAGTCCAGGCAACGGTCACCAGGAGGCGCGAGATCTGCCCCACCAGATCATCCGCCGTGACGGAGATGCGGGACAGCTGCGCCGGATCCAGGACCGGTTCACGCAGCCCCAGTATGGCGTCTTCCTTCACATGGAAATAGTTGAAGAACGTCCGCGGCGAGACGCCGGCGCTGGCGGCGATGGCCTCGACCGTGGTCTCGTCAACGCCGCGATCAAGGGCAAGCGATGCGGCCGATTCATGAAGCGCTCCCCACGTCTCAGCCTTCTTGCGCTCACGCAGGGGCAGCGGAGCAACAGTAGTCATGCTTTGAATAATTGCACGACTGCAATGATTGCGCAAATGCATACTTGCAGTGATGCATGTTTGCTGCAGTGCGACGCCCGCGGCTCAGGCCGCCGGCACCGCCGCACCGCGCAGAACCCGGCCGTTCATGCCGCGCCTGGCCCGGACCCCGCCGATCATCCGGCACACAACGTAGATCAGGAACGACAGCGTGGTCACATACGGGCTGATCGGGATCCTGCCGCCGAGGGCCAGCAGGATCCCGCCGACGGTGGCCGCCATGGCGAACACCACACTGAGAATCACCACCAGCCGGGGTGAGGACGTCACCCGCATGGCCGCCGCCGCGGGGGTGATCAGCAGCGCGAGCACCAGAAGGGCGCCAACAATCTGGATGGAGAGGGCCACGCTGACGCCGAGCAGCAGCATGAACCCGATGGCCAGTGCCCGCACGGGCACGCCGCGGGCCGACGCGACGTCGGGGTCCACGCTGGCGAACGTCAGCGGACGCCAGATGGCCACCAGGGCAATCATCACCACGACGGCGGCGACCGCGAGCACCTGCAGCTGGACGGTCCCGACGGAGACAATCTGGCCGGTGAGCAGGCCGAATTTGTTGGCGGCGCGCCCCTCATACAGGGAGAGGAACAGGATACCCAGGCCCAGCCCGAAGGGCATGATGACGCCGATGATCGAGTTCTTGTCCCGGGCGCGGACGCCGAGCAGACCCAGCAGCAGCGCCGCCACGACGGATCCCACCAGGGAGCCCAGGACAATGTCTGCCCCGATCAGGAGGGCAAAGGCAGCGCCGGCAAACGAAAGTTCGGAGATGCCGTGCACGGCAAAGGCCAGGTCCCGCTTCATCACGAACGTTCCCATCAGCCCGCCCAGCAGGCCGAGGACCGCGCCGGCCCACAGGGAATTCTGGACCAGGGCGAGCAGTTCGCCGTAGTTTTCGAAGTTGAAGATTGAATTGAACAGGCTGTCCAGGTCCATCTAGCCCACCTCCCCCGCCACGACGTGGGCGTCCTCGTGGTGATGGGTGGCGGCGTCGGGCAGTCCGACGACGATCAGCCGTCCGTTCGCGTGGAGCACTTCGACATGGCTGTCGTAGAGATCGGACAGCACCTCGGTGGTCATGACTTCCTCCGGCGGGCCAACCCGGAAGCGTCCGCCGGCCAGGTACAGCACCCGGTCCACGTAATCCATGATCGGGTTGATCTCGTGCGTGACGAACACCACGGCACTGTCCCGGTCGTGGCACTGCTTGTTGATCAGGGCGCTGACTGCCTGCTGGTGCTGCAGGTCAAGGGACAGCAGGGGTTCGTCGCAAAGCAGCACCTTGGGGTCGGTGGCCAGCGCCTGCGCCACCCGCAACCGCTGTTGCTCGCCGCCGGAAAGCTGGCCGACGGGGACCTTCGCGTAGTCGGCGGCTCCCACCTGGTCGAGCAGCTCATCGATTCTGCGGTTCACTTTCGCGGCGCCGAGCCGGATTCCCCAGCGGTGGCCGTCGACACCCAGCCCCACGAGATCGCGGGCGCGCAGGGGGGTATCCGGGTCGAATGACTTCTGCTGCGGAACATAGCCGATCCCCCGGCTGCCGCGCTCCACGGGCCGCCCCGCGAGCGTGGCCGAGCCGGAGCTCAGTTCCTGCAGTCCAAGCAGGACCTTGAGGAACGTCGTTTTGCCACTGCCATTGGGACCTAGGACTGCGAAGAATTCACCCGGGTTGATGTCCAGGTCCAGGCCCTCCCACAAAGTCCGTTTGCCGAACGCGAGGGAGGCTCCACGGAGGCTCACTACGGGTGTCACTTTGGATTTCCTCGAATTCTGCGCGGGCCCTCGGCCCGCGCCTTCTGCCTGGCTCTCCGCCTGGCTGGCTGGCCATGCGGCCTGGTCACGCTGTCCCGATTATCTTAGGCCCGGCGCTCGTGCGCCGGGCGGACATCGGCGATCTTGTCGGTGGGATGGTGCAGTCTTAGGCCAGGGCCTTGCCGATGTTGTCGACATTGTCAGCCATCCACTGGAGGTAGGACTTGCCGTCGGGAAGGGTCTCGCTGAAGTTCACCACCGGAACCCCGGCAGCTGCCGCCGCATTCTTGACGGCGATCGTTTGCGGGCCTTCGGTTTGCGGGTTGTAGGCCAGCAGCCTGATGCTGCCCGACGCCATGAGGTCGGTGGCGGCCTTGAGGACGGCGGGCGGCACATCGGTGTCTTCTTCGATCGCGGCGGTGTACCCGTCCGGGGTCTGGTTTTTCAGGCCGGCGGCATCGAGCAGATAGAGCGGCACGGGTTCCGTCACGGCGACGGACGCCCCGCCGGCGGACGCCCTGATTCCCGCCAGCTTCGCTTCGAGGCCGCCGAGCGAATCCTTGAACGCCGCCGCGTTGCTGCGGAAGTTCCCGGCGGACGACGGCTCAAGTTCACTGAGCTTGGCCGCGACGGCGTCAGCCAGGCGCCCCATGGCGGGCAGGCTGTACCAGACGTGCTCGTTGAAGCCGGCGTGGCCGTGGGCGTGCCCGTCGGCGTTGGGGGCGGACGGACCGGCAGTTCCTTCCGGAGCCAGCCCGGAGAGTTCCACGGCATTCAGGACCCTGCCGTGGTCCAGACCCGTGTCGTCTGCGAGCTTGTGGATGAAATCGTCATAGCCGCCGCCGTTCTCCACCACCAGCTCGGCCTTGGAAACCGCCAGCTTGTCCTGCGTGGTCGCCTCGTAGGAGTGCGGGTCCTGGCTGGTGCGCGTGATGATGGAGCTGACTTTCACCTTGTCCCCGCCGATGGCGGCCACGATGTTCCCGTAAACGCTGGTGGAGGCCACAACGTCCACAGTTCCGTCGCTGCTCCCCTGCGGGTTCCCCGATGTCGGTGCGCAGGCCGTCAGGAGCACGCTCAGGCCGGCAAGAGCGGCGACGATGGAACGGGCAGCAGGACGACGCACGGGAGACCTCGGATCTGTTATTGAGAATCAGGAGCAATAGCAATAGCTCCGAGTGTATCCCTAAATAGGAATGATTCCTATTTAGGGATACACCTCACGTTACTGCTGGTCCTGGCCGAGCCTCCGGTAACCGGTGGCCTGGGTGGCGTCCCTGATCTCCCCGACGAGTTCCTCGATAACATCCTCCAGGAACAGCACGCCCTGGGTTTTTCCGTCCGGGCCGATGACACGGGCCAGGTGCGAGCCGGTCCGCTGCATCACGGACATGGCTTTCTCGACCTCGTCATCCATGGACAGGTTCGCCAGGGACCGGATGTGGCTTTCGGCGATCGGCTGGTGGTAGGCCGCGTCCGGGATGGACAGCACGTCCTTGATGTGGAGGTAGCCGGAGAGCATCCCGTCCTCGTCCAGCATCGGGAAGCGTGAGAACCCGGTGCGGCTCACGGCCTTTTCGAACTCCACCGGGGTGGTGGCCGACTTCAGCATCACGAGCTTGTCCAGCGGGACCATGACCCGGGAGGCGGTATGTTCCGAGAATTCGAGTGCACCGGTGATCAGGCCGGCGTCGTCGTCCACGAGCCCGTGGCGGGTCGATTCCTGCACGATCGACTGCACTTCCTCCAGGGTAAAGGAGGACGTGACCTCATCCTTGGGCTCGATCCGCATCAGTTTCAGGATGTGGTTCGCGGACCAGTTGAGGGCAACAATCACCGGCTTCACCGCGCGGGCGATGAACATCAGCGGCGGCGCCAGCAGCAGGGCTGCCTTGTCCGCAACGGACACCGAGATGTTCTTCGGAACCATCTCGCCAATGGTGACGTGCAGGAACGTGACCACCAGCAGCGCGACGGCGAACGCCGCAATGTTTGCTATTTCCACCGGAATGCCAACCGCTTCCAGCGGCACCACCATCAAATGATGGATGGCCGGTTCGGCGACCTGCAGGATCAGCAGCGAGCAGACGGTGATGCCCAGCTGGGCGCAGGCCAGCATCAGGGAGACGTTTTCCATCGCGCGCAAGGTGGTTTGCGCACGCATGGAGCCCGCCTCGGCGAGGGGCTCAATCTGGCTCCGGCGCGCGGACATGACGGCGAACTCGGCGGCCACGAAGAAGGCGTTACCGATCAGCAGTACCACCAGCCAGAGAATTCCTACCCAGTCGCTCATTCGGCACCATCCTCGGCGGCGGCGCGGCTTTCGCCGGGGACACGGACGGGCCGGAAGCAGATCCGGTCGATCCTGCGCCCGTCCATGCGGGTGACACTCAGGGTCCCGCCGCCGACGTCGACCGTGTCTCCCACGGAAGCAATCCGGCCCAGCTGGCTCATAACGTAGCCTCCGACCGTTTCGTAGGCAGACTCGTCGGGAACGGTTAGTCCCGGGATCTGCTCGGAGAGTTCATCGGGGCGCAGCAGGCCGGGAAAATACCAGTCCCCCGAGGCGCTCTGCAGCAGCCCCGGCCGGACCTTGTCGTGTTCATCGGCCACTTCCCCGACAATTTCCTCCACCAGATCCTCCAGGGTGGCGATGCCGGCGGTTCCGCCGTACTCATCCAGGACCACGGCCAGTTGCAGATTGCCTTCGCGCAATTCCGCCAGCAGGGCGTCCAGGTGGATGGTTTCCGGAACCCGGAGCACATCCGTCATGATGGCACCGGCCTCCAGCTTGGCGCGCCGGTCCGAGGGAACGGCGATGGCCTTCTTGATGTGCACCACTCCGCGGATGTCGTCCGAGGATTCGCCGATGACCGGGAACCGCGAATAGCCGGTGCGGCGTGCCGCCTCCACAATGTCGGACACCGGCTGGTGGCCGTCGATGGTCTCGACCCGGATGCGGGGCGTCATGACGTCTGCCGCCGTCCGGCCCGAGAACTTGAGCGTCCGGGCGATGAAGTTGGCGGTGCCGGCGTCCAGGGTTCCCATCGCCGCCGAGCGGCGCACGAGGGAGGCCAGTTCGGCCGGCGTCCGCGCACCGGAGATCTCTTCCTTGGCCTCCAGCCCGAAGATATTGAGCACCTTGTTGGAGAAGCCGTTGAGCACCACGATGGCCGGTTTGAAGATGGCCGTGAAGACCAGCTGCGGGCCGGCCAGCGCCCTGCCGACCTGGAACGACAGCGCAATGGCCATGTTCTTGGGCACCAGCTCGCCGATCAGCATGGACAGGAGCGTGGCGAAGGCCATCGCCAGGATCAGCGACACGGAGGTCACGGCGGCTTCCGGCATACCCAGGGCGCCCAGCGGGCCCTCAAGCAGTTTGCCGACCGACGGCTCCATCACGTAGCCCGTGAGCAGGGTCGTGATGGTGATGCCCAGCTGGCAGCTGGAAAGCTGGGTGGACAGGGACTTGAGGCATTTGAGCAGGGGCACGGCGGCAGTGTCGCCGTCGTCCACGGCCCGCTGGACGGTGGCCTGGTCAAGGGCAACGAGGGAGAATTCAACGGCGACGAAGAAGCCCGTTCCCAGGATGAGCAGCAGTCCTGCTCCGAGAAGTAGCCACTCCATTTAGCGGCCTGCTTCCGGGCCAGCGGTGCGGCGTGGAACCCGGATACCGGGGAACCGCACGGCTGCGGGGTGGAACAGTCCGCCCGGCGGAGGATGGTCGGCCGCGGCCGACCCTGATTCCTGAAAGGCTCCGGACTGGTGTGTCGCCGGAGAATGATGGGCACGTGAACGGGGTTTGCCGGCTCTTCGGGTGGACTGCGCGGTAACGGTTTCCGTTCCCCGCTGACAGCCCCCAGGCCGGCACCTAGATTTACTGTCCATAAGGAGTTCAGTCTACAGGAGCAGCCGCCGCGGTCCGGCGCCGGGTGACGCCCGACGCCGGCCGTGTCCGCCCGCGGCGCGACTCACCAGCTCTGCGGGACCGGACGGCCTTCCTCGTAGCCGGCCGCGGACTGGATCCCGGCCACCGCACGTTCCCGGAACGATGCAAGGTCGGCCGCCCCTGCATAGCTCATGGAACTGCGGAGCCCGGCGGTGATCATGTCCAGCAGGTCCTCGACGCCGGGCCGCGCCGGATCGATGAACATCCGTGACGTGGAGATGCCTTCCTCGAAGAGGGCCTTGCGGTCCTTCTCGAAGGCGCCCTCGCGCTGGTTCCGGTTCTGCACGGCCCGGGCGGACGCCATGCCGAAGCTTTCCTTGAACATCCGGCCGCCGGCGTCCTGCTGCAGGTCCCCGGGGCTCTCGTGCGTGCCGGCGAACCAGGATCCGATCATGACCTGGCTGGCGCCGGCAGCCAGGGCAAGCGCCACGTCGCGCGGGTAGCGGACGCCGCCGTCGGCCCAGACGCGCCCGCCGGCAGCCCGCGCGGCGGCCGAGCACTCCAGCACGGCAGAGAACTGCGGCCGGCCCACGGCCGTCATCATGCGCGTCGTGCACATGGCCCCGGGGCCCACCCCGACCTTGACGATGTCCGCTCCGGCCTGGATGAGTTCGCGGGTCGCCTCGGCGGTGACCACGTTGCCTGCCACCACGGGCACGCCGGGGTTGAGGCCCTTTACGGCGGCCAGGGCATCAAACATCTTCCGCTGGTGGCCGTGCGCGGTATCGAGGACCAGCACGTTGACCCCGGCAGCGAGGAGTTCCGCAGCCCGCCCGGCGACGTCGCCGTTGATCCCGACGGCGGCGGCCACCTTGAGCCTGCCGGAAGCGTCCAGCGAGGGCCGGTACAGCGTCGAGCGCAGGGCCCCCTTCCGGGTGAGGACTCCGGCCAGGACGCCATCGCGCTGCACCGGCGCAATGTCGGTCCCGGCAGCGTCCATTGCGTCAAAGGCGCGGCGCAGGCCGGCGCTTGATCCGCCGGCGGCCCCGGTTCCGGACCCGCCGTCGGTGCTGCCGTCGGTGCTGCCGTCGAGCAGGGAAGCGTCAAGCACCAGCGGCTGGTGGCGCATCACCGTGGCGAGCGAGGCGAAGCGGTCCTGGCCCTCGCAGTCCGCGGCCCGGAGGATGCCGGTCACGGCACCCGCGTCATCCACGACCATGATGGCCCCGTGCGGACGCTTGCCCATCAGGTGCAGGGCGTCGATGACGGTGTCGGCCGGCGAGAGGGTGACCGGTGTTTCCAGGACGGGGTGGCGGGTCTTGATCCAGGCCGTCACGTCGCGGATCACGTCGAGGGGGACATCCTGCGGCAGCACCGCCAGTCCCCCGCGCCGGGCCATGGTCTCGGCCATCCGTTTGCCGGTCACCGCCGTCATGTTGGCCGCCACCAGGGGAATCACGGAACCCGTTCCGTCGTCCGCTGCCAGGTCCACATCCAGGCGGGAGGTGACGTCGGAACGGGACGGTACGAGAAAGAGGTCCGAATAGGTCAGGTCGGTGGTGGGCTCGGTCAGGAAACGCACGGCTGCTCCTTAGGTAGGCATTCCGGTGTTTAACGGGTTCTCCGTGCGAGTCTAGCGAGGCTTCCACGGACTGCGGCACCCGCCCGACCCGGCCACGAGCCGGCGTTCTGCTGCCCTTCCGGTGCAGTTCTGCTGTCGTTCCGCTGCCTGCGGGGAGGCCTCCGGGGGCCCGATGGGGTGCCGTCACGACGCTTTCAGCCGACTCGATGATTTGAGTCACCCTTATTGGCGGTTTGGCAAGAATCGTCACTAGACTGGCAGAGGTCTGGGTTCACTGGACGCGGAGACTGGTTCAATCGTCGTGCTGAGGCACCGTGAAGCCAGTGGGAATCAAACTCATGGAAGAGGCGTAATTCAAGTGCCAGAGCAGCCTAGCCACCGTCTACCAGAGGAATTTGGCGGAAACGAGTGGCTCGTTGACGAACTGTACGAGCGTTATCAGCAGGACAAGAACACCGTGGATGCCAAGTGGTGGCCTTTGTTCGAATCCTTCGACGCCGGAGACAGTTCCTCCACCAACGGAGCCTCAGGCGCAGCGACAGTTGCGCACCCCACCCGCGAACTTCCCGTTGTAGCCCCGGCTGCCGCGTCGGCAGCCGGGGCTACAACGGGAAGTTCGCG
>NZ_MQTS01000013.1 GCF_020532825.1 Arthrobacter sp. SO3
CGCCCCGGACCCCGACACACCCTCGACATCACCACCCCCACCGGACACACCTACCAATCCACCGCACCACCACTGCCCGGGTCTCCGCCTTCTGAAGCAGCAGCTTCCCGGGAGCGGCGCGGACTCCGGCACCTCGCCAAGATGATCAGCCGGGCCCGCCCGGGGCCGGATCAGCGGCTGCAACCGCGGCCTGAAACACTGCCGGGTAACCCGGCCGGCTACCGCCCGAACCACGACTCGGCCAAGGATACGTCGGCCTCCATGGCGTAGTTACCGACCGAATACCCGAGCGCCAGGCGGTAGCTGCCACCATGGGTGTGCCACTGCCCGCGGCTGGAGTCGTAGGAGGCCAGCAGCCGCGGATCAACGTCCAACGAGACGGTCCGTGATTCACCGGGTTCCAGGTCCACGCGTTCGAAGCCGAGCAGCCGCATCCGGGACCCTGCAGGATCCTCAAGCAGGTAAAGCTGGGGGACGTCCGCCCCACGGCGCGGCCCCGCATTGGTGACGGTGAACTCGGCCCGCACCCCGCCCCGGCTTTGCACTGCCAGGTCCGCATAGCCGAACCGGGTGTAGTTGAGTCCGTGGCCGAAGGGGAACAGGGGTTGCTGGCCGGTCTTCGCAAACCAGCGGTAGCCGACGTCGGATCCCTCGTTGTAGTTGACCGCCGTCGGGGTTCCCCACGGCGTGCCGAGGCCCGGCAGCTCAGGCCGCGGCGTCTGGTCCAAGCCCGCCGGGAAGGTCAGCGGGAGTTTCCCGGAGGGGTTCGTGACACCGGCGAGGATTTCGGCGATCGCCTGGCCGCCGCGCTGCCCGGGGTACCAGGCCGCCAGGACCGCCCTGACTTTCGGAAGCCACGGCATCGCCACAGGGTTGCCGGTCTCGAGGACCACCACGGTGTTCGGGTTGGCGCCCGCGACCGCCTCGATCACGGCGTCCTGGCCCCACGGCAGCGACAGGTCCGCATTGTCGTAGCCCTCACCCTCCACCCGGATGCCAAATACGACGGCGACGTCGGACCGGCGCGCCAGCAGCGCTGCCTCGGCCGGGCTCATCCCGGGGTCGTATTCAATTTCGGCGTCAGGCAGCAGCTTCTGCAGTTCCGCCAGCGGGGAGGAGGGCAGCACGTACAGGTTCCGCATGCTGCCCATAATGCCCGGGCCGCCGATGGAGTGGACCTCGGCGTAGCCGCCCGGCGGAGTGACGGCGCTCGAGCCGCAGCCGGAGGGTACCCCGAGCTGGGCATGTCCCCCGATGACCGCGACCTTGAAGGGCGCGGCAGCAGTTGAGGGCGCCTCCAGCGGAAGCAGGCCGTCGTTCTTGAGCAGCACAATCCCCTGCCGCGCGGTCTCCAGGGCGATGTCGGCATGGGCGGCGAGGTCGACGTCGGGCGTTCCCTCCCACCGGTCGATGCCGACGTCGAAGATGGCGTAGAGGATGCGCTGCACCATCTCGGACAGGCGTTCCTTGGGGAGTTCACCCGCCGCATACGCCGCGCGCAGCGGGGCGGTGAAGGTCTCGTGCCCCCACATCATCACATCGATCTGCACGCCGGATTCCTGGTCCTGGCCCCGCAGCGCGAACTCCCAGCTCGGCGTCGCACCCCAGTCGGACATCACCCAGCCGGGGAAGCCCCAGGCGCCTTTCAGGATGCCCTGAAGCAACGGCTCGTTGCCGCCCGCGTAGGTGCCGTTAATCTTGTTGTAGCCGGTCATGACCGAGCCGGGCTGGGCGCGTTCGATGGCGATTTCGAAGGCGAGCAGGTCGGATTCCCGGTGCGCGCCCGGGTCGATGATGGCGTCCAGCCAATGCCGGTTGGTCTCGTTGCAGTTCAGGGAAAAATGCTTGACCGTCGAGATGACCTGCTCGCCCTGGATGCCCTTGACCGATTCCGCGCCGAGGACTCCGGTGAGCCAGGGGTCCTCGGAGAGGTACTCAAAGTTCCGGCCGTTGCGCGGGTCGCGGTGCAGGTTGAGTCCGCCGGCGAGCTGGACGTTGAGCCCTTTGCTCCGGGCCTCCCGGCCCACCAGCTGCCCGGATCTGCGGGCGAGCTCGGGGTTGAAGCTGGCTCCCAGGGCGATCGACGCCGGAAGCGCCGTGGCGGTGTCGCCCTCCCGGTAGCCGGGGTTGGTCACGCCCAGGCTCGCGTCGCTCATCAGCAGCGCGGGGATGCCCAGCCGCGCGATCCCGGGCGTGTAGCCGGCACTCATCGGGACGCCGTCCGGGATACGCGGATCCTTGTCCTTGAGCACCGCATTGGCACCCATGACGCTGATCAGTAGTGAAAAGCGTTCCTCATCCGTCAGCTGCGCCTCGACTTCCCGGGCCCGTTCCATCGCTTCTGAATTCACGCTTCGCCTGCTTTCGGGGTCGACCCGGCGGCCGTTGGGCGCCGCGGCGGAGTGAGGACCTGGGATCGCTTCCATCATGCCCGTGGCGGCCGGCGGGGGCCAGAGGTTTGGACGGATTCTCATGCTGCGGCGGCCGGATTCAGCAACGGCGGCGGTCACTTTGTGGTGAGCGCACCTGACCCAGGTTGGCGTTACGGATTCGGCTGCAATGCGGAACTCCACGCGCGCTGCCTTTAAATGCGAGGCCTGCAGGTACCTTCGCGATCTCGCTATGAGATGGCTCGGACATTTTCATGTCCTGAACGACCCGGCTAAACCAGATGGCTACCTGCAGGCGCTTTAAGCGTACGCCCGGCTGTCCGCCCGTGACTAGGGGTCCGTCGCCTCTTCCCCAGGACCGAAAAGACGCCCCGGCGCCCAAAAGCGTAGAGTGGAACCAGACGCCTGATTCTGGACGCCGAGCGCTGAGGGAGAAATCGTGACGATTGACTGGGACGAAAAGAAGACCCTGCTGCAGGAACCGAACATCGCCGCCGTAACGCAGCTTTGCGACGAACTGATGGAAAAGAAGCCGGGGTCGGTCGTCCCCTACATCGATCCCGTCCACGACGAGGACGAGTGCCGGATCGTCAGCCTCCACATCGCGCCGGGCAAGGGCACCGAATCGGGCTTCGTATCTCATTTCAACGATGACGAGACCGCCCGCCGCGCCACCTCCATCTACGACGCCGTCGAACTCGACCCCCGCTACGTGATGCCGTGGAACGCCTACCCCTGGGTCCGCGACCCCGAGCTGCCCTCGGCGCTGAACGTCCAGGAGAAGACGGACGGACTGCGGCCGTTCCGCCAGTTCCTCAAGATCAACAAGCGCGTCTCCGCCGTCATCGCCCACGGCGCCGATGCCCACGCTTTCCTGACGCTCTTCGAGAAGACCTACCACTCCTCCCTGAAGAACCGCGGCGTCAAGATCTACAAGGCCACGGCCCTGGGCGGCCGCGCCTTCGCCGTCTCGGCGGCGAAGCAGGATGAACTCCTGAGTAAGAACGTCGAGGTCTACAAGGACGCCATGCAGCGGGCAGGCATCCAGCACCTCTGAGCCGGCGGCTCAGGACGCGCGCGACGGCGGGTCCTCTTCCGTTGCGCAGCGGGCCCGTCTAGGGTCCAACGGCCCTGCCCAAGCCCGGCGGTCCTTGGTGAGCTGGAGACGAGCCCGGACCGACGCGTCCCTCGTGAGGCTCGCTGCCGAAGAGGACTCAGCTATGGGACGGTTGGACGGCAAAGTGGCCCTGGTCAGCGGCGGCGCCCGCGGCATCGGCGCGGCCATCGCGAAACACTTCCTGGACGAAGGGGCCCGGGTCGTCGTCGGCGATGTCCTCGATGAGGCTGGCCGGCAACTGGCCGGCCAGCTCGGGAACGGCGTCCGCTTTGTCCACCTGGACGTCACGGAACCGACGGACTGGGAGTCGGCGGTGAACGAGTCCGTAACCGCGTTCGGCAGCCTCAGCATCCTGGTCAACAATGCCGGCATGGTGAACTTCGGCCGGATCGACGAATATCCGCACGAGCTGTGGGCCCGGATCATCGACGTCAACCTCACCGGTGTCTTCAACGGCATCCAGGCTGCGGCACCGTCCATGAAACGCGGAGCCCCCGCCTCCATCATCAACATCTCCTCGATTGCCGGCCTCCGGGGCTACGAGAACCTCTCCGGATACACAGCCTCGAAATTCGGCGTCCGCGGCCTGACCAAGAGCGCCGCCCTGGATCTTGGCGGCTTCGGCATCCGGGTAAACTCAGTCCATCCCGGGGTCGTCGAGACGCCCATGACCGCCGGAATGACGTTCGAAACTGGACATGTCCCCCTGCACCGGGTCGGGCAACCCAGCGAGGTCGCCGACCTGGCCGTGTACCTGGCCGGCGACGAGTCCTCGTTTGTCACGGGCGCCGAATTTGTGATCGACGGCGGCGAGACGGCCGGCACTGTCGCGCCGCCCGCCGTCTGACCGGAAAGAAGCAACCCATGCCCCAGAGTCCCGGATCAAAACTCGCAATTGTCGGCGCCGGCAGCGTCGGCACCTCCCTCGCCTACGCGGCCCTGATCCGCGGCTCGGCCAGCAACGTCGCCCTCTTCGACGTCAACGCAACCAAGGCCGAGGCCGAGGTGCTGGACCTGGCCCACGGCACCCAGTTCGCCGCTGCTGCGGCAACCGTCACCGGCGGCGGTGACATCTCCGCAACGGAAGGCGCCGACGTCGTCGTCATCACCGCCGGGGCCAAACAGGCGCCGGGCCAGACACGGCTGGACCTGGCCGGCACGAACGTCCGCATCCTCGAACAGCTCATGCCGCAACTCCTCACGCACGCCCCGGACGCCGTCTACGTCCTGGTGACCAACCCCTGCGACGTCCTGACCGTCGCCGCCCAGAAGATCTCCGGCCTGCCGTCCTCCCGCATCTTCTCCTCCGGCACCGTCCTCGATACGTCCCGGCTGCGCTGGCTGCTGGCGCGGAAGGCCGGCGTCTCCCTCACCAGCGTGCACGCCAGCATGGTGGGCGAGCACGGCGACACCGAATTCCCCATCTGGTCCGGCGCGACGATCGGCCCGGTCCCGATCCGCGGCTGGAAGGTCGACGGGGAACCCGTATTCACGTCCGACTACCTCGCCGACACCGCGCGCGAGGTGACGCAGGCGGCCTACAAGGTGATTGCCGGCAAAGGCGCCACGAATTACGCGATAGGGCTGTCCGGCGCGCGCATCGTGGAGGCCCTGATGCGCGGGGAAAACGCCGTCCTCCCGGTGTCCACCGTGTTGGACGGCCAGTATGGCATCACCGGCGTGGCGCTGTCCCTGCCGAGCATCGTGGGTCACGGCGGGGTCCGCCAGGTCCTGGATACCCCCATGGACGACGGCGAACTCGCCTCGCTGCACCACTCGGCGGAGACGCTGCAGCAGAGTCTCGCCACGCTGGGGATTTAGGCGCTCTTCGCTGACTCGTCGGTGGCGAAGCCGGGCACAACGGTCACCGAGCCGACGTGGGGCAATGCCTGCCGGATCCCGCGTTCCAGATTGGACGTCACGGAGGCGAGCTCGACGAGGTGCGCGTCAATCGCGACAGGCACCGTGACCTCGACGTGCAGCCGGTGTCCGGACCAGCGCAGGCGCGCGGCGCCACCGGCCCGGGCGTGTTCCGCGATCACGGCCTCAGCCCGTTGGGTCAGTTCGGGGTCGACGCCGTCCATCAGCCGCCGTCCGACGTCGCGCACGGTGCCCCAGAGGAGGACGACGATGGCGGCGGAGATCAGCAGGCCCACGATCGGGTCCGCGAGCGGGAAGCCGAGCCAGACGCCGACGACGCCCGCCACGACCGCCAGCGAGGTAAAGCCGTCCGTCCTGGCGTGGATGCCGTCGGCCACCAAAGCCGCGGAACCGATCCGCCGGCCGACGCGGATCCGGTAGATCGCCACGAGTTCGTTGCCGGCGAAGCCCACCAGCCCGGCGGCGAGCACCCAGCCGAGGTTGTGCACGGGCTGGGGTTCGAAGAGGCGCCGGACGGATTCGACGGCGGCCACCACCGCGGAGAGCGCAATCATTGCCACAATGAAGAGCCCGGCGAGGTCCTCGGCCCGGCCGAAACCGTAGGTGTACGTCCGGGTGGCCTTGCGGCGGCCCAGCAGAAACGCGATCCACAGCGGGACAGCGGTCAGCGCGTCGGAGAAGTTGTGCACCGTGTCTGCCAGCAGCGCCACCGAGCCGCTGACCAGCACGATCACGAGCTGGAAGAGCGAGGTGGTGCCGAGCCCCAGCAGGGAGACCTTGACCGCACGGATGCCCTGCGAGCTGGATTCGAGCGCCTCATCGATGGAGTCCGCGGCGTCGTGCGAGTGCGGGACGAAGACCGACTGGAGCCAGCCCTTGAGACCCTTGGCGTGCGTATGCCCGTGCGGGCCATGACCGTGGCCGTGGTCATGGGCGTGGTGGTCTACGTGCGGGTGGTCATGACCGTGGCCGTGGTCATGGTCAGGCGGGTGGTCTACGTGCGGGTGGTCATGACCGTGGTCATGGTCAGGCGGGTGGTCATGACCGTGGTCGTGGCCGTGCGGGTGATCGTCTTCGTGGACAGCGCCTACGTCGTGGGTGTGCTCCTGCGCGCCGCCGCTGCTGTGTTCGTCCACGGCGTCCGACGGGCGGCTCATGAGCCGTGCCCCGGGGCGGTGCCGAGCGCGTGCTCCGCCTGGTGGATCGCGTCCATCACCAGTTGCCGGGCGTGGTCATTCTGCAGCCGGTAAAAGACTTTGGTGCCTTCCTGCCGCGTGGCGACCATGCCGCCCAGTCGCATCTTGGCCAGGTGCTGCGACACGGCCGACGCCGGTTTCCCCACTTTCTCGGCGAGCGCGTTGACCGGCAGTTCCCCGTCCCCCAAAGCGAGGATCAGCCGGACGCGTGTGCTGTCGGCCAGCATCGAGAACACCTCGACGGCGAGCTCCACGTGGGGGCTGTCGACTTCAATCTGCATATCTGCATTCATACGCAGATACTGTCATAGTTGACCGTACCGGCCAAACTTGCTCACGGCGGCGGCTCATGGGTGGCTGGAACACAGTACCCGAAACTTTCGTTGAACACCGGTAGCCTGAAAACCACACCGAGGGCGCGAAAAGGAGGACCGCGATGACCGCAGCCAGCCCAGCAGGGGCCGCCTCCGCCTTCGGCCGCGCCGTGCTGCTGGCCGGAATTCTTGCCGTGATCGCAGGCTTCCTGGGCATGCACATCTTCTCCGGCCCTCATGGGATGCACTCCCAGGAGCCACTTCCTGGCAGCGCCGGACAAGTCGCGGCGGAGCACCCTGCCTCCCTGCCATCCGCACCCGGCCACGACGGCCACGCCAGCCACACCGCGGACCTGACGGCGCCGCCGACCGCCGCCGCTACGCCCGTCCCGGTGACGCCAGCCTCGGTGACCGTCGGCGGCACTCCAGTGCCGCCGTCGTGCGTCTGCCCAGGCGGGTGCACCGATAAGTCGGCGGTTCACGTTGACTGCACCCCCTCCCCGGCGGGCACCTCCCTGAGCGCCCCGCCGCCCGGGACCACAACGCTGGCGATGCAATCCTGGCCGCCAGCCTTGGCAGCCCGGCAGCCGGACCGCACGTATCATCCCGGGACACCAACTCCCCGGGATCTGTCCATCAGCCGCACGTAGGACTGGGCATGTGCCGTGACGACGCCGGCGCACCCGCTCCCAGCGCACGGCCGCCAATCCCAGAGGCCGCCGCGCGCCACCAGACCAACGGCTCCGCCACCGGATCCACGAAGGACACGATTTCCCATGAAGAAGACCCTCACCATTTCCGCCACCCTCGCCGCCGTCATTGCGCTGGCAGGCTGCTCCACCGGATCCACTTCCGGCGGGAGCAGCATGCCCGGCATGGACCACAGCACCGCGGCGGCGAGCTCGGCCCCGGCCGCCGCGAACGCGGACCACAACGGCTCGGACGCCATGTTTGCCCAGGCCATGATTCCGCACCACGCCCAGGCCGTGGAGATGAGCGACATGATCCTCAAGAAGCAGGGCATCGATGCCGGGGTCACCGCGCTGGCAACGAAGATCAAGGCAGCCCAGGCACCCGAGATCGAGAAGATGAACGGCTGGCTCAACGACTGGAACGAACCCAGCCAGGCGCCCGGCGGCCACTCCATGACCGGCATGATGAACGGCGACGACCTCGAGAAGCTCGACTCCGCCCAGGGCGCCGAGGCCGCCCGGCTGTTCCTCAGCCAGATGATCGCCCACCACGAAGGCGCCGTCGAGATGGCGAACGCCGAGGTCCGCAGCGGCAGTAACGCCGCGGCCATCCAGCTGGGCAGGGACATTGCAGCGTCCCAGACGGGCGAGATCCAGGAAATGAAGGACCTGCTCGCCGCGCTGTAGGCGGGCCTCGGAGCACCACGATGACGGCGGCCCCGGGCCCCGGGGCCGCCGTCACAGTTGACACCCCGGTGTGATCTCTGCCATATTTTAAGCGTGAACCTGTCAGACAGCCGGACAGCAGGACAGCCTCTCGCCCGCCTCAGCGCGGCCGAAGCAGTCTTCAATGTCCTCCGCTCCGAAATCGAATCCGGCAAGCTCGGCGTCGGCGCCAAGCTCAGCTCCGAGGCCACGCTTGCCCAGGAGTACGGCGTGAGCCGCTCAGTGGTCCGCGAGGCCTTGCGTTCCTGCACCGCCCTGGGGCTGACCGTCACCAGGACCGGGCGGGGCACGTTCGTCGTCGCCGACCACGTGGCCAAGGACCTGGTCCTTGGCCAATACTCAGCACGCGACCTCACCGAGGCACGTCCCCACATCGAGGTTCCTGCCGCCGGGCTGGCGGCAGAACGGCGGTCGCCCGAGGAACTGGAAACCCTTCGGGACATCGTCGCCGCGATGACCGCCGAGGACGACCCCGAAGTGTGGGTGGGCCTGGACTCAAGTTTCCACGCGCTGATCGCGAGGGCCAGCCGGAACAAGGTGTTCGAAAACGTCGTCGCGGACATCCGGGAGGCCCTGGCCCACCAGTCCGAAACCCTGAACATGGTGGCGGACCGCCAGCACGCCTCCGACGAGGAGCACCGGCGCATCCTGGCCGCCATTGAGGCCGGCGACGCGGCGACGGCGCGCATCGCCATGAGCCAGCACCTGCATGCCGTTGGCCTTGCCCTTGACTCGATCCTCAACCCCCTTGCAGGCGTCTGAACCCCGCCAGCTCGACCAGACACCACCAACACCACCAACACCACCGCCAAAGGACGCAATGATTTCTCCTGCCCTCGCGCACATCCCGACGCCGCTGGCCCCGGAGCGGCTCCCGCAGCACGCCCCGCTCGCGGTCCAGACCCGCGACGGCCTCGTCGAGAGTGTCCACTACGGCTCGGCAATCGCCACCGTGGCCGATGGCCGCACCCTCCTGGCCGCCGGCGAGCCCCTCGCCCCGTTCTACCCGCGTTCCGCCCTCAAGCCCCTGCAGGCTGTTGCCATGGTCCGCGCCGGCCTGGACCTCCCGGCCGACCTCCTGGCCCTCGCCGCCGCCAGCCACTCCGGTGCCGCCACCCACCGCGACGGGGCGCTGCGCATCCTGGACCTGCATGGGCTGACCCCTGGCGACCTTGAGAACAGCACTGACCTCCCCTATGGAGTCCGCGAGCGCGAGGAATGGCTCAGCGGCGGCGGGCAGGCCACCCGCCTGGCGCAGAACTGCTCCGGAAAGCACGCCGCGATGGCGGCCACCTGCGTCATCAACGACTGGCCGGTCCAGGGCTATTTGGACCCGGCGCACCCGCTGCAGCAGCTCGTGGCCCGGACCGTATTGGAACTGACCGGCGAGGAACCGGAGCGCACCTCCACTGACGGCTGCGGCACGCCGCTCTTTGCCCTCACCCTGCGCGGCATGGCCCGCGCGTTCGGGCGGCTGGCCGCAGCAGCCGGATCCGGCGGCAGCGCGGAAGCCGCCGTCGCACGCGCCATGCGCCGCCACCCCGTAATGGTGGCGGGCGAGGGCCGCGACGTCACGGCGCTGATGCGCCTGGTCCCGGGGCTGCTGGCCAAGGACGGCTTCGAGGGCGTCCAGCTGGTGGGCCTGCCCGACGGCCGCGCCGTCGCCGTGAAGATCTCCGATGGCGGAGACCGCGCCCGGTTGCCCGTCACCGTGCGGATTCTGGCGGCGCTCGACGTCGACACCTCGCCCCTGGCGCACCTTGCCACAGCACCTGTGCTGGGCGGCGGCCGGCCCGTCGGGCTGCTGCAGGCCGCCGATTTCCTGCCTTCCCCCAAAACCTCCAACGCCCTCGACGCCCCGTAAGGACCGCCATGACCTCGCTCGACGAACGCGCAGACTTCCGCTCCGAACACGACCTTCTGGGCGACCGGGACGTTCCCGCCGACGCCTACTGGGGTGTCCACACCCTCCGGGCCGTGGAGAACTTCCCCATCACGGGCCAGCCGCTTGCCTCCAACATGTATCTTGTCCGTGGGCTGGCCGCAGTGAAACTGGCCGCCGCCCGCACCAACCACGAGCTCGGGCTGCTCGACGCCGGGCGCGCCCGGGCCATCGAGGAGGCCTGCACGGACGTCATGAACGGCAAGCTCAGCGAGCAGTTCGTCGTGGATGTCATCCAAGGCGGTGCCGGGACGTCGTCGAACATGAACGCCAATGAGGTGATCGCCAACCGTGCCCTGGAAATCCTCGGACACCCGAAGGGCGACTACGCGCGGCTGCACCCCAATGACCACGTCAACCTCAGCCAGTCCACCAACGACGTGTACCCCACCGCGGTCAAGCTCGGCACGATCTTCGCCGCGAGGGAACTCCTCGATGCCCTCACCGAACTCGAGGACGCCTTCTCCGCCAAGGCGCTCGAATTCCGCACGGTGGTGAAGATGGGCCGCACCCAGCTGCAGGACGCCGTTCCCATGACGCTCGGCCAGGAATTCGGCACCTATGCGGTCACGATCGGCGAGGACCGGCTCCGTCTGGCCGAAGCCGACCTGCTGATCCACGAAATCAACCTCGGCGCCACCGCGATCGGCACCGGCCTCAACGCCCCGGCCGGATATGCCGAGGCCGCCTGCCGGCACCTGGCCGAGATCACGGGCCTGCCCCTCGTCACGGCGGTGGACCTGATCGAGGCCACCCAGGACGTCGGCGCCTTTGTGCACCTCTCCGGCGTGCTCAAGCGGGTCGCCGTGAAACTGTCCAAGATCTGCAACGACCTGCGGCTGCTCTCCTCCGGACCGCGCGCCGGGTTCGGCGAGATCAACCTCCCCGCCGTGCAGTCCGGCTCCTCGATCATGCCTGGCAAGATCAATCCGGTCATCCCCGAAGTGGTCAGCCAGGTGGCTTATGAGGTCATCGGCAACGACGTCACCATCACCATGGCCGCCGAGGCCGGGCAGCTTCAGCTCAACGCTTTCGAACCGATCATTGTCCACAGCCTCCACAAGAGCATCTCCCACCTGGAAGCCGCCTGCCGCACCCTCACGGCCCGCTGCGTCCGGGGCATCACCGCCAACACCGAACGGCTCCGCCTCACGGTGGAACAATCAATCGGGCTGGTCACCGCCCTCAACCCGCACCTGGGCTACGCCACGGCCACGGCCATCGCGCAGGAAGCCCTCGCCACCGGCAAGGGTGTCGCGGAGCTGGTGCTTGAACACGGGCTGCTCACCGCCGAGCAGCTCACCGATCTCCTCAGCCCGCAACGCCTGGCCAACCTGAGCAAGTAACGCACCCTCAAACCCAAAGGATTCCCATGACGTATCCCCGAACTGCCCGCGCCCAAAAACAACCGGCCCAACAGCGGCAGGCCGTCACCGACCACACCATTCCGGCGCACGCCCATGCCACCGAGGCCGCGCTCCACGCCGAGGACCAGGGCTACCACAAGGGCCTCAAGCCACGGCAGGTCCAGATGATCGCGATCGGCGGTGCCATCGGCACCGGCCTGTTCATGGGCGCCGGCGGCCGCCTCGCCACCGCCGGCCCGGCCCTGGTCATCAGCTATGCCGTCTGCGGGTTCTTCGCCTTCATGATCCTGCGCGCCCTTGGCGAACTCGTGATGCACCGGCCGTCGTCGGGTTCGTTCGTCTCCTACGCCCGTGAATTCTTCGGCGAGAAGGCCGCGTTCGTCACCGGCTGGCTGTACTGGCTGAACTGGGCCATGACGGCGATCGTGGACATCACCGCCGTCGCGCTCTACATGAACTTCTTCAAGAAGTACTGGGCGCCCATCGCGGATGTGCCGCAGTGGACTTGGGCCCTGGCCGCCCTGATCCTGGTTCTGGGCCTCAACCTCATCAGCGTCAAGGTCTTCGGCGAGCTCGAATTCTGGTTCGCGCTGATCAAGGTGGTCGCGCTCACGTCCTTCCTGCTGGTCGGCATCTACTTCGTCATCTTCGGGACCCCCGTCGCCGGCCAGGAGGTCGGGTTCAGCCTGATCGCGGACAACGGCGGCATGTTCCCCAACGGCCTGCTGCCCGCAATCGTGGTGATGCAGGGTGTCGTGTTCGCCTACGCCTCGATTGAGCTGATCGGCACCGCCGCCGGCGAAACGGAAAACCCGGAAAAAATCATGCCGCGGGCCATCAACACGGTGATCGTCCGTATCGCGGTGTTCTACGTCGGCTCGCTCGTGCTCCTCTCGCTGCTGCTGCCTTACAGCTCCTACAAGGCCGGCGAAAGCCCGTTCGTGACGTTCTTCGGCTCCATCGGGGTCGAGGGCGTGGACGCCATCATGAACCTCGTGGTCCTGACCGCGGCACTGTCCTCGCTCAACGCCGGGCTGTACTCCACCGGCCGGATCATGCGTTCCATGTCCGTTTCGGGGTCTGCGCCGAAATTCGCCGCCCGGATGAACAAGTCCGGCGTCCCCTACGGCGGCATCGCCCTGACCGCCGGCGTGGCCCTCCTGGGCGTTGTCCTGAACGCCCTGGTCCCGGCCGAGGCCTTCGAGATCGTCCTGAACGTCGCATCGCTGGGCATCATCAGCACCTGGGCCATGATCGTGCTGTGCCAGATGCAGCTCGCACGGCTCGCGGCCCGCGGGGAGCTACTCCGCCCGACTTTCCGGATGCCGGGTGCTCCTGTCACGGGCTGGCTCACGCTGGCCTTCCTCCTGGCGGTGCTGGTCCTCATGGCATTCGACTCGCCGGTGGGGACGTGGACCATCGCGTCCCTCTTGGTCATCGTGCCGCTCCTGATGCTCGGCTGGCGCCTCTGCCGGCACCGCATCCTGGAAATCGCCGCCGTCCGGGACGGCTTCACCGGCCCGTATCCGCTCGTGGCTGCCCGGCCCGCAGGCAGCGCCGGCGGAGACCCGGAGTAGCCTTTCGGCATTCCGCCTCCCCGTAACGCAACGTCCCCGCAACCTCTCCGGGCGGCGGTTCGCATATGCTCGACGGAAAGATTCACACTGGCTCAGCGACGAACCACCCGGGAGACACCTAATGACCAACTGGCGAATCAGGGATTTTCACTCCGCCGATCTTGACGGCATCCTTCACCTCTGGGAGACCCTCAAGGCCAGCAACGTCGAGCCGGTCTACGCGCTCTCCGAGGTGCTGGCCTCCTGCGAAAAGGACCATGCCGTCGTCGCGGTGCAGGGCGATCAGGTCGTGGGCGCCGCCGTCGGACGCGCCGCCCACGACCAGGGCTGGATCGTGTTCCTGGCCACCCTCCCCGAGTACCGCGGACGCGGGATCGGCACCTCGCTGCTGGCCGCTGTCGAGAACCGGATGGCCCCGCACGGGCTGAACAAGCTCTCCGCGCTCATGCCGGAATCCGAGACCCGGGTGGAGGCGTTCCTGGGCCGCGGCTTCGTCCTGAAGAAGAACCTGCGCTATTTCGAACGCAAGATCCCGGTGCAGCGCCAGGAACTGGAGCCCCTCAGCCAGCTCGGCGGCCGGATCCTGGCCCGCGACCTCTGGGAAAACGTCGCCGGCATGCGGAACGAGAAGGAGCTGCTGGAACGACGCCTGGTCCTGCCGCTGGCCGAGGCCGACCTCGCGGACGAATACGGCGTGGTCCCGCCGCGCGCCGTCGTCCTCTTCGGCCCTCCCGGCACCGGGAAGACCACCTTCGCGAAGGCGATCGCCTCCCGCCTCGAATGGCCTTTCGTGGAGGTCTTCCCCTCCCGTCTGGCCTCCGACCCCAAGGGCCTCGCCGGTGCGCTGCGTGAGACGTTCCTGGAGATCGCGGAGCTGGAGCACGCCGTCGTCTTCATCGACGAGGTGGAGGAGATCGCCTCCCAGCGGTCCGGCGAACCGCCGTCGCCGCTGCAGGGCGTCACCAACGAACTCCTCAAGATCATCCCGGCCTTCCGCGAGCAGCCCGGCCGCTTGCTGGTCTGCGCCACCAACTTCATCCGTGCCCTGGACACCGCGTTCCTGCGCCACGGCCGGTTCGACTACGTCATCCCCATCGGCCTGCCCGACCGCCAGGCCCGCGAGGCCATGTGGCAGCGCTTCATTCCCGCCACGGTCGTGGACGACGTGGATGTGGAGCTGCTGGTGGACCGGACCGAGGGCTTCTCCCCCGCGGACATCGAATACGCCGCCCGAAGCGCATCCCAGCGGGCGCTTGAGAAGGCGGTGTACGACGACGGCGGGCTGGCTTCCAGTCCCACCGCCTCCGTCCGCGACGCGGTCCGGAAGGGTCCCGCGACGCAGGACTACCTTGACGCGATTGCCGACACGCGGACCACGGTCAGCGAGGAGGTCCACGAGCAATTCCTTGAGGACATCGACGCCCTGGGCCGGGTGTAACTCCCACCTCAGGCAACGCGGGGTCAGATATCGCCCATGTTGAACCCCGGAATGGGCCGGATGTGACCCCGCGTTGCCTGAGGTGTTGAGCCAGAGAGGAAGCCTTGATCCTGTTCCTGACGATTGTGAGCGGACTCGCCTGGACCGCGGTATACGTTGATGGCATCCGGATCGGGTTCAGGGACCGAAGCTACGCGATCCCGGCCGCGGCGGTCGGACTCAACTTCGCCTGGGAGAGTATCTACGCCGCGAGGTCCGTTGCCACCGGCATCTCGACCCAAGGGGTCTTCAACATTGCGTGGGCACTCGCCGACGTCGTGATTGTGTACACCTTCCTCCGGTTCGGCCGTTCCGAGCTGCCGGTCTGGGTGACACGGCCGCTCTTCATCGGCTGGGCGCTCCTGCTGGGCGCTACGTCCTTCGCCGTTCAGTTGCTGTTCGTGGTCGAGTTCGGCTGGAACGACGCTGCGCGCTACGCGGCGTTCCTGCAGAATCTGCTGATGTCCGGGCTGTTCATCGCCATGTTTGTTGCCCGTCAGGGATCACGCGGCCAATCCCTGCTGATTGCGGTGGCCAAGTGGATCGGGACCCTCGCACCCACCGTTGCGTTCGGCTGGTACGGCAACTCGCCGCTGATTCTGGGCGTTGGCATCCTCTGCAGCGTCTTCGATCTCGCCTACATCGGCCTGCTGTGGCGGGCGCGGTCCCTGCCAACCGCAACGCGGGGTCAGATAGCGCCCGTGTCGGGCTCCGGGATGGGCGCGATGTGACCCCGCGTTGCTGTGAGCGGGCGACGGCGGTCCCGGGGTTGGGAACGGACCCGCTCCGCCGGCGGGGCTCAGCCCTGGTGCGGCCCGGATTCTGCGGCCCCGGCCGGGGTTTCCGCCGGTTCCGCCCCGGACGAATCGTCCTCCGGCGCCTCGTCATAGGAGAGGTTTTCGTAGTCGGTGTCGTCCGCCTCGTCGAGCAGATCGTCCAACTCCTCCAGCAGCCACGGGTTGATCCGGGCCAGGATCTTCCGGGTTTCCTCCACCGGAACTGCGGCATACAGCACCGGGCGGGCCTCGTTGTAGCGGGTGACCGGCGGCTTGTCCGGCCACTTTTCGGCGAGTGCCCTGACACGCTCGGGCAGGGAATTGTGCGCGTTGTCCGCGATCTTCACCAGGGTGGCGTCGTGGTCCTCGGCGATGTAACGGATGCCGGCCTGGTAGTCGTCAGGGTTCTCATGCAGGCGCTTGGTCACGCGCTCAATGATGTCCACGGCGCGCTCGGAGACGCCCATGTCCAACAGTGCCTGCCGGGTCATCGGGGTGTCCTCGGCGATATCGTGCAGGTAACCGGCAATCCGGATGTCGTCGTCGAAGTCCGCCAGGGCATCCCCGACAGCGATCACGTGGTCGCGGTAGGGCCGCTTGAGCTTGTCTTTCTGGCGGTTGTGGGCCACTTCGGCGAGGATCTTCGCTGTCTCGACGGTAAAACTCGGCTGCGGGCTGCGCGCTTCCCTGAACTCTGGTTCTGACATGGTTCAAGCCTACGCGTCCGGGCCGGCCATCCCGGGCCAGATCCACGGCTCCCGCGGCAGCGCGGCGGGGTCAAACACGGCCAGGGCATGCTCCAGCGGCCCGGCCGGCAGCCCGAGCGATGCCAGCAGTGCGTCGCGCACCTGGCCGCTGGGTACGCCGGCGGCTGATAGGTCCGCGAGCGTGACGGCGCCGTCGCGCTTGGCCAGCCGGGCGCCGTCGGCGTTCAGCACGAGCGGAACGTGGGCATATTCCGGAACGGGCATATTCAGCAGCGAGGAGACGTGGACCTGCCGCGGCGTGGAGGGCAGCAGGTCGTCCCCGCGCACCACCTGATCGATGCCCTGGGCGGCGTCGTCCACGACGACGGCAAGGTTGTAAGCGGTCACGCCGTCGTTGCGGCGGAGCACAAAGTCATCCACCACGCCCGTATAACTGCCTTTCAGCACGTCCTCGACGTTCGCCTCGGTGACGGCGGACCGGAGCCGGATCGCCGCGGGGCGGACGGCACGCCGGGCCTCACGCTCCGCCGCGGACAGCTCCCGGCAGGTGCCCGGATAGGATCCCTGGGGGGCGTGCGGCGCGGACGGCGCCTCCTGGATCTCGCGGCGGGTGCAGAAGCACTCGTACGTCAGTCCCGCGGCGGTCAGCCGGGCGATCGCTTCCGCGTAGAGGGGCCCGCGGTCCGTCTGGCGGACGACGCCGCCGTCCCAGGTCACGCCGATCGCGGCCAGGTCCCGGAGTTGCTCCGCCTCGGCGCCGGCCCGGGCGCGGTCCAGGTCCTCAACGCGCATGAGGAACTTCCTGCCAGTGGACCGGGCGAAGAGCCAGGCCAGGATGGCCGTGCGGAGGTTGCCGACGTGCAGTTCGCCGGAGGGGCTGGGGGCGAAGCGGCCGGCAGAGGTCATGGCACCAGCCTATTCCCCCCCGCGCCGGAGCCGTTCCAACAGCAACGCGGGGTCACCTCCGGCCCATGCCGGAGCCGAACATGGGCGCGAGGTGACCCCGCGTTGCCTAGGCGGTGGGGACACACAAGAGCCCCTCAGCTACCGATGACTCGGGAAAACCGACGTCGGTGGCTCAGGGGCTCTTGCCGTGCCGGGCCCGGGGCGTTGCTCCGGGCCATGGCACTGCGATTGCGGGGCTTTATGCGGAATGACGATGGTGTGAACAAGAGTCAGTCAGCGGGCGGGTTCCTTGCGGGAAGCCTCATCCAAGGTCCGGGTGGTGTGCCGGGGTGCTTGTAGCCTGTGGGAACCGGCGGTGGCCCGTGTCCCTTTGTTGTCACTATTTCAACAGAAGTCCTGCAGTTGGCGCAACGGGCGGGGATTACACTGGTCAGACTGATCAATTCAGGCAGGAATGACGTACAGGAAGTGGTCACATTGCAGGAACTCGACGCTACAGACAGGCGAATTCTCCTCGCCCTCGATGAGGATCCCCGGCTGCCGATCATGGTGCTGGCCCAGAAGCTGGCACTGGCGCGCGGCACCGTGCAGTCCCGCCTGGAGCGGATGGCGGCGTCAGGCGCCCTGCGGCCGAACAGCAGCCGGGTGCTGCCCTCGGCGCTGGGCCGGGGGGTGGCGGCCTCGGTGAGCGCTGAACTGGACCAGAGCCACCTGAACGAGGCGATCGCCGCGCTGCGGAACATCCCCGAGGTGCTCGAATGCCACGCCCCGGCCGGCGAGACGGACCTGCTGATCCGGGTGGTGGCGAAGAGCCCGGACGACCTGTACCGCGTCTCCGAGGAAATCCGGCTCTGCCCCGGCATTGTGCGGACCTCCACGAGCATGTTCCTGCGCGAGGTCATTCCTTACCGGACGACGGGGCTGCTGGGCTCCTGAGGGCCTTTCCCGCAGGTGGGCCTACACCGGCGGTCCGGTATTGGTTTTCAGGTTCTTCATGACCAGCGTGGACGTCAACCGCTCGACGCCGGGCAGCGAGGTCAGCTCGCTGTCGTAGAAGCGCTGGTAGGCGGGCAGGTCCTCGGCGATGACTTTAAGCAGGTAGTCGGGGGAACCGAACAGCCGCTGGGCCTCCACTATGTTCGGGTTGTCAGCCACGCGGTTCTCGAAAATCTCCATCGTTGCCCGGTCCACCTGGCGGAGCGTGACGAACACGATCGCCTCGAACCCGAGCCCCACCGCGGCCGGATCGATGTCTGCCCGGTAGCCGCGGATGACGCCCGATGCCTCCAGGTCGCGGAGCCGCCGGTGGCATGGCGCCACGGTCAATCCCACCTTGGCGGCGAGCGCCGTAGCTGTCATGCGGCCGTTCTGTTTGAGGTGGCGCAAAATACTTCTGTCCAGATGGTCAATCACGCAATAATCTTACCGTCCGGCGGCGTTTTGCCGCGAAAAGAGGAAACACTTCTGGTGGAAATTTTCCTAGACTTTTCCTGTACCCGCCCCTCAGGAGACCGCCATGAACCCTCAGCTATTCCTCGCCTTCCTGGTGGTCGCCGGCGCCCTTGCCTGCACCCCCGGGGTCGACTGGGCCTACTCCATTACCGCAGGGCTGAAACAGCGCAGCTTTGTGCCCGCGGTCGCGGGACTCTGCGGCGGCT
This sequence comes from Arthrobacter sp. SO3, assembly GCF_020532825.1. Taxonomy (GTDB): domain Bacteria; phylum Actinomycetota; class Actinomycetes; order Actinomycetales; family Micrococcaceae; genus Arthrobacter. Next base: position 18,727 of record NZ_MQTS01000013.1, read on the forward strand.
ACCTGCTGCACACTGTGCTTCTGGTGGCGGGCCTGGCGGCGCTGCTCACCGGGATCCCGGGTGTGCTGGGGTGGCTGACGGCGGCCGGCTCGGCCTACCTTCTCTGGCTCGGATTTACGACCATCCGGTCCTGGCGCGGGGCGAGTTTCGGCAGCGCCCAGGTGCGGGCGCCGGGGAACCAGTTCCGGACCTTCCTGCAGGGCATGGGCACCAGCGGCATCAACCCGAAGGGCCTGCTGTTCTACGTGGCCCTGGTGCCGCAGTTTGTCAGCCCGGAAGCGTCGCTGCCGGTGCCGGTGCAGTCCGGCCTCCTGGGCCTGACCTTCGTGCTGCTGGTCGCGGTGGTCTACAGCTGCGTTGCCTTGCTGGCACGCAAACTGCTGCACTCCCGGCCGGGCGCGGCGCGGCGGGTGACGCTCGCCAGCGGCATAAGCATGGTGGCCCTGGGCGCCGTGCTGCTGTCCGAGCAGCTAGTTCCGCTCCTGGTCCACGCCCTGTCGCGCGGCTGAGATCACTTGCGCAGCATGTACCACTCAGTGAACGCCGTGGCGCGGCCGTCGCCCGTGAGCTGGATGATCCACAGGTTGTCGTAGCTGCGGCTGTTGCCTCGGTAGTCGGTGCGGCCCTGGACGAAGGCACTCCCGCGGTCGACCCCCAGGAGTTTCCACTCGAATGTCCAGTCCCCATGCTGTGATGTAGTGCTGCATCCAGCGCGCTGAGGCATCTCTCATGCGTCGTTTTTACTCCGTGTATCCGCTGGCCCGCAAGGGTTGTGGATCCGGAGCGGGACACCCTGCCCTGGTTCAGTCGTCATCGGTCCAGCCGTATTCGCGGTCCCAGAGTTCATGCAGCTCCGCGTCCTTGCGGATGGCCCGGACCGCTTCCAGTTCGACGGGCTGGCGGTGTTGCCACTCCAGCCGGTTCAGCGCCTTCCGCCCGTTGTCCAGCAGCAGGAGCGCCCGGTCCGTCAGGGCATCGCTGCGGAGCGTGAAGTCCGTCCCGCGCCGGCGCAGGACCTCCTGCAGGACGGCCCGGGAGGACGCGTTGGCACCGAGTTTCCGGAGCGAGCGTGCCCGCACCAGGAGCAGCGCCGCCGAGAGGTCATCGCCGTTGCGCAGCCCTTCAGTGTCTTCCAGCACGTCCTCGTACCGTCCCAGGGCGGCGGCGAGCGAGCAACGCGCCAAGGCCATGGGCAACGACGGCGGCAGCCCGGTCAGCGCCGCGAGGGCAGCCTCGGTCTGGCCGGTCTCGCGCAACGAGTGGGAAAGCGCCAGGAATACCCCTTCCTCACTGAAGAGGACCGGAACCTCAACCCGCTCGGCCACGGTCACCCGGGTGACCACACGGCTCAGGTAGGCGGAGGCATACAGGTTCGCATCGTCGTCGTTCCTGGTCAGCATCCCGCGCTGGAGCAACTCGGCGGCGCGCAGGTGGCCGCCGTGGGCGTAGCTCAGCAACCCCGCCATCAGGTAGCACAGCCCGGCCCACCCGGGGTAGGTGTGTGCCAGGGCGATCAGCCGGTTTGGGTCGGAGCTGCCGAAGATGGCGGCGTGCACGGTCTTCGCGGCCTTGCCCGGCGCCCGGCGGCCCACTTTGCCGAGCCGCGGCGCGCCGCCCTCCACAGGCAGGGTGCCGCGGATCCGCCCCGCCAGGACTCCGGATACCGCCCCGCCCACACCCTCGGCGAGGCCGCGGACCGGCGTCCGGATGACCGCCGTGCGGAACGGCGTCAGGTCGCGGAGGTCGCGGTAAAGGGCGGGGCGGGGTGCGGATTCTGCTGGTCCGGCGCTCATACGTCCATGCTAGTTCGCTGCGGGAGGCCGCGGCAGACTAGGCCGTGGCCGAAATCCACAGGCCGATCACCCAGGTGCTGCCGGCAAGGCAGGCGAGCCCGAACTCCACGATCATTCCCAGCCCCGTGGCCTTCAGTGCGGCCCAACTCGATGCCATGGCAGTGCCGAAAGCGCGCGTGCGGTGCAGTTCACTCAGCAGGAGACCGGCGGCGAACCCAACGAACAGGCCCACGACGGGGATGATAAACATTCCCACGACTCCGAAGACGAGCCCGGCCATCACCGAGCGGCCGGGAATGCTGTGCTGTTTGAGCTTCCGGCCGGTCAGGACCGCGCTGGCGGCCATCCCGGCGAGGACAAAGACCAGGCCGATCCCGAAGACCACCCAGCCGGTGGTTCCGGCCCCGCCCCAGATGGCCCAGGCCAGCAGGCTTAGACCGACCAGGATGCTGCCGGGAAGCACGGGGATGACGGTGCCGGCCACGCCCACGAGGATGGCGAGGCCACACAGGATCGTCACAACTGTCTCGGTGTTCATCGCCCCAGTCTAGGTCGCGGCAGCGGGCGGTTCGGGCCGGTCCGCCAGCAAGGCGCCGCAGCGCAAAAGACGACGACGGCGCCGCATCCCCCAAGGAAGCGCCGCCGTCGTCGTCTGTTTAGCTGTTGCTACTCGGCTTCAACCGCCGCGGCGACGGCGGCCGAAACTGCCGGTGCCACGCGCGGGTCCAGCGGACTGGGGACGATGTAGTCGGCCGAGAGGTCCTCTTCGGCCAGTGCCGCGATGGCGCGGGCCGCAGCCAGCTTCATGGCCGGCGTGATCCGGCGGGCGCCGGCATCGAGGGCGCCCCGGAAGATGCCGGGGAACGCGAGGACGTTGTTGATCTGGTTCGGGAAGTCACTGCGGCCGGTGGCGACGACGGCCGCGTACCGGCGTGCTACCTCCGGCAGGACCTCGGGGTCCGGGTTGGACAGCGCGAACACGATCGAGTCCTGGCTCATGAGCTTGAGGTGCTCCTCGGCCAGCTTGGAGGAGGAGACGCCGATGAACACGTCGGCGTCCAGCAGGGCATCGGCGGGTCCGCCGGAGACGCCGCGCAGGTTGCCGCTCCGGGCCAGCTGGGCCTTCTTGCTGGCGGGATCGGCGGCGATGTCCGCACGCTCGCTGTTGATGACACCTCGGGAGTCCAGCAGCACGACGTCGGTGATTCCGGCGGTGAGCAGCATCTGTGCGACGGCGATCCCGGCGGCGCCGGCGCCCGAGACGACAACGCGCAGCTTCTCGAGTTCGCGTCCGGTTACCTTGGCGGCGCCGGTCAGGGCCGCGAGGACGACGACGGCGGTGCCGTGCTGGTCATCGTGCATGACGGGGCAGTCGAGGGCCTCGATGAGCTTTTCCTCAAGCTCGAAGCAACGCGGCGCCGAGACATCCTCGAGGTTGACTGCGCCGAAGCTCGGACGCAGGCGGACGAGGGTCTCCACGATCTCGTCAACGTTGGTGGTGTTGAGCACCAGCGGGATGGAGTCGAGCTCGCCGAAGGCCTTGAACAGGGCTGACTTGCCCTCCATCACGGGCAGCGAGGCGCTGGCGCCGATGTCCCCGAGGCCGAGGACGGCCGTGCCATCGCTGACGACGACGACGAGGCGCTGGGCCCACGTCAGGGTTTTGGCGAGTTCCGGGTTGGCGGCGATGGCGCGGCTGACCTGGGCGACTCCGGGCGTGTAGGCGATGGAAAGGTCGCGCTTGCTGGCGAGCGGCACGGTGCTGGAAATTGAAAGCTTGCCGCCCTGGTGGGCTGCGAAAATTTCCTCGTCGCTGAGCACCGCTACGGGCTCTGCTGCGGAAGCGGGGTCGGTGGGGTTAATCGTCTCAATGGACACTTCGTTGTCTCCTGGGGCTCACCGTGGGCATACGGCTCATGGAAGCTCAAGCACAGGGATGCTCAAGATGGTCTGGGGAGCGTCAACTGCTACCCGTGGTTGGTGGGTCCGCGGCGAAGCTCCGGGGTACTGCAAGCGGCTGGGCCGCTCCGGTTCTGCAATGGTAAACAACGCGCGGCGGCGGCGACGTGTCGCACGACACACCCAAGCGAATGGTGAAACGTTTATCCAACGCTTTTAGTGAGCCGTATCACGAAAAAGTGCCGTTACCGTCCAGTTAAAAGTCCGATTGGTCTAGACCAGTTACGCCGCACGGCGGCTGCATGTCAGCAGAAAGCAGGCCTTCTTGAGGTCTTCTTCGGCCTCGAAGAGGGAAAGACGGCGGCAGCGGACGGACTGGACCAGTCCAGTGACGGTCAGCAGCAGCACCCGGGAGATGGCGGCGTCGCCGGTCACGGCCGTGACGGCCTTTTCGGCCGCGGAATCGATCTCGCGGAGCAGCTTCGTGGTGTCGGTGTCCTTGGTGTAGACGGCTTTGTTCAAGGACTGCTCCACCGCCGGCTGCATCAGGCGCATGTGGAAAATTTCCATCACGACGCCTGCTACCGCCTGGGCGGGAATGTTGTCCTTGATGTTCGCTGCGGGAGGCGTCGCGGAGCGTCCGGCAGCTCGCCCCGCGGACTTTTTCGCGGGCCTGCCGGGCGTGCCCGCAGGTGCGCCGGGCGCGACGCCGGCCGGTGGGCCGGTGGGGAGTACACCGGCGGCCGCATTGGCCCCGGGCGCGGCCGGGTCGTTGGCCGCATGCAGCTCCGTAAGCTGCTTGCGGTAGAGCGCCAGCACCAGCTGCGTGGCGGAGGGAAAGTAGCGGTACAGGGTGCCCAGCGGGACGTCGGCCTTGGCGGCGACCTCGGAGAGGACGACGGAGTCCAGACCCTTGCGGGCGAACCCGGCGGCTACGTCGAGGATCCGGGTGTAGCGGAGCCGTTGCCGGGGCAGGGCGGGCGGAGGGGCCATCGGAGGAAGTTCTGAGTGAAATTCAGGCATCAGCAGCGTTCCGGGGTCGGTTTTCTCGGCAGCCGGGAGGGATCTCCCCGCAGCACTGCCGCGGCAATTCCCGTCCACTATACGCCACGCTCCCGGGCCGTCAGCGAGTCACAGAAAGCGCCGGGGACGCCCGGACGAAGTCGCGCCCGCGGTGGGCCCGGAGCTAGTCGACGCCCTTTATTTTGACCACGAATACAGCCCCCAGCAGCCCGATCACCGCGGCGGCCACGTACAGCGAAACGTAGCCTCCCCACATCGTGACGAAAGGGAAGGCGATGAGCGGCGCGAGCACCTGGGGCAGGGAATTGGCGATGTTGAGGACGCCCAGATCCTTTCCGCGGCTTAGTGCCGTCGGGAGCACCTGGGTGATGAGGGCGAAATCCACCGCAAGGTAACAGCCGAAGCCGATCCCCAGCACGGAGGCGCCAAGGAGTGCCCCGGGCCAGGTCGGCGCGAACGCCAGGATGAGCGAGGCCACTGCGATGATGACGGAGGAGACGATCACGAGCGGCTTCCGTTTCCCCATTCGGTCGCTCAGCCGGCCGCCGATCACGCTGGTGACGATCACCATCACGGCATAGAGGCCGGTCAGGATCAGCACACCGAACTCCGGTGCGATGCCCTGCGTCTCCTCAAGGTGGACCGCGTCCTTGAGGAAGAAGAGCAGGTAGAGGGTGACCATGTGGTTGCCGATGTTCACCAGGAGCCGGGTCAGCCAGGCCCAGCCGAAGTCCGGGTACAGCGCCGGGGAAATCCAGAAGCCCCGGGCGAAGCCAGCCAGGCTGAACGGCGGGCGCGCCCCGGCGGGGAGCGCGACGTCGTCGTTCCTGAAGAAGTACAGCAGGACGCCGGCCAGCAGAGCCACGGCGCAGACCCAATAGCCGACGGCGAAGTTCCCGGTCACCGCTGCGGCGATCACCGCGCCGACAAGGATTCCGACGGTCTGGCCCATGGCGCCGAGGCCGCCCACCGTGCCGCGCTGGGCAACGGGCACGCGGTCCGGGACGGCGGCAGTAATGGCGGCATAGGCCCCGTTGCAGCCCGCTTGGACGAGGCACCAGAGCAGCGTCATGATGGCAACATTGGGTGCGCCGGCGAGCGCGATCAGGGCCGCGGCGCCGAGGATGGCCCCGAAGAGGACCCACGGCACCCGACGTCCCAGGCGTGAGGTGGTGCGGTCGCTGAACGCACCGAACAACGGATTGGCCACGAGGGAGACCGCCGCCCCGGCCCCGGTCACGAGGGCGAGGATGGCCTCTTTGTCGCCCGCACTGAACGCTTCCGCCTGCTGGCCGAGCAACACCTGGAGCGGGGCGAAAAACGCTGCGTTGATGCCCAGGTTGACGAGGACGACGCCGGCAATCCAGAGGGGACGGACCGCCCGCTCGGGCTCGGCGAGCGCAATCGCGGTCGGGCTTCCCGCAGCGGGTCCGACACGGGTTGGGTCCGGAGCTGCTCCGGATAGATCGGACAGGCTCATGTAATTCGGTTCCCCCCGGAAACGGCTGACGCACGCAAGATCAATGTGCAGCCAGACTATCGTGGGGACCACGATCCACCCCCTATTTCCAGCATGAGGAGAACCGATGGCTGCATCCGCCGTTAATACCGCCGATCTCTATGACGAGCGGGGTGAGGAGCTCGACTCCGTGGCCCTGCAGTTCCAGTCGCTCGGCGGGCACACGCACTTCAGCGGCCCGGTCCGGACCATCCGCTGCGTCGAGGACAACGCCCTGGTCAAGTCAACCCTCGCAACGCCCGGCGGCGGAGCAGTCCTGGTGGTGGACGGCGGCGGCTCGCTGCGCACAGCCCTGATGGGGGACCTGATCGCGGCGAGCGCCGTCGCGAACGGCTGGGCCGGCGTCGTCATTAACGGCGCCATCCGCGACCGGACGGCAATCGCCGGGCTGCCGCTCGGAGTGAAGGCGCTGGGCAGCAACCCCCGCAAAAGCGCCAAGGCGGGCACTGGCGAGAGCGACGTGGAACTGGAGATCGACGGCGTCGTCCTCCGGCCCGGCGCGATGATCTGGTGCGACCCTGACGGGATCCTGGTCGAGCGGTAGCCCACCGAGATCAGACTTCGCGCCCATAATTCGGAACATCATGGGCGCGATGTCTCACCTCGGCGTCCACCCACGGGAGAGGAGGGCACGCCGGACCCTCCCGACCGCTGCTGGGCGCTCTCCGGTCAGATCTTCCTTTGAGACCCTCACCTCGACCCAGCCCAGCCGGTCCGTGGTCCGTGCACGGCCGATGTCGCGCAGGTGCTGCCCGGGCTCGCCATGATGGACCCCGTCGTACTGCAGCGCTACGCCAAAGGCCGGATAAGCTGCATCCGGCCACAACTCGGGCGCTCCGGTCGGGCCCCAAACCACGAAGTTGAGCTGCGGCTCCGGCAGGCCGCCGCGGACGACGGCGAGGCGCAGATGCGTCTCCGGCGGGGAATCCGCGCCGACGCGCACGAACCCAAGCGCATCCCGCCCCCTCCGGATGTTCCTGGCTCCGGGGTGCTGGAGCAGCATCCGGGTCAGGGCCTCGATGCTCGACAGGGCTGCCCGGGGTGAAGGAAACTCCGGACCGTGTTCGGACACCAAGGAGTCGCCGGCAGCCACGAGATCGTCCAGGGGCAGAGTCGCGGCCAGGTCAAGGAAGGTGCGTTCGGGCGAGGTAACCCGGACTCCGTCGAGCATCACTACGTCCCCGGGCTTCAGCGCGAGGCGGTGCCCCGCCACGTTCACCCGTTTCGGGATACTGCCGCCCCGCGGCCGGGCAAGGTGGACGCGCCAGTCGCCGTCTGCCCACGCCGGAAGGCCAACGCGCCAGATCCTCGCCGCAGTGAGGTGGCAGAGCACGGTACATGCGTCGAGCTGGCAGTACGCCCTCAGCGCTGCGGCGCCCTGGGCGCTGCTGCCTGCCGGGATGCGGATGCCGCGGGACACGGTGATCAGGTCCTGGGCGCGGGTCCGCTTCCGCGGGATCCCGGCTGCATCGGCAGCCAGGACGGAGAACGAGCCATCCGCCAGCAGCGTTGGGAGCTCAAGTCGGCGCATTCTCCCATCATGATGTGATCCGGCGCCGCCCGCTTAGGTTATCCACACCCCGCGGCCACCTGCCCTCCACAGTTCTCGGGCGACGGCAGCCGAGGTGAGATTTGACGCCCATCGCGAGGCCGGACATGGGCACGGACTCTCACCTCGGCGGTGCCCGCCTTCCCGGCCAAACTGTATGTTTCCTCTCACTTTTTTCGGCGTGTGACAGGCGTCGCTCCGGCCCCGGTGTAAGACTGGGTAGCTGCGGCGCAGGCCGTGGAATGCGAAATGCCGAGGGAGCCAGATGACAACCACCCAAGACCAGACCGCAGCCAAGATCCCCCAGCGGGTCATTTGGCTGGCCGTGGCGGGCGCCGTCGGCGGCTTCCTCTTCGGCTTCGACTCCTCAGTCGTCAACGGTGCCGTCGACGCGATCAAGGACGAGTTCGCGCTCAGCGAGGCCGTGACCGGCTTCGCCGTGGCCGTGGCCCTCCTCGGCTGCGCGGCGGGAGCCTACCTCGCCGGCAAGGTCGCCGACCGGTACGGCCGCATCCCTGCCATGAAGCTCGGTGCGCTGCTGTTCCTGGTCAGTGCGATCGGGACCGGCTTCGCCTTCAGCGTGTGGGACCTCATCTTCTGGCGACTCGTCGGCGGCCTGGGCATCGGCCTGGCCTCCGTGATCGCGCCGGCGTACATTTCCGAAATCTCCCCGCGCCACGTGCGCGGCCGCCTGGCCTCGCTCCAGCAGCTCGCCATCACCACAGGTATCTTCGCGGCGCTGCTCTCGGACGCCCTGTTCGCAAACTTCGCCGGCGGCGCCGGCCAGGACCTCTGGTTCGGCCTGGAAGCGTGGCGCTGGATGTTCATGGCCGCCGCCGTCCCCGCCGTCGTCTACGGCTGGATTGCCCTCACCTTGCCCGAGTCACCGCGGTTCCTTATCGTCCAGGGAAAGGACGAGGAAGCCCTCAAAATTTTCCAGTCCATCGCCCCGAACGAGGACACGGACCGCCACCTGCGCGACATCAAGAATGCCATCGAGGAGGACAAGCTCGCTGGCCAGAAGGGCTCGCTGCGCGGCAAAGCCTTCGGCCTGCAGCCCGTGGTGTGGATCGGCATCATCCTGTCGGTGCTGCAGCAGTTCGTCGGCATCAACGTGATTTTCTACTACTCGACCACCCTGTGGAAGGCCGTCGGATTCCAGGAAAAGGACTCACTGACGATTTCCGTCGCCACCGCGATCACGAACATCCTCGTAACGCTTGTGGCGATCGCACTGGTGGACCGGATCGGACGCCGGCCCATCATGCTCGCGGGTTCCATCGGCATGGCCGTCTCGCTGGGCACCATGGCGCTGGCCTTCGGCTCCGCCACCGGGACCGGGGACGCAATTTCGCTGCCCGGCGCGTGGGGGCCGGCCGCGCTGGTTGCCGCCAACGTCTTCGTGATCAGCTTCGGCGCCTCCTGGGGCCCGCTCGTCTGGGTGCTGCTGGGCGAGATTTTCCCGTCGCGGATCCGGGCCCGTGCCCTGGGCCTCGCGGCGGCCGCCCAGTGGATCGCCAACTTCGCCATCACCCTGAGCTTCCCGGTCATGGCAGCGGCTTCCCTGCCCCTGACCTACGCCGTGTACGCGATGTTCGCGGCCGCGTCATTCTTCTTCGTGAAGTTCAAGGTGCCGGAGACCAACGGAATGTCCCTGGAGCACGCCGAGACCCTCTTCGTCCCCAAGGGTTCCGCGAAGGATTCCGCGAACGCCTGAGGCGCGCAGACTGCCTCGCGCGTACGTTTTGACTCTCGAGGTGACAGAAGACGCCCATGTTCTTCGGGAACATGGGCGTCTTCTGTCACCTCGGCGGGACGGCGGCTAGACCACGTGGGGCTCGTGCGCCGTGAGGTAGCGGCGTCCGCCGAGGACCACGGCAATTGCCGCCACCATGGCCAGCGCGCCCGCGAAGAAGGGCACCTGCGGGCCGAAGTGCTCGCCCAGCTGCGCAGCGGCAAAGGGTGCCATGGCGCCGCCCATCCAGCGCACAAAGTTGTACCCGGCGGAGGCGACCGGGCGCGGCGAATCAGAAACCCCCATGGCCAGCTCCGTGTAGATGGTGTTGTTGATGCCCAGGAGCGCCCCGGAAACCACCACCAGTACGACGACGGCGGGCACCGAGTGCCCGGCAGCCAGTCCCAGTCCCAGGAGGTCCAGCATCAGCAGGGCCAGGGTGCCGGTGAGGACCCGCACGGCCCCGAAACGGTTCTGCAGCACGGGGGCGGCAAAGACTGAGAAGACGGCGACGGCGACACCCCAGCCAAAGAACACACCGCCGATCCCGTAGGCGTCCATGCCGAGGATGAAGGGCGTGAAGGCGAGGACGGTGAAGAAGCCGTAGTTGTAGAACAAGCCGCTGGCCGCCGTCGTCCGGAGCCCTTTGTGCCCCAGCGCGAGGAGCGGATCGCGGAGCCGGACCTTCCGCTCGGGCAGCGGGGTTTTGGGCAGCAGGGCAATAAGGGCGATGAACGCGGAAGCCATCAGCACGGCGGTGCCGAAGAACGGCGCGCGCCACTGCCAGCCGCCAAGCAGCGCACCCAGGAGCGGGCCCAGGGAAATGCCCAGGCCGAGAGCGGCCTCGTACAGGATGATCGCCGTGCCGGCCCCGCCGCTCGCGACGCCGACAATGACGGCCAGCGCCGTGGCAACGAACAGGGCGTTGCCCAGTCCCCAGCCGGCGCGGAAGCCGATGAGCTCGGCCACGCTTCCCGAAGTGCCGGAGAGCGAGGCGAAGACGACGATCACTGCCAGTCCGATCAGCAGCGTCCGTTTCCCGCCGATCCGGGACGAGACATAGCCGGTGATCAGCATGGCGACGGCGGTCACCAGGAAATAGCTCGTAAAGAGCAGCGACACCTGGCTTGGCGAGGCGTCCAGGTTCTTGGCGATCGCCGGCAGGATGGGGTCCACCAGGCCGATCCCCATGAAGGCGAACACCGCCGCGAGGGCCGTCGCCCACACCGCCTTGGGCTGTTTGAGTAGTGAGGCTTTCTCAGCCTCGAGGGTTTCTTCCGCTGCCGGCAGGGTGTCGGCGGGCTGGCCGTGCATAGTTGCACTCCTAAATGATGGGATTCAAATTATGGGATTTTCGGGTGAGTATCAGGCCTGAAGCGTCGCGTTGATCTTGCCGATGACCGGCAGGGCGGCCGCGAGGGTGGCGCGGTCCCCGTCCGAAAGGGACGAGAGGATGCCGGCCATAACGGCGTTGCGGCGCTCATTGGCGGATTCGACGGCGGCCCGGCCCGCCCCGGTGAGGGTCACCCGGACAGCGCGGGAATCGCTGGGATCCGGTTCCCGGCGGGCGAGGCCGGCACGCTCGAGTTTGATGATCTGTTCAGTGGCGGTGGGCACTTTGACGCCCAGGTTCCGGGCGATTTCGCCCACTCTCGCACCGTTGCCTTCACCGGAGGCAGCGTCGGCGCCGTCCATCAGCATTTTGAGGGTGCTGAGCTGGGCGGCGCTGAGCTCGCCGTCGGCGTCGAGGCGGCGGACAAGGTAGATGCTGTGGCGGAGGGCCTCGCGGAAGTCCTCGGCGAGGGCGACGAGGCGCGGTTCGGCCGGTTCACTGTCGTACATAGTTAGGTAGCCTAACAGTTAGGCGGCCTAACGGTCAACGGGGAGAGTTGTCGTTTTGCCTCCCGAGGTGACAGTTGACGCCCATGGTTTCGAGAAGCATGGGCGCGAACTGACACCTCGGCGGGGGCTTAAACACGCCGACGCCGGAGCTCGGGTGAGCTCCGGCGTCGGCGGCTAGGCTTCGGCGATTAATGCGGTCAGACGGCGGCCTTGGCGTCCTCGACCAGGGCGGAGACGGCCGGGAACAGCGGGTGGTCCGGGGCCAGGCCTGTGATCTTCGCGGTGGCGTCCTCCGCGGTCGAGGAGGCCAGGATCTGCCCGAGCTCCACGGCTTCGGCGTCGGCCGGGTCGTTGAAGCGCAGGGCTGCGGCGATCGCGCCGAGCAGCGCCTCCGGGACGATCCCGCGTTCTGCCAGTTCCGCAGCCGGACCGATGAAGCGTTCGTGCCGGCTGAGCTTGCGCAACGGCGCCCGTCCCACCCGGTTCACGGTGTCCGGCAGGAACGGGTTGGAGAAGCGGCCCAGGATCTTCTGGACATAGGCTTCCTGCTCCTCACGGTTGAAGCCGTGCTTGGCCACCAGCAGCTCTTTCGTTTCGTCCAGGACGGCGCGCACATCGGCGGCAACGTCCTGATCGGCCATGGCCTCGGAAATCTTTCCGAGCCCGGCCTCAAAACCGAAGTACGCTGCAGAGGCATGCCCGGTGTTCACAGTGAACAGTTTCCGCTCAATATACGGCTCCAGGTTGTCCACGAACGTGGCACCCGGAATGACCGGTGCCGCCGCACCGAACGGGGCGCGGTCAATGACCCACTCGTAGAACGTCTCGACCGTGACGTCCAGCCCCTGCCCGCCCTCCTGGTTGGGCACAATCCGGTCCACCGCGGTGTTCGCGAAGACCGCCTTGTCAGCGAGGGATCCCGCGGCCGGATCCCACTGGGCCGCCACCTCAGACTTCAGGATGTCCGTGGCGTTGATGGCGTTCTCACACGCCATCACCTGCAGCGGAGCCAGTCCGGCAGCCCGGGCGGCGATCCCCTTGGCGATCACAGGGGCCACGAATTTGAGGATGTGCGGCCCGACGGCGGTGGTGACGACGTCCGCCGTCGCGATCTCGGTGACGACCTCCGCCTCCTGGCTGCTGGAGTTCAGCGCCCGGAAGTTCTCCACCGTGCGCACGGTGGGGTGCTCCCCCACCTCGTGGACCCGGTAGCTGTCCGCGGCGGCCAGCTGGGTGATGAGGGCGTCCGCGACATCCGCGAACACCACCTCATACCCGGCCTCGTGCAGCAGCAGCCCCACGAATCCGCGCCCGATGTTTCCGGCTCCGAAATGTACAGCCTTCACTATGAGTTGACCTTTCCGAACAGGGCCAGGACTTCCTCAACCGTGGTGGCGGCCTCAAGCTGCGCCACCTGGGCCTTGTTGGTGAAGACCTTCGCGATCGAGGACAGGATGTGCAGGTGTTCGTTGTTGATCCCCGCAACGCCGACCACGAACTTCACTTCCTTCCCGTTCCAGTCGATGCCGTTCGGGTAGCGGACCACGGAGACCGCGGACTTCATGATGTGGTCCTTGGCGGCGTTGGTGCCGTGCGGGATGGCCAGGAAGCTGCCCATGTAGGTGGAGACGGATTCCTCGCGTTCGTGCATGGCGTCCAGGTACCCGGCGTCGACGGCGCCGCGGTCCAGCAGGAGCCGTCCGGCCTCGTCAATGGCGGCGTCGCGGCTGGTGGCCGAGCCGTTCAGGACGACGCTTTCCGCCACGAGGATTCCGGCGGGGCCGGTTTCCTCGGGAGCTTCCGGCCTTGCGGCGCCAGCCGCAGTGCCCGCAACGGCAGCCGGAACGTCGGCTCCCGCCTCCGTGTTGCTTGACCTGACCAGCTCCACGATCTCGTCGTAACGCGGGCTGTTCATGAAGTTATCGACCGAGACGTGTACGGCACTGGCGGTGACCGGCTTGGCCCGTTCCGTCAGGTCCTGGTGCGTGATGACGACGTCGTAGGTGTCGCTGAGGTTCGCGATCGCGGAATTCGTGACCTTGACGTCCGGGAAGCCGGCAGCCTTGATCTTGTTCCGCAGCACCGAGGCGCCCATCGCGCTCGAACCCATGCCGGCGTCGCACGCAAAGACGATGTTCCTGACCGGGCCGGCGAGGACCGCGACGCCGCCGGCGGCAGCGCCGGCGGCAGGACCTGAGCCCGTGAGCATGGAGGATACCGAGCTCTTCTTGCCCTTCATTTCCTCCATCCGGACGGTGGCGGCGCCGAGGGCTTCTTCCTCGGTGCCGCCCACCGGAGTCTTGCTGGCTTTCAGGATCACCGAGGCGATCAGGAAGGACACGGTGGTGGCGAACAGCACGGAGAGGGTCACGCCGACGTAGCTGTCGCGTGCGGTGGCGGCGTAGACGGCGATGATGCTGCCTGGCGCTGCCGGCGAGCGGAGCCCGGCGCCGGTGACCACGAGGGTGAAGATGCCGGTCATGCCGCCGCCGATGGCGGCGAGGATCATGATGGGCTTCATGAGCACGTACGGGAAGTAGATCTCATGGATGCCGCCGACGAACTGGATCAGGGCGGCGCCCGGCGCGGACGCCTTGGCCAGTCCCGTGCCGAAGATCGAGTAGGCGAGCAGGATTCCAAAGCCCGGACCGGGGTTGGCCTCGAGCAGGAACAGGATGGACTTGCCCTGCTCGAGCGCCTGCTGTGTTCCCAACGGGGTGAGGATGCCGTGGTTAATGGCGTTATTCAGGAACAGGACCTTCGCGGGCTCGATGAAGATGCTCGTGAAGGGAAGCAGTCCGTTGATGACGAGGAATTCGACAACTTTGCTGGCGCCGTCGCTGAATGCCTTGACTACCGGGCCGATCACGAGCATGCCAACGACGGCCATGGCGGCGGCCAGGATGCCGGCCGAGAAGTTGTCGATCAGCATCTCGAAGCCGGGCTTTACCTTGCCTTCCCAGATCTTGTCCAGCTTCTTCATGAGCCAGGCCGTGAGCGGGCCGAGCATCATGGCGCCAATGAACATGGGAATGTCCGTGCCGACGATGACGCCCGTGGTCGCCACCGCGCCCACAACGCCGCCGCGCACGCCATAGACCATCCGGCCGCCGGTGTAGCCGATCAGGAGCGGCAGCAGGAAGGTGATCATCGGTCCCACGAGCTTCGCGAGATCCGCGTTGGGCAAGAAGCCCGCCGGGATGAAGAGCGCCGTAATAATGCCCCAGGCGATGAACGCACCGATGTTGGGCATGATCATTCCGGACAGGAACGTCCCGAACTTCTGGACGCCCACCCGCACGCTGGTGCGGGGTTTCGCAACTGTCTCTGTTGCCATGTGATTTCCTAACCGTCATTCCTGCTGCACCGCAGGATGGTCCGATAATTTCGCGAAGCTAGCTGGTGGAGCTGATGGAGATCCGGTGGAGCCATTCGAGGAAAAGCTTGAGTTCCGAGCTGGAGAGCTGGTCCGAGTGCGATGCCTGCAGTGCCGCGTTCAAGGCGATCGCCGCCACAACCACTGACGATTTCCCGGAATCCTCAGGGTCGCTGTTCTTGGCCTGGTCCGAGGACACCGCAAAGATCATGGCGTCGCGGGTCATGGCAGACAGCTCGAGATTGCGCTCGGGCGCCTTCTCCGTGATGAGCATGAGCGTCACCCCGACGTTGGCAGCCAGGATGCTCCTGGCCGCCTCCCGCGGGGGAACGTTGAGGTGGCCGGCGACGGCGGCCTTGTTCAGCATTTCCTCCATTAGGCCCTCGGCGTCGGCGACGACGGCCGGGCGGCTCTCCGGGCGGATATTGCCAAACATGACCAGGTACAGTTCCGGCTGCTTGAGCCCAAACTGCACGTGGTTGTCCCACATCCGCCGGATATCTTCCAGCGGTTGTCCGGACGGCGCGAAGTCGCGTTCGCCCGCCACGTACTCCTCAAAGCCCGCCGCGACGACGGCGTCGAACAGCCCTTCCTTGTCACCGAAGTGGTGATAGAGGGTCGGGGCGGTGACGCCGGCCAGCTGGGTGATCTGGCGGGTGGATACCGCGCCCCCGGCGGAGCTGGCCAGCAACTCCGCCGCCGCACGCAGCAGCCGCGTCTTTGGCGGAAGCTGGCCATCGAAACTCATAACCGCTACCCTAGCACCTATAGCAACGCTATATGAAGTGCATCACATACAATTTTTTCAGGTGCCGGGAACCGCCCGCTGACGCAGCCGTCGGCAGGCCCGCCGGATGGACCGGGCCGGAATCTCCGGCCCGGACCGGACGGCCGGCTCCGGCACCTGACACAGCGGCTTACCGGCCCACGGCAGAGAATGAGGACCTTCAGTGCAGAACTTCCCAGGAGTAGGCGTCAGCCCCGGCCGCATCATCGGAACCATCCGCCAGATGCCCAAACCTGTCAGCGAGCCGCCCGCCGGGGAGCAGTTGCCGGCCGACGTCACCGCTGAGGAAGCGACGGCGGCGCTGAAGACTGCCGCGAAGGCGGTGCACGACGAGCTGAAGGCCCGGGCGCAGACGGTCAGTGGCGACGGGAAGGCGGTCCTCGAGGCCACCGCACTCATGGCGACGGACACGATGCTCCTGAAGTCGGCTGCCAAACTGATCGGCCGCGGCACCTCGGGCCAGCGGGCGATCTGGGAAGCGGGCGCCTCGGTCTCGGAAATGCTGCACAACCTGGGCGGCTACATGGCGGAGCGCGCTACCGACGTCCTGGACGTCCGGGCCCGGATCGTGGCCGAGCTACGCGGCGTCCCGGCCCCTGGCATCCCGTCCTCCCCCACGCCGTTCATCCTGATCGCGGAGGATCTGGCGCCAGCTGACACCGCCACGCTGGACCCGGAAAAGATTCTGGCGCTGCTCACGGCCGGCGGCGGACCGCAGTCCCACACCGCGATCATCGCCCGCTCCCTGGGCCTGCCCGCCGTCGTTGCCGCCACCGGCATCGACCAGCTTCCGGACGGCACCGAGGTTTACGTGGACGGCGCAGCCGGCCTGATCACCGCGGATCCCGATGACTCCCAGCGGGCCGCCGCCGAACACTGGGCCGCCACGGCCTCACTGCTGGCGGACTTTGACGGCACCGGCGCGACGGCGGACGGCCATCTGGTGCCGCTGCTCGCCAACGTCGGCGGGGCGAAGGACGCCGTGGCCGCCGCGAAGCTCAACGCACAGGGCGTGGGCCTGTTCCGGACCGAATTCTGCTTCCTGGAGCGGGACACTGAGCCCACCGTGGATGAACAGGCCGCCGCATACAAGGGCGTCTTCGACGCCTTCCCGGGCAAGAAAGTGGTCCTCCGGACGCTCGACGCCGGTGCAGACAAACCGCTGCCCTTCCTCACTGACGCCACGGAACCCAACCCCGCCCTCGGCGTCCGCGGGTACCGCACCGATTTCACCACACCGGGCGTGCTGGAACGCCAGCTGCAGGCCATCGCCCGGGCCGAGCAGGAATCAGAGGCGGACGTCTGGGTGATGGCGCCGATGATTTCCACTGCGGAGGAGGCCGCCCGCTTCGCCACACTGTGCGCCGAGGCCGGGATCAAGACCCCCGGAGTCATGGTGGAGGTCCCGTCGGCGGCGCTCACCGCCGAGGCCATCCTCCGGGAAGTGGCCTTCGCGAGCCTGGGCACCAACGACCTCACCCAGTACGCCATGGCCGCCGACCGCCAGCTCGGCCCGCTTGCAGCCCTCAACACGCCCTGGCAGCCCGCCGTGCTCCGGCTGGTCGGCCTGACCGTGGAAGGTTCCGTCGCGGAGGGCCACAACAAGCCCGTTGGCGTCTGCGGCGAGGCTGCCGCGGACCCGGCCCTCGCCGTCGTCCTCACCGGGCTCGGGGTATCCACGCTGTCCATGACGGCCCGGTCCCTCGCCGCCGTGGCCGCCGTACTGAAGACCGTCACCCTGGCCGAGGCGCAGGAACTGGCCAAGCTGGCACTCTCCGCGCCGAGCGCCACCGAAGCCCGCGCCTGGGTCCGGGCGAAGCTGCCGGTGCTCGAGGAGCTCGGGTTGTAGCGACGCAACAGGGCGGAGGCAGTGTGAGGCCGAACCGGGGGCGCTAGGATGCACTCCATGACACTGATTGCTCCCCGGGTGACGGCCGCCCTTCCGGCTGAGGACGCCCAGAATCTCCGGTTCGCCCTGAACGGCAGCGACGACATCACGGTGTTTGTCGACGGCACCGTCCACCGGCTGCCGTCCCAGGCCCGGGACGCCGTCGTGGACCTGCTGGCGCGCTTCGGCCGGGGCGAGGCGGTAACAGTCAGCAGCGTCGAGGAAATGCTGACCACGTCCCGGGCCGCGGAGCTGGCCGGCATCTCGCACACCTATCTGCGGAACATGACGGACCGCGGCGAAATCCCGGTGGAGTACCGGGGCACGCACCGGCGGATCCGGCTCGCCGACATCATGGCCTGGCTGGAAAAGCAGAAGAAGAACAGTACCGCTGACGGCGCCCAGGAGCACGGGGATGACGGTGCCGCCGATGCTTCGTGACGGCGTGATAAGGATCAAACAACGATCCCGGCCCTGCGCGGAAACGCGGAGAAGCCCGGGGTTACGCTTGGATTGTGGGTAAGTTCAGAGGGTGGCACATCGTGGCCGGCATTGCCGCCATGGTGCTCACCGGTATCCTCGGAACCGCCATGGGGCTGAACAATACGGCTGCCTTTATGTCCAGCTGTGTTGCGTTTGTGGCCGTTTCCCTGTGGGTGGACAGCCGGATATCGCTCCGCAGAAGGGAAGCAGCGCAGCGGGGGGCGCGGGAAGCAGCGCTGGAGGCCGAGCAGCCCAAACGCGAGGGCCGCGGCACCTGAAGCCACTGGACCGGCCTAGATCCTGGGGCGCCCGGCCCAGCGCCGCGCCTTGAGTGCCGCGTGGAGCTCCAGCCGCACCATCCCCTTGAGCGGGTCGACGCCGAGCAGCTGGCGGATCCTGCCCAGGCGGTTGTAGATGCTGCTCCGGTGCAGGTGCAGTTTGTCCGCTACTTCCTGGACCGAGCCGTCGTTGTCATAGAAAAGCTCCAGCACCGGCAGCAGCTCGTGGTTCCGGTCGTGGTCCTCCAGGATGCGGAAATAGACCGAGCCCGCGTCGGCCCATGCCCCCGCTCCGCCGCCGGCCGAGGCCAGCAGCTGGTAGATCCCGGTGGCGCGGCAGTCCACGAGTTCACCCAGTTGCGGGTCCACCGCCGCTGCCTGCGCGGCCTGCCGGGACTGCCGGTAGGCCTCCACCAGTTCCCGCGGCTTCGCGAAGCCCTCGGAGGTTCCCAGGATGATCCGGTGGACCTGCCGGCCGGCCCGTTTGGCCAGCTCCAGCTGGTAGTGGACCAGCACCTGGGCGTGGTCGGCCCGTCCCGTCGATTCCCTGAACAAGACGGCGGCGTGCGTTTCCGTGCCGGCGCTGAACAGGGCGGCGTCGACCCCGATGGTTGCCTGCAGCGCCGCGGAGCGGTGGATCAGCGTGGAGGCGATCGGATCCGCACCTTCCGCCCAGCCGTCGGCGTCGAGGACCGTCACGAGCTGCCAGGGTCCGCGCCCCTGCACTTCCTTCCAGCCCGCCACCGCGGCGATGGCGTTTGACTCACCCCGGCAGGCCGCCAGGAATTCCTGTTCACGGCGGCGGCGGAACTCGGATTCGGCCGTATTGGAGTCCAGCAGCAGGGCTGAGAGCTGCTCCAGCTCGCCGGCCACCCCGGGCAGCTGCGCGAGCACCGACGTCGCGTTCGGTTCCGCGGCGTCGAGCTGGACCCAGAGGTACCCCACCCGGAAGCCCCGCACCAGGAGGGGAACGCAGACCCGGCCCAGCATCCCGAGCTCCTGGTTGGCGGGCACGACCACGGGGCGGACCGCCGTCGCGATCCCGTGCGAGAGCTGCCAGGCGCTGACGTCCACCGGGACGCGCTTGCTGAGCAGGAAGTTCACCCGGACCCGGTCCGCGTGCGACTGGTTGGAGCTGTAGGCGAGCAGCAGGCCGTCGAGATCCTCGAGCGACAGGCCGCGGCCCAGTTTCAGTGCGACGTGTTCCACGAGTTGTTCGACATCCTGCTGCTGCATGCTGCCAGACTACTGCCGATGCCACCGCCAACTCGAATGCCGCGGCGGGCACCACCCCAACGGACAGCAGGCGACACCTGACGCTTGCCCATTCGACAAATGTCCAGCCTGCTATTTGGAAAAGCGCGGATTTCCGGGGAAAGCCACTGCTGCCGCGCGGCGGAGCCTGTCGCTTGCCTCACAGCCGGATTTATTCTGGAAGTACGACTTCCCCGCAAACACCCAGGCCTACAAGGCCGCCAGCACTGGAGCCCACAAATGATCATCGGTGTCCCCAAAGAGATCAAGAACAATGAATTCCGCGTCGCCATCACTGCTGCCGGCGTGCACGAGTTCCGCACCCACGGCCACTCGGTCCTGGTGGAGCGCGGCGCAGGCCTGGGCTCGGGCATCACCGACGAGGAATACGCCATCGCCGGCGCCGAGATCGTCGCCGATGCCGATGACGTCTGGGGCCGCGCGGACATGGTCATGAAGGTCAAGGAGCCGGTGAAGGCCGAGTACCACCGCTTCCGCAAGGGCCTGATCCTCTTCACCTACCTGCACCTCGCCGCGGAACCGGAGCTGACGCAGGAGCTCATCAACACCGGCGTCACCGCCATCGCCTACGAGACCGTGCAGGAAGGCCGCACCCTGCCGCTGCTCGCCCCGATGTCAGAGGTTGCCGGCCGCCTGTCCGTCCAGGTCGGCGCCACATCGCTGATGGCTCCGGCCGGCGGCAAGGGTGTGCTGCTCGGCGGCGTGCCCGGTGTCCGCCCGGCCAAGGTCGTTGTCCTTGGCGCCGGCGTCGCCGGCACCAACGCGGCCGCCATGGCCCTGGGCCTCGGCGCCGACGTCACCATCCTGGACATCAACATCAACCGCCTGCGCGAACTGGATGCCCAGTACCAGGGCCGCCTGAAGACCGTTGCCTCCAACGCCTACGAGATCGAGAAGTCCGTTGTCGACGCGGACCTCGTGATCGGCTCCGTGCTGATCCCGGGCGCCAAGGCCCCGAAACTGGTCACCAACGAGCTTGTCTCCCGGATGAAGCCCGGCTCCGTGCTGGTGGACATCGCCGTGGACCAGGGCGGCTGCTTCGAGGACACACACCCCACCACGCACCAGGAACCGACGTACAAGGTCCACAACACGATCTTCTACTGCGTTGCCAACATGCCCGGCGCCGTTCCGAACACCTCCACTTACGCGCTGACGAACGTCACTTTGCGCTACGCCGTCTCGCTGGCCAACCTGGGCGTCAAGGCCGCCTTCGAACGCGACGCCGCCCTCGCCGCCGGCCTCAACATCGCCGGTGGCAAGGTGGCCCACCGCTCGGTCTCGGAGGCGCACAACCTGCCCCTCGTCGCCGACTGGCACGAGCTCGTCTCCGCGTAACCAGCCGGTCCCGGCATAGCCGGCGCCGCAATCGGCTGCTCCGTTACCGCCCTTTTGGACCCCGAAAGGGCGGTTTCGGAGCAGTCGATTGCTGTTTAAGTCAGCGCCCGGGCCTGCTCGATGAGCCGCAGTACCTCCACGGGCCCTGACGGATCCACCGGGACAGGCAAGGCCGAGGCCGCCCCGCCGCCGCGGATCTTGTCCGCCAGGATTCGGTAGAACTCCGGGTAGGCGCCGCGCTCGGTGGGCAGCCGGTCGAGGTGTCCGTCCCGGCCGAGGAGCCCGGCCCAGTTCCGGTCCTCGACGCCGTAGTCCGGGTCCAGCGGGCTGCCGCCCGCCACGATGAACGGCTCCTGCGGGTCAACGCCATGCTTGGTGAAGCCGCCCCCGCTGCCCAGCAGCCGGAAACGCGGCCCCTGCTGGGCGCAGAGCATGTTCATCCACAGATGGCTCGTGACGCCGGATTCGTGCCGCAGGGCGAGGAACACGTCGTCGTCGGTCTTCTCCCCTGGCCGCCGGGCATCCAGCTCCGCGTGGGTGACCGTGGCGGGGCCAAACAGCTGCACTGCCTGGTCCAGCAGGTGGGTGCCGAGGTCGAACAGCACCCCGCCGCCGTCGTCCGCCGTCGCGGCGGCCTTCCAGGCCTTGGCGACGGCCGGGGACCAGCGTTCGAAGCGGGATTCGAACCGCGTGACCGTGCCCAGAACGCCGCTGTCCAGCAGGCCGCGGACGGTCAGGTAGTCGCCGTCCCAGCGCCGGTTCTGGAAGACGGTGAGCACGCGGCCCAGCCGCGCGGCGAGCCGGATGAGTTCCTCGCCTTCGGCGCTGCGCACGGTGAAGGGTTTGTCGACGACGACGTCGAGCCCGGCTTCCAGCGCCGCTTTCGCGAGCGGGTAATGCGTGGCCGGCGGGGTGCCAAGGACCAGCAGGTCCAGTTCGCCGGCGAGGCCAAGGATGCCTGCCGGGGTGTCCACGATCCGGGTGCCGGGGTACCGGGCGGATGCGGCGGCCTGCCGGCCGGCGTCGGAGGTGGAGATGAGCGCGAGGGAAAATGCGGGGTCTGCCGCGAGCAGCGGGGCATGGAAGACGCTGCCCGAAAGGCCGAAGCCTGCAACGGCCGTACGGATGGGCCGGGTGGAGTCGGTTGTCATGGCTCCCACGCTACCCCCGCCCGGCGCCTCCCTGCCCGGCTTAAACGGCGAAGGCCGGCGCCCCCGCGATGCGGGGGTGCCGGCCTTGCTGTATCAGCTGGCTCTTAGCCGGGGACTACTTCTTTTCCCAGCCGAGGGTGGTCCAGTCCGGAACCTGGGACAGGCTCTTGAACAGGGACGGGCCGTAGTTGGCCAGGCCGGTGCGCACAAAGGAGATCTGCGGGCCGTTCATCACCACACCCATGGAGAAGTACTTCTCCATGTGCTTCTTTTCAACTTCCATGGCCGCCTTGTTGCGCTCGGTGTTGTCGGCGATGGTGGAGAGCTTCTTGATCTCGGCGTCCAGTTCGGCGTCGCCCAGTTCGTTCTCGTTCGTTTTGGAATCGTAGAACTGCTTGACCGCGTCGGTCGCGTCGGCGCCCACGGTGTAGCCGGAGACGCTCATGAAGAAGTCGCGGCTGCCCAGGACCTTGCCGAAGTCGGCGGATGCGCGCTGGTCGATGCCAACATCCATGCCGCCGGCCTTCAGCTGGTTCTGCAGTGTCTGCGCGAACGCCAGGGTGGTGGGATCGTCGCCGAAGTTGCTGATCTTGAAGGCGGCGGGGGCGCCGTCCTTTTCCATGATGCCTGCGGCGTTGGCCGTGTAGCCGGCGTCGGTCAGGACCTTCTTGGCGGCCTCGGCGCCGGTTTCCTTGACCGGGTAGTTGTCCTGGTAGTACTTGGAGAACGGCAGCAGCATCATCGATCCGGAGCTGGTTTCATCCCAGTTCAGTCCGTTGAAGCGCACCTTGCGCAGGGCCTCGCGGTCGACGGCGGTGAAGATCGCCTTGCGGACTGCGACGTCGTTCATCGGCGCCTTCTGTGCGTTGAGGTTCAGCCCGCCGGCGAAGAGGCGCTGGCCGCGGCGGATCTCGGAGTTCTTGGAGCCGTCGAGCTGCTTGTACGGGGTGATGGTGTTTGCGGAAACACCATCGATTTCACCGTTCTTGAAGGCTGCGATGGCGGCACTGCTCTCCAGCTGGCGGAAAACCACCTTGTCCAGGACCGGCTTGGTGCCCCACCACTTGTCGTTCTGGGCGAGAGTGACGGTCTTGGCGGCGCTGTCGTACTGGTCCAGCTTGAACGGCCCGGCCATCCATTCCGGGTGCATGTCGCCGGTGAAGCCTTCGTTGAAGAGCGCCGGGGTGTTCACGGCCGGGTGGATCAGGCCGGTGAAGAGGGCATCCAGCGGGTAGACCGGCTGGGTGGTGGTGACAATGACTTCCTTGGCGCTGGAACCGGCCTTGACGGATTCGACGAACTCGTACGCGCCGGAACTGACGATGTCGATGTCCTTGTTTTCACCCTTGAGCATGTTCCAGGTGTTTTCGAAGGTCTTGACGTCGATCGGGGTGCCGTCGTTGTAGGTGGCCTTCTCATTCACCTTGATGGTGATGGTCTGCTTGCCGTCCTTGACCTCGCTCTTGACGTCTTCGCAGAAATCCTTGTTCGGCGTGGCGGTGCCGTCGAAGTCGAAGTTCCAGCAGCCCCAGGTGCCGGCCTGGTCGATCGGGCGGTGCAGGGCGGTGTTGTCCGCGCTGTTGCCGTTGTTGGAGAAACCGTTGAAGTCCGGGCCGATGTTGCCCAGCGGCAGGGTGACGGTGCCGCCCGGCTGCAGGTCCTTGGCGTCCTTCGCGTTGATGCTGACCAGCTTGGCCAGGTCACTTCCCGCGTCCTGGCCTTTCGCGGCCGCCGGACCTTGTGCGGCGCCCCCGCCGCCGCAAGCGGTCAGCGCAAGCGCTGCAACGACGGCGGTAACGCCGCCGATCTTGGTCAGATTCTTCATGTGTTCCCCTTCATTTTTCGTGCAAGGTGTGATGCGTGTGACTGGTGGGTCAGTTTGTTTCGTGGACAACGAGCATGTCCGCGTCCAGTTCGCCGTCCGGGTAGAAACAGGCGAATTGCTGGTCTATGGGGGCCGCATTGGCGGCTGGAAGGCCGGCAGCGGCCGGATGCCCGGGGGTTTGTCCGGCGCCGGTGGTTTCCGCGACTGTTGCCAGTCCGGGCTCCAGGCTCAGGCACTTCTCCTGCTTCGCCGGCGGCAGTGCCGCGAACACCGGGCAGCGGGTGGCGAAGTTGCAGCCCTTGGGGGCCTCCAGCGGTGAGGGCAGATCCCCCTGGAGGATGATGCGTTCGCGGGTGCGTTCCAGGACAGGGTCCGGGACCGGAATCGCGGAGAGCAGGGCCCGGGTATAGGGGTGGCGCGGATTGTCGAAGACGCTGTCCACGTCCCCGATCTCCACAATCTTGCCCAGGTACATCACGGCCACGCGGTTGGAGATGTGCCGCACCACGGACAGGTCGTGGGCCACCATCAGGTAACTCAGGCCGAGTTCCGCACGGAGCTGGTCCAGCAGGTTGATGACGCCGGCCTGGACTGATACGTCCAGCGCGGACACCGGCTCGTCCAGGACCACCAGTTTGGGGTTTACGGCGAGGGCGCGGGCAATGCCGATGCGCTGGCGCTGGCCGCCGGAGAACTGGTTGGGAAAGCGGTTGACGTGGTCCGGCTGGAGGCCCACGAGATCCATCAGCTCCATGATCCGTTTCCGGATCTGGGGCTTGGCCATGCCCGCGTTCTCGAGCGGCTCGGACAGCACTTCAAAGACGGTGAAGCGCGGGTCGAGGGCGCCGGTGGGGTCCTGAAACACCATCTGGAGTTCCTTGCGCATGGCGCTCTTGGTCTTTGCGTCGGAAGCTTCCTTGTTGCTCAGCCCGCCGATGACCACCTCACCGTCCTGGTCCTTGTGGAACTCCATGATTTCCAGCAGGGTGGTGGTCTTGCCGCAGCCGGACTCGCCGACGATCGAGAAACACTCGCCCTCGCGGATGTCGAAGCTCAGCCCGTCCACCGCCTTGACGGTGCCGATCCGGCGTTTGATCAGGGCACCCTTCATCAGCGGGAAGTGCTTCCGGACGTCCCGGAGTTCCAGCACGGTCCTGCGTTGCGCACGCGGGATCGCGTCAAAGTGTGACACCGGAACGGCCGGCGCCCGGAAGACCTCGCGGACGTCCACGTCGGGTCCGAGGGACTCGGTCTTGAGGCAGGCGGCCTGGTGCGGCAGTCCGCCGTTCAGGCTGGCACCGGAGACCGGCCGCAGCTCCGGCTCGCCGTCCAGGCAGGCCTCGCTGGCCAGCGGGCAGCGCGGCGCGAACGAACAGCCGGTGGGGGGATGGATCAGGTTGGGCGGGATGCCCTCAATCGGCACCAGCGAGGACTTTTCGGCCGCGTCAACGCGCGGCACCGCGCCGAGCAGGCCCATCGTGTACGGCATCCGCGGGTTGTAATAGATGTCGTCGACGCTGCCGGTTTCCACCGGCTTGCCGGCGTACATCACCATGATGTCGTCCGCCATGCCGGCGACGACGCCGAGGTCGTGGGTGATCATCACGACGGCGGCGCCGGTTTCCTCCTGCGCGGTGTGCAACACCTCAAGGACCTGCGCCTGGATGGTGACGTCCAGCGCCGTCGTCGGCTCGTCGGCGATCAGAACGCGCGGATTGTTGGCGATGGCGATGGCGATCATCACGCGCTGCCGCATGCCGCCGGAGAACTCATGCGGGAATGCCTTGATCCGGTCCTTCGGGCTGGGGATGCCCACCATGCCCAGAAGCTCGACGGCGCGCGCCTCCTTGGCCTGCTTGCTCATGGTGGGGTTGTGGACCGTGAGCGCCTCGATGATCTGGTTCCCGACCGTGTAGACCGGGGTCAGGGAGGACAGCGGATCCTGGAAGACCATGGCGATGTCGTTCCCGCGGTACTGGCACATCGCCTTGTCGCTGAGCCCCAGCAGTTCCTTGCCCTGGAGCCGGACCGAACCGGTGATCTCCGCCGTCGGAGGCAGCAGTCCCATGATGGCCATGGAGGTAACGGACTTTCCGGAGCCGGATTCGCCTACGATGCCCAGCGTCTTGCCGGCACGGAGGTCAAAATCAATGCCGCGGACCGCGTGCACCACCCCGTTCTCGGTGTTGAAGCGGACGTTCAGGTCCCGGACGGAGAGCACGGCGTCCGCCGGGGCATCACCTGCGGCGTGCAGCCCGGCGACGTGCAGGCGCTCGATGGCGGAGAGCTCGGCGGACAGGTCGGCGGACTCGGTGCCGGCGGTCATTTCGTGGCTCATGTGGTCTTCTTCCCTGCGGTCGTCGGTGTCTTGCCAGACTTGCGCTTCCCGGGGTCGCTCCTCCTGGCGCGGCCGACGGAGCTGGAGCTGGGGTCGAACGCGTCACGGAGGCCGTCGTTCATCATGGCGAGCGAACCGGTCAACAGGAACATGACGGTCAGCGGGACCCAGAACATCCACGGGAAAGTGGAGACCTGGGACGTTGCCTGGCCGATCAGCACACCCAGGCTGACGTCCGGAACCTTGATGCCGATGCCGATGAAGGAGAACGCCACCTCGGCCAGGATCGCTCCGGTGATGCCGCGGGTGATGTCCAGCACCAGCAGTGAGCCGATGTTCGGGACGAGGTGACGCCAGACAATGCGCCGCGGCGGGATCCCCATGTACTGGGCCGCCTTGACGAAGTCCCGCGTCATGAGCGACATCGAGAGCGAGCGGATGAGGCGGGCCGTCCCCATCCAGCTGAAAACCAGCAGGACGATGATCAGCAGGAGCCAGCTGGGCAGGGACTTCTGCAGGCCGTTGCCGCCGCCGCTTGTGGCCACGGCGACGACCAGCAGGGCCGGCATCATGATCAGGGCTTCGAGGATGAACAGCATGACCTTGTCCACCTTCCCGCCGAAGTAGGCCATGGTGCAGCCATACACGGCGGCGATCAGGACCGAGACGAGGCCGACGACGAGGCCAATCAGGATCGAGATCCGGGTGCCCTCCACGGTCAGGGCGTAGAGGTCGATCCCGGCCTGGGAGGTTCCCAGCAGGTGCTCGGCCGACGGGGGCATGCCGATGTTGAACGGGTCGATCGTCTCCTTGTCCCAGCTGGTGAAGAGGCCGCCCACGAAAGAGAAGAGGGTCAGGGCGAGGAAGATGACCAGGCCGACGACGGCCGTCTTGTTGCGCAGGAAGCGGCGGAGGATGATCGAGGACTTCGTGATGACGACGTCGCTGTTCTCGATTTTTGCCTCGCCGGCGACGGCGGCCGGGTCGATGGTACTGAGGTTTGTCATGGTTACTGCACCCGCACTCTCGGGTCGACGAGCGTGGTGGCGAAGTCCGCCAGGATCGCGCCGATAGCGAAGATCACGGAGCCGTAGGCGAGGGTCGCCGTCGCGGCGTTGACGTCCTGCAGGGCAATCGCGTCAATGCTCCAGGAGCCGACGCCGTGCCAGGCGAAGATCTTCTCGGCGAAGAAGCCGCCGGCGAAGATGGCCGGGATGGTGAAGGCGATGCTTTGCGCCACCGGGATGAAGGACACCCGGAGGGCGTGCCGGCTGATGGCCTGGTTGCGGGTCAGTCCCTTGGCCCGCGCCGTCCGGACGAAGTCGGCGTTGACATTGTCCAGGAGGTATTGGCGCTGGGCGATCTGGTAGGTGCCCCAGCCCACAATCGTGATCGCGAAGGTTGGCACGGCGTAGTGGGCCAGCATGTCGACGAATTGCGCCCAGCCGCCGCCGTCCAGCCCCGGGGTGGAGATCCCGGTGACAAAGAAAATGCGTTCGCCCACCGTCTCGTTGATGTTGATGGCGCCAAGCTGCACCAGGAAGTAGGCGATCGGCGCGGGGACGATGTAAACGAGGTAGCTGTAGGAGGTGATGACGCGGTCGGAGGCCCTGTACTGCCGCGCCGCCGTATACACACCCAGGGCGACGCCGATGATCAGGGTCAGGACGATGGAGGCCAGGAACAGCCGGGTCGAGATCCAGACCCGGTCACCGAATTCGGCGTTAATGAACGCACCGTTGGGACTGCGTCCCCAGTCCCAGCGGGTGACGATCGCCGTGAGCCACTCCACGTAGCGCTCCCACGGGCTCAGGTCCGGATCGAGCCCCTTGAGGCGGAAGGAGTTCGCCACCTGTTCGGGGGTGGGCCGCGGAATGCGTTCCTGCTCCAGCAGCGCGGGCTGCAGGGTATTGACCGCCAAAAAGTACCCAGCCGTCGTGGTCAGGAAGATCATGAAGACATATGTGAGGGCACGTTTGGCGAGGTATCGGATCATGACAGCTAGTTCTGGATCGCCGTTGCCTGTGCGGAGCCTGCCGCCGCCGGACCGGCTGATACAGCCTCGCCGCACGCAGGATTCATGACAAAATTCACAGCTTGATCCTTCCGTAGTCCCCATCCGGCAGGGGATTACCGCCGCCGATCCGGGATCTTGGCCAGCGGGTGTCTGGCCGCCCGCAGGCCTTTCGGCAAGTCCTGGTGGACTATGTTGCGGGTCACATTCCAGAGGAAACTATCACATCCGTACGGCAGCCGAGCGCCACCCATACCGGGTTTCCGCGAGTCGGGTATCAGATCGTTATGAATAACTCCGGGGAATTGATTTGACGTGCCGCGTGCGGGATCCGGATCGAACTAGGCCCCGCGCACCAGGCGCGAGACAAGCTCACGCCACGACGCGGCGAGGCGACCGGGGGCAATCTGGTGCACCCGGACGGCATGCAGGATCCGCTCGGGCTCCAGGACGGCACTGAGCGAGGTGGCCATCAACCAGGGGTCCGCGGTCACGCCCGCTTCCCGCAGCAGCATCTCCAGATGCCGGTGCCAGAGCACAGCCGCCGGTACGTCGAAGCGGTTGTACGCGGATACGTCCGCGGCCCGGGCCAGCTCGCCGAATTCCATCATCCAGGCGATGCGCTCCTCGCCGAAGGCGATGAGCCGCTCCAGTGGCGGAGCGCCCGGGCCGAGCGGCGGCGGGCCGAACATGAAACGCCCCTGGAACCGGGCCTCGGCGTCGCTGAGCAGCGCCATCATGAGCCCCGCCCGGCTGCCGAACCGGCGGAACACCGTCCCCTTGCCC
>NZ_MQTS01000130.1 GCF_020532825.1 Arthrobacter sp. SO3
GGGGGCTGCAGTGGTGGGGGCTGCTGTGGTGGGGGCTGCAGTGCCGGCGGCGGACGCGGCCGCCAGTGCCACGGTCCGCTTCTCGATCCGTTTCTCGACGCCGGGCGCCAGCACCACACGCTGGACGAAGATGCCGGGAATGTGGACGTGTTCGGGGTCCAGCTCCCCTGGCTCCACGAGTTCCTCGACCTCGGCGATGGTGATCTTCCCGGCCATGGCGCAGAGCGGGTTGAAGTTCATCGCGGTGGCGTGGAAGACGAGGTTGCCGTGGCGGTCGCCCTTCCAGGCGTGCACCAGTCCGAAGTCGGGGGTCAGCGACTCCTCAAGGACGTAGTCGGCGCCGTTGAAGCTGCGCACCTCCTTCGCCGCGGAAGCGATCGCGACGTTGCCGCCGGCGTCGTACTTCTGCGGCAGGCCGCCGTCGGACACCTGGGTACCGACGCCGGCCGGCGTGTAGAAGGCGGGGATGCCGGCCCCGCCGGCGCGCAGCTTCTCGGCCAGCGTGCCTTGCGGGGTGAGGACCACCTCGAGCTCACCGGCAAGGTACTGCCGCGCGAATTCCTTGTTCTCCCCCACGTAGGAGCTGATGGTGCGGCGGATCCGGCCGTCCCGGAGCAGGATCCCGAGCCCCCAGTCGTCGACTCCGCAGTTGTTGCTCACGGTGTCCAGGTTTGTGGCGCCGCCCTGGTGCAGGGCATCGATCAGGGCCACCGGAATGCCGCAGAGCCCGAACCCGCCGACGGCGAGGGAGGCGCCGTCGCGGATGTCCGCGACGGCTTCGGCGGCGCTGGCAACAACTTTGTTAATCATCGTTGATCCTTCTCTCGGCGGTTGCGGCCAGCGGGCCGGTCAGAGCCCCAGTTCGCGGGCGATCAGCATCAGCTGCACCTCTGTGGTGCCCTCGCCGACTTCAAGGATCTTGGAGTCGCGGTAGTGGCGTGCCACGGTGAATTCATTGATGAAGCCATAGCCGCCGAACACCTGGGTGGCGTCCCGCGCGTTGTCCATGGCTGCCTCGCCTGCGACCATCTTAGCGATGGCCGCCTGCGTCTTGAACGGCTTGCCGGCGAGCATCCTGGCGGCCGCGTCGTAGTAGGCCAGGCGGGCGGTGTGGGCGCGTGCTTCCATCCGGGCGATCTTGAACGCGATGGCCTGGTACTTGCCGATATTCTGCCCGAAGGCGCTGCGTTCCTTGGCGTATTTCACCGACTGGTCCACGCAGCCCTGGGCGGCGCCGACGGCCAGTGCCGCGATCGCGATCCGGCCCTCATCGAGGATGGAGAGGAAGTTGGCATAGCCGCGCCCCTCGGTGCCGAGCAGGTTTTCCTCGGGAACGTGGACGTTGTTGAGCGTCAGCGGGTGGGTGTCCGAGGCGTTCCAGCCGACCTTGTTGTAGGCCTTTTCGGCTTTGAAGCCGGGGGTGTCGGTGGGCACCAGGATGGTGGAGATTTCCTTCTTGATGCTGCCGTCCGGGCGTTCCTGCTGGCCGGTCACCGCGGTGACGGTGACCAGGCGGGTGATGTCGGTGCCGGAATTGGTGATGAATTCCTTGTTGCCGTTGATGACCCACTCCCCGCCGCCGCGCTTCGCGGTGGTCTTGGTGCCCCCGGCGTCGGAGCCGGCTTCCGGCTCGGTCAGGCCGAAGCCGGCGAGGGCCTTGCCGGAGGCCAGCAGCGGCAGCCATTCCTCCTTCTGGGCGGCGGTGCCGAACCGGTGGATCGGCATGGCGCCGAGGGACACGCCGGCTTCCAGGGTGATCGCGACGGACTGGTCCACGCGGCCGAGCTGTTCCAGCGCCAGGGCGAGGGCGAAGTAGTCGCCGCCCATGCCGCCGAATTCCTCCGGGAAGGGCAGGCCGAAGAGGCCCATGTCCGCCATCTGCGAGACGATCTCGTAGGGGAAGCTGTGTTCCTCGTCGTGTTTGGCGGAGACCGGGGCCACCACCTGGTCGGCGAATTCGCGGACGGTGTCGCTGAGGTCCTGGTAATCCTCGCTGAGTTCAAAATCTGGCATGGGGACTCCTTTGTCGGTACTGCTGTGTCTAAGAGCTGGTTATGGTCTGTCGTACTGAAACTGGGGTGGCTATTCCGCCGCGCCCATGGCGATGACGGCTTCTTCGATGGTGTCCTCGGCTTTCGAGGGCGCGGGCGGGTGGATGGTCGCGACGACCTGTTCGGCCTTGACCAGGTCCCCGGACGTGATGCTGATATGCACGGTCCCGTCCAGCGGCGCCACGAGCTGGTGTTCCATCTTCATGGCCTCCACGGAGAGCAGCACCTGCCCGGCCGTCACCGTGTCCCCGTTGCTGACGGAAACTGACACCACGGTGCCGGGCATGGGCGAGCGCACGGCCGGATCCGCGGCGCCTTCCTCGCGCTCGATGGCGGCCAGCACCCGGGCCAGCCGGGTCTCCCGGGTGAGTACCTCTAGCCGGCAGGACCATCCCTCGTTGCCAAGGAATACTTCCGTTGGCAACGGGTTGCCGGGCCCCGGGCGGACGGGCCCCCGGTGAACCGGCGCGAGCGAGTACACCCGGGCTACCCCGCCGAGGATCAACTCTGCGTGGTCGCGTTTCGGGAAACGAAGTGATGCCGTGCGCAGAGGCCCACCGTCGATGCTCACCGTCGCCGTGCCCTGCCCGATAGAGCCGGAGACCTCCACCGCCGCGATACCGCCGTCGGGGGTGCCCACGCTGATCCGGCGCGGGGCAGGCACACCGAGCCTCCACCCGTCGCGGAGGTCCCACGGGCCTGTCCCGGCGTCCTGCGCATCATGGTCGTGCATGGCGGCGACGTAAACGGCAGCGGCCACCACCTCGAAGTCGCCGGCATGCCGGAAGCTGAAGTCCGGCATCTTCCGTTCGATCAGGCCCGTATCGAGCCGGCCGGCACGGACGTCGGCGTCGTTGATCAGCAGGCGCAGGTATTCGACGTTCGTGTCGATGCCCAGCGCGGTGTACCCGGCCAGGGCCTGATCGAGGGTATCCAGGGCCGCGGTGCGGTCCTCCCCCCACGCGATGACCTTGGAGATCATCGGGTCATAGCTGGAGGAGATCTGCAGGCCCTCCACGAGGGCCGAGTCCACCCTGACGCGGCCGGCGGAGTCAGCGGGCAGCTCGTCCAGCAGCACGACCTGTCCAATGGAGGGCAGGAAGTTCTTCTCCGGGATTTCGGCGTAGACCCGCGCTTCCACCGAGTGCCCGGTGAGCACGACGTCGTCCTGGCGGACGGTGAGTTCCTCGCCGGCGGCGATCCGCACCTGCCATTCGACGAGGTCGACGCCGGTGATCATCTCGGTGACCGGGTGCTCGACCTGCAGGCGGGTGTTCATCTCCATAAAGAAGAACTCGTCCGGGGCGTTGTCGGAGACGAGGAACTCCACGGTGCCGGCGCCGCTGTAGTTGACGCTGCGGGCGGCGTTGCAGGCGGCCTCGCCGATGCGGGCGCGGGTGGCGCCGCCGTCGTTCAATGCCTCCAGCAGCGGCGAAGGTGCTTCCTCGATGACCTTCTGGTGGCGGCGCTGCAGCGAGCATTCGCGTTCGCCGAGGTGGATGACGTTGCCGTGGTTGTCCGCCAGCACCTGGACCTCGATGTGCCGCGGCGTCAGGACGAGGCGCTCCAGGAAGAGGGTGTCGTCGCCGAAGGCACTGGCCGCGACCCGGCGGGCGGTGGCCAGGGTGGCCTCGAGGTCCTCGGGGCGTTCGACGACGTGCATCCCTTTGCCGCCGCCGCCGGCGGAGGGCTTGATCAGCAGCGGGAAGCCGACGCCTGCCGCGGCCTCGATCAGCTGCGCGTCCGTCATGCCCGGTTCGGCGATGCCCGGAACGACCGGCACGCCGTAGCCGGTGACGTGGTTCTTGGAGCGGATCTTGTCGCCCATGACGTTAAGGGATTCGACGCCGGGGCCGATGAACGTGATCCCGGTCTTTTCCAGGGCCCGGGCGAAGTCGACGTTCTCGCTCAGGAAGCCGTAGCCCGGGTGCACGGCCTCGGCGCCGGTGTCGCGGCAGGCCTGGATGATCGCCTCGACTTTGAGGTAGCTCTCGGCCGCCGCGGCCGGGCCGATCCGCACGGCGAGGTCGGCCTCGCGCACGTGCCGGGCCCCGGCGTCGGCGTCGGAGTAGACGGCGACCGAGCGGATACCGAGGGCACGCAGGGTGCGGATCACGCGGCAGGCGATCTCGCCGCGGTTGGCAACGAGCACGGTGCCGAAGAGGGGCCTGGTGCCCTGCGGCTGCTGCTGGGGTGTGGAATCTGTAGTCGGCGAAGAAGTAGTCACTGCTGGCTCACATCCGGAAAAGGCCGAAGGAGGTCTCCGGCAGCGGGGTGCGGGAGACGACGTCGAGCGCCAGTCCCAGGACGGTGCGGGTGTCCGCGGGGTCGATCACGCCGTCATCCCAGAGGCGGGCGGTGGAGTAGTAGGGGCTGCCCTGGTCCTCGTACTGTGCCTTGATCGGGGCCTTGAACGCTTCCTCGTCCGCGGCGGACCACTCCTCGCCGCGGGCCTCATACTGGTCGCGCTTGACCGTGGCGAGCACGCTGGAGGCCTGGTTGCCGCCCATCACGGAGATGCGGCTGGCGGGCCACATCCACAGGAACCGCGGCGAGTAGGCCCGACCGCACATGGAATAGTTTCCGGCGCCGAAGGACCCGCCGATCACGACGGTCAGTTTGGGGACGCGGGCGGTGGCGACGGCGGTGACCATCTTGGCGCCGTTCTTGGCGATGCCGCCCTGCTCGTAGTCCTTGCCGACCATAAAGCCGGAGAGGTTCTGCAGGAAGATCAGCGCGATGCCGCGCTGGTCGCAGAGTTCGATGAAGTGGGCCCCCTTGAGTGAGGATTCGCTGAAGAGCACCCCGTTGTTGGCCACGATCCCGACCGGGTGGCCGTGGAGTTTCGCGAAGCCGGTGACCAGGGTGGTGCCGTAGTTCTTCTTGAATTCGTGGAAGCGGCTGCCGTCCACGAGCCGGGCGATGACCTCCCGGACGTCGTACTGCGCGTTCACGTCCGTGGGGACCGCGCCGTACAGTTCCGCCGGGTCCGCCAGGGGTTCGACGGCGGTGTCGATGTCCCAGGCGGGGGCGGCCGGTCGGGGCAGGGTGGAGACGATGTCGCGGACGATCTGGAGGGCATGCTCATCGTTCTCGGCCAGGTGGTCGGTGACGCCGGAGATCTTCGAGTGCACGTCGCCGCCGCCGAGTTCCTCGGCCGTGACGATCTCGCCGATCGCGGCTTTCACGAGCGGCGGTCCGCCCAGGAAGATGGTGCCCTGGTTGCGCACGATCACGGTCTCGTCGCTCATCGCGGGGACGTAGGCCCCGCCGGCGGTGCAGGAGCCCATCACGGAGGCGATCTGCGGGATCCGGGCCGCGGACATCTTGGCCTGGTTGAAGAAGATCCGCCCGAAGTGCTCCTTGTCCGGGAAGACCTCGTCCTGCTTGGGCAGGAACGCCCCGCCCGAGTCCACGAGGTAGATGCAGGGCAGCCGGTTCTCCAGCGCGATTTCCTGCGCCCGGAGGTGCTTCTTGACCGTCATCGGGTAGTAGGTGCCGCCCTTGACGGTGGCGTCGTTGGAGATGACCAGGACCTGGCGGCCGTGGACCAGGCCGATCCCGGCGATGACACCGGCGCCGGGCGAGTCGTCATCGTACATGCCGCTGGCCGCCAGCGGCGCGATCTCCAGGAACGGGCTGCCCTCATCCAGCAGCTGGTCGATGCGTTCGCGGGGCAGGAGCTTGCCGCGGGCGACATGGCGCTCCCGTGACTTCTCGGGCCCGCCCAGGGCCGCCGTGGCGAGCCGTTCCTTCAGCTCCCGCGCCAGCCCGAGCTGGGCCCCGCGGTTCGCGGCATAGCTGGCGCTCGTCGCGTCCACCCGGCTGGCGATTGTCTCCATTGACTGCTTCCGTTCCTGGCCTACATGCTGGGGGCCTGTGCTGCGCCCGTTCCAGCCACTTCGGTTAGTACCGCATAACTGAGATTTAGGTTAGTCTCTATTAACTGTGATGTCCAACACAGGGCCACATAAGCAGCCGTTTATTTGAAATGAGGGATGTGCCGGTGACCGAGTCCAGCGAGACGAGCCAGACTCCTACCCAGGTCCTCGCAACCCCGCCTCCGGCGACCCGGGCCCCCGCGACCCCGCCTCCGGCAACCCAGCGCAGCCAGGCCAAGGAGAACCGGCGCCAGGCACTGCTGTCCGCGGCGGCCGCGCTGTTCGCCGTCGACGGGTTCAACCGCGTCTCCCTCGAGGACCTCGGCGCCGCCGCGGGGGTCAGCGGCCCGGCGGTCTACCGGCATTTCGCGGGCAAGCAGGCCGTCCTGGGGGCACTGCTGCTCAGCGTCAGCCAGGAGCTGCTCGACGGCGGGCGGCAGGTGATTGCCGATTCCGACGGCGCCGCCGCTGCGCTGCGCAGGCTGGTCGAGTTTCATGTGGACTTCGCCCTCAGCAACCCGGACGTCATCCGGGTGCAGGACCAGGACTTCAGCAACCTCGCCGACGACGACCAGGCCGAGGTCCGCACGCTGCAGAGAAACTACGTGGAGCTCTGGGTAGAGGTCCTGGCCGGGCTGCACCCCAACACCGAGGCCGCTGAACTCCGGATGCGGGCGCACGCCACGTTTGGCCTGATCAACTCCACCCCGCACTCCGTGCGCAGCCACGGCCGACGGATTGCGGTCAAGCGGGCCCGGCCGCTGCTGCAGAGCATGGCGCTTGCGGCCCTGATGGCCCCGCCCGCCCCGCTCGGCTAGCTTCACCCCT
>NZ_MQTS01000131.1 GCF_020532825.1 Arthrobacter sp. SO3
GGTGTCCCGCAACGACGGGGGCGTCAGGGCCCGGGCGGCCCGCACGTAGTCCGCGCCCAGCCGCACCTTCAACGCCGCCGCACTCGCCTCCAACCGCGCCACCCCCGCCAAACCATCCAGGCAGTCATCGGCCAGATCCCGCAACGGATCCACACCCCGGAACGGGTCCGTTTCCCGGACGGCCACTGCGTCCCGCAGCGGGTCCTTGTCCCGCAGCAGGGCGTCGGCGCCGGGCGCATCCGGGTGGTCCGCATCGGTGCCGGCGAGTTCCGTGAGGGCCGGGCCCGTGCCGATGAAAGCAGCAAGCGCAGCCGCGGACGCCGCGAGAGCCGCCAGGGCCTCCCTGCTCTCCACGCTCAACGCTGCTCCGCTAGCCACACTCAAAGAATATAAGCGGCCTCCGACAGTAACTGGTTGGGTTGCCGCGTGAACCTGGGACGACCGACAACCGGAGGGAATCCTGCTCCAAAAGAGTGCTGCCCGGGCGTTGATCCTCCCGCACCGGGGCCGGCGGGACGAAAGCCAGGCGGGTGTTGGCTTAGCCCAGGGCCCGGGGATGCGCGGCGGCGTAGATCTCGCGCAGGGTGTCCGCCGTGACCAGGGTGTAGACCTGTGTGGTGGTGACCGAGGCATGACCCAGCAGCTCCTGGACCACCCGGACGTCGGCCCCGCCCTCGAGCAGGTGCGTGGCGAAGGAGTGCCGCAGGGTGTGCGGCGAGACGTCCTTGGTGATGTTGGCCTTCTCGGCGGCGGTCTTCAGGATGGTCCAGGCGCTCTGCCGGCTGATCCGCCCCCCGCGGGCGTTAAGGAACAGCGCCGGGGTCCCCTTGCCCTTGGCGGACAGCAGCGGGCGGCCCCGGACGAGGTAGGCGTCGAGGGCACGGGCACCGAAGGACCCGAGCGGGACCAGCCGCTCTTTGGAACCCTTGCCGAACAGCCGGACGATGGCCGGCCCGGCGTCCCCGGCCTCGCCGCTGTGCAGGGAGATGTCATCGACGTCGAGACCCACCGCTTCGCTGATCCGGGCGCCGGTGGAATAGAGGAACTCCAGCAGGGCCCGGTCGCGCAGCCCGGTGGCGGTGTCGGTTCGGACAGCTTCCAGGATCCTGGTGACTTCGTCGACGCTGATGGCCTTGGGCAGCCGCTTGCCGGGCATGGGCGGGTGGACGTCGCTGGCCGGGTCGGTGGGGGTGAGACCCTCAAGTGCCCAGAACTTGTGCAGGCCGCGCACCGCCACCACTGTCCGGGCCGCGGACCGGATGCCCAGGGCCGAGCCGCCGTCGGACCCGTCGGAGAGCGCCTGGACGAAGCCGGTGACGTCGTGCCGGGTGATCTCGTCGGGGCGTTGGCGGCCCATATGGGCCAGGTGCCTGGCGTAGCGGGCCAGGTCCCGCCGGTAGGCGGAAAGGGTGTTCGCCGCAAGCCCCCGTTCCACCC
>NZ_MQTS01000132.1:0-2770 GCF_020532825.1 Arthrobacter sp. SO3
GCCACCGCCGGCACCCGCGCCGCCGGCAGCACCGCCAAGGATCCCGCCCAGAATTCCGCCGAGGTCAATGCCGCCGGACCCGCCGGCCTGGCCGGACCCGCCCGCGCCGCTTGCGCTGCCCGCCCCGGAGGACTGTCCGCGTCCCCCGAGGACCTTGTTGGCCAGGTAGGACATGACGATCGGGGCCAGAATCGGCAGCAGCTTCTTGAGCAGGTCCCCGCCCACGCCACCGAGTTGTGGGGTCCCGGCCAGTTGGCTGGCCACCTGGTCCTGCTGCCCGCCGAAGACGTGGCTCACGATCTTCTCACCGTCTGCGGTGTCCACCTGCGAGACATCGACGCCGCCCTCCATCAGCCCGTCCCGGTGCTGGCTGAGCGCTGACTCCAGCGACGCGGCGCCGTCGGCGGCCTGCGCGTTGTTGTGCATGCCGGCCAGCAGCGTGGGCACGGCGGCCTCCACCGCAGCCTGCGCCGTCTGCCGGTCGGTGCCGAGCATTCCGGCAATCTGGTCTACCGGGATCTGGCTCAGGATGTCTTGGAGCTCGGTCATGGGTTACTCCTTCAGCCGCACACAGTGCAGGCATCGCTGGAAACGGCGCCTGCGCAGACGCCGCCGGACTGTTGCCCTTGCATCGTAGTCCGGGCCCCCGGAACGCGAAAGGACGCCGCCCGGGGCTGGGCAGTGCCGTCGGAAGTCCGCGGCGTTTGCGGGTAATCTAAGAGAGTTCCGGAGCCGGCAGGTGTCTCCGGAGGAGCACATGGCAGGAAGCAAAAGGCGAGGTTGATGGTCCACATCTGGAACGATCCGTCCGAAGTCCCGGCGGACTTTGGTCCCTCCGTGGTTACCTTCGGCAATTTCGACGGTGTGCACCGCGGCCATCAGCAGGTGCTCTCGCAGCTCATCCGCGTCGCCCGCCTGAACCACGCCCGGGCCGTCGCCATCACCTTCGACCCGCATCCGGCGCAGGTCCACCGGCCCGAATCCGCCCCTGAACTGATCATGGGCTTGGAAGACAAGCTGGTTGCGCTCGGTGAGCTGGGCCTCGACGCCGTGCTCGTGATGAAGTACTCCCTGGAGCTGGCCAGCCTCACCCCGGAAGAATTCGTCGCCGACGTCCTGGTCGGCAGCCTAAAGGCGAGCCACGTGGTGATCGGCCACGACGCCAGGTTCGGCAGGAACAACTCCGGAGACCTGGAGACCATGCAGGAACTCGGCAGGCAGCTCGGCTTCGAGGTGCTGGTCATCAGCGAGTTCGGCTCGGAAGGCTTTCCGCTGCACGGCGAAGTACACGGTGACGGGCGCGATGAAGGCCACGGCGGCATGCACGACGGCGACGGCGGCCAGGACCGCCGCTGCTCCTCCACCTGGGTGCGCGAGGCGCTGCGGGAGGGCGACGTCGCCACAGCGG
Source organism: Arthrobacter sp. SO3 (assembly GCF_020532825.1). Taxonomy (GTDB): domain Bacteria; phylum Actinomycetota; class Actinomycetes; order Actinomycetales; family Micrococcaceae; genus Arthrobacter. The sequence goes on from NZ_MQTS01000132.1 coordinate 1,409, forward strand.
CAGCCGTCCTGGGAAGGTCGCACCGGATGCGTGGTGAGGTGGTCCATGGCGCTGCACGTGGCCGCGACCTCGGCTTTCCGACCGCCAACCTCGCCTCCGACGCGAGCGGCTACATCCCAGCCGACGGCATCTACGCCGGCTGGCTCGTGGACCAGGCCGGCACACGGTGGCCCGCCGCCATCTCCGTCGGCTCCAACCCCACCTTCGACGGCGTCAGCCGGCAGGTCGAGGCGCACGTGATCGACCGGCCGGACGAGGCCGTCGAGGACTTCGATCTGTACGGCCAGACAGTTGTGGTGGAATTTGTCGCCCGGCTCCGGGGAATGGTGGCGTACCGTGGCCCTGAAGCGTTGGTGGACCAGATGCGCCTGGACGTGGTCCAGGCCCACAACATTCTGTACGCGCACTGACCCGCTGCGCCGAACCGCCGCGCCATTGGGCAAGGAAGGCAAGAGACGTGACGATAGAGAAAAATACCCGGGAGCTGGACAAGGATATTGTCCGGGACTTCAGCTCAAAGATGAGCTACGCGTCCTACCTGCAGCTGCCGACGCTCCTAAGCGCCCAGCAGCCGGTCAGCGCCCCGGAGCACCACGACGAGATGCTGTTCATCATCCAGCACCAGACCACCGAGCTGTGGCTCAAACTGGTCCTCCACGAGCTCCGCAGCGCCGCCGCGTGGCTGCGCTCCGATGACCTCGGCTCCGCGCTGAAGGCGATCGCCCGGGTCAAGCACATCCAGAAAACCCTGACCGAGCAGTGGTCCGTGCTGGCCACCCTCACGCCCACCGAGTACTCGCAGTTCCGCGGTTTCCTGGGCAACTCCTCCGGATTCCAGTCCAGCCAGTACCGCGCGGTCGAGTTCCTGCTCGGCAACAAAAACCGCAAGATGCTGCCGGTGTTCGAATCTGATCCCGAGGCGCACACGATGCTGCAGGAGATTCTCGAATCCCCGAGCATCTACGACGACTTCCTTGCCTACCTCAAGCGGCAGGGTTTCGACGTTCCCGCCTCGCTGCTGGAGCGGGACGTCACCCGGGCGCATGAGTTCTGCGCCGAGCTCGTCCCGGTCTTCAAGTACATCTACGAGAACGCGGCGGACAACTGGGGCGCCTACGAGGCCTGTGAGGAACTCGTGGACCTTGAGGACAACTTCCAGCTCTGGCGCTTCCGGCACCTGCGCACGGTGCAGCGCACCATCGGCATGAAGTCCGGCACCGGCGGCTCCAGCGGCGCGGCCTTCCTGAAGAAGGCGCTGGAACTGACGTTTTTCCCGGAGCTCTTCGCCGTCCGGACGGAGATCGGCCAGTGAGCGCCCTTCAGCCGGGGACGGCGGGGCCCGCGGCACAGGCCACCGCCGTC
>NZ_MQTS01000132.1:2780-10733 GCF_020532825.1 Arthrobacter sp. SO3
CGACCTGGACGCCGCCGACCCGCTGGCCGCCTACCGCGGCCACTTCATCGGAACCGACACGGACCTGTCCTACCTGGACGGCAACTCCTTGGGCCGCCCGCTCAAGCGCACGGTCACCGACATCAGCAGCTTCATCCAGGACAGCTGGGGCGGCCGGCTGATCCGCGGCTGGGACGAGGAGTGGCTGGAACTCCCGCAGTCCATCGGTGACCAGCTCGGCCGCGCCGTGCTCGGCGCCGGTCCGGGGCAGACCATCATTGCCGACTCCACCACGGTGGTCCTGTACAAGCTGATCCGGGCTGCGCTGGCCGCGGTCACCGACCCGGCGCGCACCGAAATCGTGCTGGACACGGACAATTTCCCCACCGACCGCTACCTCGTCGAGGGCATCGCCCGCGAAGAAGGACTGACGCTGCGCTGGATCGACGCCGATCCCTCCTCCGGCGTGACCGTCGACCAGGTGCGCGCCGCCACCGGCCCGGCCACCGCCGTCGTGGTCCTGAGCCAGATCGCCTACCGCTCCGGGTTCCTCGGGGACCTGCCGGGGATCACCGCCGCCGTGCACGACGCCGGTGCGCTGGTGGTGTGGGACCTGTGCCATTCCGCCGGTTCGGTGGAAATCGCACTGGACGCCGCCGGCGTTGACTTCGCCGCCGGCTGCACCTACAAGTACCTCAACGGGGGACCGGGCTCGCCAGCCTTCGCATACGTCAACGCCCGGCACCTGCCGGGACTGCAGCAGCCGATCTGGGGCTGGATGGGACGCAAGGACGCCTTCGAAATGGGGCCCGGCTATGACGCCGCCGCCGGAATCCGCGGCTTCCTCAGCGGCACCCCGGCGATCTTCGGGATGCTCGCCATGCGCGGCACCCTGGACCTGCTTGAGGAGGTGGGCATGGCCGCCGTCCGGGAGAAGTCCCGGCTGCTGACCGGGTTCGCCGTCGAACTCCACGATGCCTGGCTCGTCCCGGCGGGTGTTGAACTTTCGACGCCGCGGGACCCGGAGCTGCGCGGCAGCCACATCACGGTGGACCACCCGGCGTTCCGGGAGATGACCGCGGCGCTCTGGGAGCAGGACGTCATTCCGGATTTCCGGGCGCCGCAGGGCATCCGGATCGGGCTGTCCCCGCTGAGCACTTCCTTCGACGAGCTCTACCGCGGCGTGGCCGCCATCCGCGAACGGCTGGCGGGGGACGCGTCCGGGCAGTTCCGGGACCAGCCGTTTCGACAAGATTAGCGGCGTGCCGGTAAACTAAACGTTGGATCCGGCTGCAGTCCGTGGCGGCTGGTTCTTGTTGTGTACGGGAAACTCCCTTTTCGGAGGCGGAATACCGGCGCGGCACCCCCGGCAGTGAGTTACTGATTCGGGCCTCACGGCACATCTCTAGGAGTTATCGTGGCACTTGAAGCCGCTGTAAAGCAGTCCATCATCAAGGATTTCGCAACGTCCGAGGGCGACACCGGTTCGCCGGAGGTCCAGGTTGCAGTCCTGACTCAGCGGATCAAGGATCTCACTGAGCACATGAAGGTGCACAAGCACGATTACCACACCCAGCGCGGTCTGCTGGCCATGGTTGGTCGTCGCAAGCGCATGCTGACCTACCTCAAGAACACTGACATCACCCGCTACCGTGCGCTCATCGAGCGTCTCGGCCTGCGCCGCTAGTCAGCTTTAGGGGGCGGCCCCTTCCGCGACGGAAAGGGCCGCCCTTCTTCAAACAAAACTCAACAGGAGGATCAACCGCATCACGCATTCGCGGTCTTCGGTAGTGATCTCCGGGAACGGCTTCAAGGGATGAAGCCCAGGCCCGTGGGTCTCGATCGATGACCGGGTGCAGTGCAGTCCAGCAGACAGATGCTGGACTGGGTTGATGCGGCTGGACTCCGTGAACCATGAAACGGAGGTGACTCTCTATGGAGGGTCCCGAAATCCAGTTCTCAGAAGCAGTCATTGACAATGGCCGTTTCGGCAAGCGTGTAATCCGCTTTGAAACCGGCCGCCTTGCCAAGCAGGCAGCCGGCGCAGCGATGGTCTACCTCGACGAAGAGACCGCACTGCTGTCCGCCACCACCGCCGGCAAGCACCCGCGTGAAGGATTCGACTTCTTCCCGCTGACCGTCGACGTCGAAGAGCGTATGTACGCCGCCGGACGCATCCCGGGCTCGTTCTTCCGCCGTGAGGGCCGCCCCTCCACGGAAGCCATCCTGGCCTGCCGCCTGATGGACCGCCCGCTGCGCCCCGCCTTCGTCAAGGGCCTGCGCAACGAGGTCCAGATCGTCGTGACCGTGCTGTCCATCAACCCGGACGAGCTTTACGACGTCGTAGCGATCAACGCTTCCTCGATGTCCACCCAGCTTTCCGGCCTGCCCTTCTCCGGCCCGATCGGCGGCGTCCGCGTTGCCCTGATCGCCGACGAGCACGGCTCGCAGTGGGTTGCGTTCCCGAAGCACTCCCAGCTTGAGAACGCCGTCTTCAACATGGTCGTTGCCGGCCGCGTCAAGGGCGATGACGTCGCCATCATGATGGTTGAAGCCGAAGCCACCGACAACTCCTGGAACCTCATCAAGGAACAGGGCGCCACCGCCCCGACCGAAGAGGTCGTTTCAGAGGGCCTCGAGGCTGCCAAGCCGTTCATCAAGGCCCTCTGCGACGCCCAGTCGGACCTGGCGGCACGCGCCGCCAAGCCGACCGTCGAGTTCCCGGTCTTCCTGGACTACCAGGACGACGTCTACGCCGCTGTGGAGTCCGCTGCCGCCGAGAAGCTGGCCGCTGTCTTCCAGATCGCCGACAAGCAGGAACGCGACACCGCATCGGATTCGCTCAAGGACGAGGTCACCTCTTCCCTGGCCGGCCAGTTCGAGGGCCGCGAGAAGGAGCTGTCCGCAGCCTTCCGCTCCGTCACCAAGCACGTTGTGCGCCAGCGCATCCTCACGGACCAGATCCGCATCGACGGCCGTGGCCTGACGGACATCCGCCAGCTCACCGCCGAGGTTGAAGTTCTGCCCCGCGTCCACGGCTCGGCCATCTTCGAACGCGGCGAGACCCAGATCATGGGTGTCACCACGCTGAACATGCTCAAGATGGAACAGCAGATCGACTCGCTGTCACCCGTGACGCGCAAGCGCTACATGCACAACTACAACTTCCCGCCGTACTCCACCGGCGAGACCGGGCGCGTCGGTTCCCCGAAGCGCCGCGAAATCGGCCACGGTGCCCTCGCTGAGCGCGCCATCATGCCGGTGCTGCCGTCCCGCGAGGAATTCCCCTACGCCATCCGCCAGGTGTCTGAGGCTCTCAGCTCCAACGGTTCGACGTCGATGGGTTCCGTCTGCGCCTCCACGCTGTCCCTGCTCAACGCGGGTGTGCCGCTGAAGGCTGCTGTTGCCGGTATCGCCATGGGCCTGGTCTCCGACCAGGTTGACGGCCAGACCCGCTACGCCGCCCTGACCGATATCCTCGGCGCCGAAGATGCCTTCGGTGACATGGACTTCAAGGTCGCCGGTACCGCTGAGTTCGTCACGGCCATCCAGCTGGACACGAAGCTCGACGGCATCCCGGCCTCCGTCCTGGCAGCCGCCCTGAAGCAGGCCCGCGAGGCCCGCCTGCACATCCTGGACGTCCTGAACTCCGCGATCGACACCCCGGACGAGCTCTCCGAGTTCGCGCCGCGCGTCATCGCGGTCAAGATCCCGGTAGACAAGATCGGCGAGGTCATCGGCCCGAAGGGCAAGATGATCAACCAGATCCAGGAAGACACCGGAGCCGACATCTCGATCGAGGACGACGGAACGGTCTACATCGGCGCCACGAACGGCCCGTCTGCCGACGCAGCACGGTCCGCGATCAACGCCATCGCCAACCCGCAGATCCCGGAAATCGGCGAGCGCTACCTGGGCACGGTCGTCAAGACCACCACCTTCGGCGCCTTCGTTTCCCTGACTCCGGGCAAGGACGGTCTGCTGCACATCTCCGAGCTGCGCAAGATCGCCGGCGGCAAGCGCGTGGACAACGTCGATGACGTCGTCTCCGTCGGCCAGAAGATCCAGGTGGAAATCACCAAGATCGATGACCGCGGCAAGCTCTCCCTGTCTCCCGTTGTGGCTGACGAGGCAGGAACTGGGAACTCAGAGAACCCGGACAACGCTGAGGTCTCCCTGGAGTCCGCAGAGTAGTCTTTCCTGTTCCAAGTGGCGGGGCCGGTGGATCATCCACCGGCCCCGCTGCCATTTAAAGGTACGATGGCAGGCAGATTTGGCACGTTTTTACTGAAAGGCCTTGATGACTGTCGTCCCCCTGCCGCTTGAGCAGAACCAGCACGCTGACACCCTGATCCACGGCGCCGACGGCGGTTCCGAGGTACGCCGTTCGGTGCTGCCTGGCGGCGTCCGCGTACTGACCGAGGCGATGCCGGGGCAGCGCTCGGCCACCATCGGTTTTTGGGTCGGCGTCGGCTCCCGCGACGAGGCGCCCGGCCAGCACGGTTCCACCCACTTCCTGGAGCACCTCCTGTTCAAGGGCACCAAACGGCGGACCGCGCTGGAGATCGCCTCGGCCTTCGACGAGGTGGGCGGGGAATCCAACGCCGCCACGGCGAAGGAAAGCACCTGCTACTTCGCCCGCGTCCTGGACACCGACCTGCCGATGGCAATCGACGTCATCGCGGACATGATCACCGGGGCCGTGCTGGACCCGCAGGAGATGGAGCAGGAACGCGACGTCATCCTCGAAGAGATCGCGATGGACAGCGACGACCCCACCGACGTCGCCCACGAACACTTCGTCGCCGCCGTGCTGGGCACCCACCCGCTCGGCCGCCCGATCGGCGGCACCCCGGACGCCATCCGCGCCGTCGCCCGCGACTCGGTCTGGGACCACTACCGCCGTTATTACCGCCCGGACGAGCTCGTCATCACCGCCGCTGGGGGACTGGACCACGACGTCGTCTGCGAACTGGTGGTGGATGCCCTGCACTCCGCCGGCTGGAGCCTGGAGGCCGACGCGGCCCCGGTGCAGCGCCGCTCCACCGACCGCGCCGCCATCACCGGCACCGCCGGACTGCACGTGGTGAAGCGGCCGGTGGAGCAGGCCAACATCATCATGGGCTGCCCCACGATCGTCGCCACCGACGACCGCCGCTTTGTGATGAGCGTGCTCAACGCGGTGCTCGGCGGGGGTATGTCCTCCCGGCTGTTCCAGGAAGTCCGCGAAAAGCGCGGTCTGGTGTACTCGACCTACTCCTTCGCTTCCTCCTACGCCGACGCCGGCTACTTCGGCATGTATGCCGGCTGCACGCCGTCGAAAGTCCGTCAGGTCCTGGAGCTGCTCGGCGCCGAACTGGACAAGCTGGCCGGGGGCGGCATCTCCGAGGAGGAACTGCGCAAGGCCGTTGGGCAGCTGTGCGGCGGCATCGTGCTGGCCCTGGAGGACACCGGCTCCCGGATGTCCCGGCTGGGCCGGGCCGAACTTGTCTCCGGCGAGTACCAGGACATCGACGAGACCCTGCGCCAGATCAAGGCCGTCACGGCGGGGGAAGTCCAGGAGCTCGCCCGCGAACTCGCAGCTGCCCCGCGGACCGTCACCGTGGTGGGCCCCTTCGAGGAAACAGAGACTTTCGGCCTCTGAGGTCCGCGGGGGAGCCCCGGGCCGGCTCCGCAGGATGCTGAGCCGGTCCCGCAGGCCGCTGAACTGGGCCTGCACCCGCCCGGGGCGGCGGGCCCGCTCCTAGACACGGCAGGCGTCGCAGCGTGATGATGGGGACGGGGTAACTCGGGAGGACCGCTGGAAGGAACCCCTGGAAGGAAAATATGGACCGGCCGCTGCCAGGCAGTGCACACGAGGCGCTTGAGGCGTTCCTGGGGCACTGGACCGGAACCACGCAGTGGCAGGCCACGCCCTGGGGCCCCGCGCGTGTTGCCGCCATCGAACTGACTTTCGCCCGCGCAGCCGCCGGGCTGGCCGTCACCCACAGCTACCGGCACACGGATGCCGAAGGCACCCGCTCCGAGGGCCACGGTGTCTTCACCATGGACCCGGACCACCCGGACACCCTCTGGTACCACGTCAACAGCATGGGGCTGCCCCCGGAGGCGCCCGCGCGGGCCAGTTGGCAGGAGGGTACCCTCACCATGGAACGGCGCAGCGGGCGTGGCACGTCCCGGCATGCCTTCCGGGTGGACGACGGCGTGCTGACGCACAGTGCCGGCCTCCGGCTGGGTTCCGCGAACGAATTTACGCCCTTTATGGTCTCCGTCTGCCGGCGCGTGTCCAAGGATGCAGCCGTCCCCGCCTAAGTCTCCTGCTGTCACCGCGCCGCCGCCGTGCTGCCCCGCCGCACCGCGAAGGTGCAGCCGCAGTGCCGCAGCCAATGCCGTCCTCGTGCCCAAACCGATGCCATAACGTTGTAAAGCCCCCCTTGAAATCCGTTGACAGGCAGTGAGCTGCATCATAGATTTGCCGTAATCTGAATCACCTTTCAGGTTCAGCGCAAAATTTCAGTTCATCTCCTGCCAGAGTCCGCAGATTCTCAATGAAAGGCATCCCGTGAAGGATACAAAGAAGTTCCTGATGGCCGCCGTAATGGCCACCGGGCTCGCCCTCAGCGCCTGTGCGCCCACTGCCGGCAGTGCAGCGCCGGCCGCGTCGGGCGGCACCAAGGCCGCCGAACCGGTCAATGTCGGCATCATCTACTCCAAGACCGGACCGCTGGCGGCCTACGGCGCCACCTACTACGAAGGCCTGCAGGCAGGCATCGACTACGCCACCGGCGGGACAGGCGCCGTCAACGGCGCCAAGATCAACCTGACCTACGCCGACGACGGCGGCGACCCGGACAAGGCAGTTACGGCCGCGAAGGACCTGATCGGCAAGGGCTACAAGATCATCGGCGGCACGGTCAGCTCCGGCATCGCGCTCAAGCTGGCGGAACAGGCCGCCCAGAACAAGGTCCTGTACATCTCCGGACCGGCCGCCACCGATGCCATCCAGGGCATCAACAAGTACACCTTCCGCTCGGGCCGCCAGAGCCTGCAGGACGTGGCCACCGCCGGGTCCTTCATCGACACCAAGGGCAAGAAGGTCGTCGTCTTCGCGCAGGACAACGCGTTCGGCCAGGGCAATGTCGCAGCCGTCAAGGCCGTTCTCGGAGCCAAGGGCGCCACCGTGGAAGCGGTCCTGGTTCCGGACGGACAGGAGCTCACCCCCTTCGCCCGCCAGCTCATCGATGCGAAGCCGGACATGGTCTTTGTGGCCTGGGCCGGGGCAACGTCCGGCACCATGTGGCAGACCCTGAGCCAGCAGGGCGCCTTCGACGCCGCCCCGATCGTCACCGGCCTCGGCGACGCCGCCACCTTCGGCGCCTACGGCGAGGCTACTGCCAAGATCAGCTTCCTGAACCACTACTTCCCGGGCGCTTCCGGCACTGACGTGGAGAAGAAGATGATCGCCGCCGTCGAGAAGGCCGGCCAGAAGGCCGACCTCTTCACCCCCGACGGCTTCGTCGCCGGCCAGATGATTGCCCAGGCCGTCAAGGACGGCGGCTCCGACGCCGACGCCATGGTCAAGGCACTTGAGGGCTTCAGCTTCGACGGCCCCAAGGGCAAGGAAACCGTCCGCGCCTCGGACCACGCCCTGGTCCAGGACATGTACCAGGTCAAGCTCGTCCAGACGGGCAGCACCTGGGCCCCCGAGCTCATCAAGGTGGTTGCGGGCGACACGGTCGCCCCGCCGGAAAAGAAGTAACCCGGCGGCGCCGTGCCACCAGGGCATGGCGCCGCACCCCAGCGGGATCAACGCACAGCGGGAAACAGGCCCCCGCGGGAACCAACACCCGCGGGAAACAAGCCCTGCGGGAACCGACACTGACGCCCCAAAGCCACGAAGGATCCGAATGAAATCCCCAGCCCTGCCCGCCCTTGCGGTGGACGGCCTCGGCCTGCAGATCGGCGGTGCCCGCA
>NZ_MQTS01000133.1:0-9175 GCF_020532825.1 Arthrobacter sp. SO3
TCCCGGGCTGCAACAACGCCTCGCTGGACAACGACGCGGACCATCTCCTGGCCTGGGCCGCTGGAGGGACCACCGGGATCTCCAACCTCGGCCAGCCCTGCCCCAGACACCACAAACTCAAACACGGCTCGGCCTGGACACCCTCCGGGGCCAGCAAGGACAAACCACCCGGCTGGACCTCCCCCTCGGGACGGTACTACCCCAGCGAACAACAGGACTGGGAACCACCCCACTGGCCCAACCATCTCCTGACCACTGACACGGACATGGAAGCAGATATGGACGGAGACGCACTCCTGGACCAAGACTTGCCCATGGACCCCGGCCCGGATCCTGACCAGGAGCTACCCCAGGACCCTTTCCCGGACTGGACGGAGCCGCTCGTGGACACCTACCCCGAGTCCGTCCTGCGCCACGTCGCCTGAACGCCACGTCGCACGCCGTTCAGCGCAATAAGTGACGCGAAAGGCCGGCCCTGGTCGTTCGTCATCGGTCCGGGCCAGGGCTCGGCCTTGCGGACGTACCGCGATGCCACCCAGACAACGGCCAGGAATTATTCCTGGCCGTTATCGGCCTTGGAGAGCTCCCCTGTGATCCGCTCGCCGCGGATGCGCGCCGTCCGCCAGGTGTCCAGCGCGATCACCCCGCCGAGGATCACGAACGAGATGGACAGCGAGGCGAGGGCGTCGGTCAGCCAGTGGTAGCCCAAGTAGAGCCGGCTGACCGCGGCGAAGAAGATTCCGACGCCGGCCAGCAGGAATCCTGCGACCGCGGCCATGCGGTTGCTCCGGCGTGAGAAGACCAGGAAGGTCGTGACAAGCAGGAAGTCACAGGCTCCCAGCACGTGCCCGGAGGGGAAGGAAAAGGTGAAATCTGCGCCGAAGAGCATGAGGTCCACCGGCGGACGTTGGCGCCCAATCGAACGTCCGATGAGCTGGGCAAGGATGACGCCGGTGAGCATGGCGCCGGCGAGCAGCATCGGCCGCCAGGCATGCTTGGCCAACAACCCCCAGGCCACAGTCACCACAAGAGTGATGATCGGCAGTCCAACAGGGCCGAAGACGATCGCGAGGATGATCATGATCGTCGTGAGCGGTTCGGAGCGAAGGGTCAGGAGCCAGGTGCGGACGGGTTCGTCGCCTGCGGTGAGGCCGCCGTGCTGGAGGACACTGGCAAGGATGGAAAAGAACAGAACGGCGCCAACAACCGCGAGGCCGACGGCGATCCGGTACAAGTTCTTCCGGTCCTGCTCGCTCATGTAGCGTTCCTCAACCACGAATTTATCGTGGAAAACCCGCCACCAGCCGGGCGAGCTCTCTGATTTTTCCTGCGCCATTTCCCGCATCCGCCTCTGCACCATGTGTGGATATTTACTTCGTGAAGAATATCCCGGTTCCGGCGCGGAAGGTGCTGTGGGTTCTGTTGGTGTCAGAGCTTGTCCGGCGCCCCGACGGTTCGCTCCCCGGTAGCCTGAATCAATGGGCGTCATGAATGAACTGATCAACCCGCAGGTCGTGCGATCGCTGGAGCGGATCCTGGCCGCGGCGGCACCCGGCGGCAGCTTTCCCCACCTGGCCGTGACGGCCGGTCAACTGGAGGAACTGAGCCTGCGGGAACGCACCGACCTCCTAAGCCGCGCGCTGCTGGCTGATCTGCCCGGAAATTACGCCGCTACCGCGGTCAGCTTCCGCCGGGCGCTGGACGATCCGGACTTCACCGGCTGGATGGTCTGGCCTGTGACCGAGACGGCGGCCACGCTCGCCCTTGTCTCGCCGGAGACCCACGCCTTCGAGGACTGCCTGTCGTTGCTGGCTGAACTGACGCCGCGGCTCACCGCCGAGTTCGCGATCCGGCGGCTCCTCGCCGCCGACCTGGACCGGGCACTTGCCCTCATTCAGGGCTGGACCAACCACCCGGACTGGCATGTCCGCCGGCTCGCCAGCGAGGGCACCCGGGCCTACCTGCCGTGGGCCATCCGCGTTCCCGAAATCACAGAGCGGCCCGCAGCTACCCTACCGATCCTCGACGCCCTGTACCGTGACCCGGTGGAAGACGTGCGGCGCTCCGTGGCCAACCACCTCAACGATCTGGCCCGGCACGCCCCGGACGAGGTGGTTGCCACCGCTGCGAGATGGATGGCCGCCCCGGACGCGAACACCCCCCGGGTGGTCCGGCACGGCTTGCGGACCCTGCTCAAAAAGGCCCACTCCGGCGCACTGGAACTGCTGGGGTTCCCGCCGGCGTCGCTGGCCGTGACGCCTCCCCGGCTGGACCGTACCGTCGTCGAGCTTCCCGGTGAGCTCGCCTTCGACTTCGAGGTCACCAATAACGGGCCGGCGGAGGCGCGGCTCGCCGTCGACTATGTGGTGCACTATGCCAAGGCCAACGGGAGGCGCGCGGAAAAGGTTTTCAAGCTCGGAACAGCCGTCCTCGGGCCGGGCGAGTCCAGAAGATTTTCGAAGCGCCATGCCTTCCGCCAAATGACCACGCGCGTCCATCATCCGGGGGCGCATGTACTGGAACCGCAGGTCAACGGCGTGCGGTACGCGCCGGCCGAGTTCTTGGTCCGAACCGACGCCGCTGCGGCCCCGCTCGCAGATTTGACGGGTCTATAAATATGACGTTATTGTCTCTTCAATCATTGGGGCCGATGAATAACCCAAGAAAGAACAGTGCGATGACGACAGTAACCGAGTGCATTGAGATCCAGGTCGACAGCCGCCAGGTCCTAGACGAACGGCTCGACGACGCCGTGCGCGGACTCCAGCAGATCGCCATGGCCACCGGGACGCAGGGCATCCTGCTCACGCGGCACAAGGCGGGCCACTACACGGCGGCGCTTTCCGACCAGGTGCCCTTCGGCATGACGCGGGAACTCATTAACTGAGCCTGACGATGCCTTGAGCGCTGGCTTGCAGCGCAAAAAGCCAGGTCCCGGGCGGCGGAGCTTCGACTCCCGCCCGGGACCTACATTGCGTCTGGCTGCGACAGCCGGCAACCGCCGGCCGGCAACCGTCAGGCAGCAGCCGTCTGCCAGCAACACTTTCAGGCACCAACCGTCAGGCAGGGCCCCTCACCAGTCGTGGACCGTTCCGTCGACGAGGCGGTTGTAGGGCAGGTAGGCCTGCTGGTAGGGGTAGGCCGCGGCGGCTTCCTCATTGAATTCGACGCCGATGCCGGGGTTGTCCCCCGGGTGCAGGTACCCGTCGACGAACGTCATCGACTGTTCGAAGACCTCGTTGGTTTTGTCCGAATGCTGCATGTATTCCTGGATCCCGTAGTTGTGGATCGCCAGGCCCACGTGCAGCTGCGCGGCGAACCCGACCGGGGAAATATCCGTCGGCCCGTGGAAACCGGACTTGATCTGGTACTGCGCGGCGAAATCCATCACCTTCTTCAACGGCGAAATCCCGCCGAAGTGCGTCGAGGCCGCCCGCACATAATCGATGAGCTGTTCCTTGATCAGCGTCTGGTAATCAAAGACCGTATTGAAAATCTCCCCGATCGCCAGCGGCGTCGTGGTGTGCTGCCGGACCAGGCGCAGCGCCTCCTGGTTCTCCGCCGGGGTGCAGTCCTCCAGCCAGAACAGGTCATACGGCTCCAGCGCCTTGCCCAGCTTCGCGGCCTGGATCGGGGTCATCCGATGGTGCCCGTCGTGCAGCAGCGGCAGCTCCGGACCAAACTCGTTCCGCACCGCCTCAAACACCGAAGGCAGGTGCCGCAAATACGCCCGGGTGTCCCAGTCCTCCTCCACCGGAAAAGCACCCCGGCCCGCCGGCTCGTAGTCGTAGCGCTCCCCCGAGGCCTGCGCCTGCGCCGCGACCCCGTACACGGCCTTGATCCCCGGCACCGCGGTCTGGATCCGCACCGACTTATAGCCCAGCTCCAGGTGCTCCCGGACCGAGTCGAACAGCGACTCCAGGTCCGCGCCCGAGGCATGCCCATAAGCGCGCAGCCCGTTCCGGGACGCCCCGCCCAACAGCTGGTACACCGGCATCCCGGCAAGCTTGCCCTTGATGTCCCACAACGCCATATCCACCGCCGCGATCGCGGCCATCGTCACCGGACCCCGCCGCCAGTACGAGGACCGGTACAGGAACTGCCAGGTGTCCTCAATCCGGTGCGGATCCTTCCCGATCAGCAACTGCGCGACGTGCTCCTTCAAATACGCCGCCACCGCGAGCTCACGCCCGTTCAACGTCGCATCCCCGATCCCCGTCACCCCATCCTCCGTGGTAATCCGGAGGGTCACGAAGTTACGGGAAGGGCTGGTCACGAAGACTTCAGCGGCAATGATTTTCACAGCAGGTCCAGGCTTTCTGTGTTGGTTGGTCGTGAGTCGGTGGATGGCACGGGGTCGATGGTGCCGGGGCCTCTAGCGTTGGGTGGTTCCGCTGGGTGTGGCCCCCAGCAGCGCCAGCTCGTTCCGGCGCGGCAGCCCTTCCCAGTCGCCGGCGGTACTGACGGCGAAGGCTCCCGCGAGGGCGCCGCGCTGCAGGCGGCCGGCCACGTCCTCGCCGTCGAGCAGGGCGGAGAGGTATCCGGCGGTGAACGCGTCGCCGGCGCCCACAGTGTCGATGCTGGAGACGGGCACGGCGGGCGTTTCCCACCGGCCTGCGGTGGTGTGGACCCCGGCGCCGGCAGCGCCCCGCTTGACCACGACTTCCCGCACCCCGCGGTCCAGGAGTTCGGCGGCCATGGCCGTTTCGGCGTCGTCGGCCGTTCCGGCGCTCCCCGTCCCGGTGCCCCCCGGCGCTGCGGCGACCAGCCCGAGTTCGTCGTCGGAGGCGATCAGGATGCTGGCGTGCCGGGCCAGCGGGGTCAGGACGGCCCGCGCTTCGTCCCGGGACCAGAGCTTGCTCCGGTAGTTCACGTCGAGTGAGACTTCCAGGCCTTCGCCGGCGGCGCGGGCGGCCGCATACTCCACAGCCCGCCGCGCCTCCTGGCTGAGGGCTGCGGTAATCCCGGTGACGTGGAGGACCCGGGCGCCGTTCTTGAAGGCCCGGTCGACGTCGTCCCGGTCCAGGCTGGATCCGGCGGACCCGGCGCGGTAGTAGAAGGCGCGGGTGACGTCGGCGGTGCGCTGCTCGAGGAACATCACCCCGGTGCTGCGGCTGGCGTCCTCGCGGTGCAGCACCCCGATCCCCTCGCTCCGGAGCTGCCGGAGAATGAACTCACCGTGCGGATCCGCGCCGACGACGCCGGCCCAACCCACCCGGTGGCCGAGCCGTGCGACGCCGACGGCCACGTTCGACTCCGCTCCGGCGACGTGCATGGCCAGGACGCCGCCGGCGGACAGCGGCCCGGCGGAGCGCAGCGAAACCATGGACTCGCCGAGGGTCAGCAGTTCAGGGGTCCAGGAGCCGTCGGGAATCACCGCAGGCTCTCCGCGGCGATCCGGCGGTCGTATTCAGCTGCGAGCGCCAGGAAACCGCGGGCGCGTTCCCGGACCGGGGCCAGGTCGCCGCCCGAGCCGGCGTCGCCGAAGAGGGGGCTGCCAAGGCCGACGGCGACTGCGCCCGCCTGCCAGTAGGCCGTCGCCTCGTCGAGCCCCACGCCGCCGACGGCGATTAAGGGGATCCCGGGGAACGGATCCCGCAGCGCCTTGAGGTAGCCCGGTCCGCCGATGGACGCGGGGAAGAGCTTGACCGCGGTGGCACCGCGGGTCATTGCCTCGTAGGCCTCGGTGGGCGTCAGTGCCCCGGCCAGTACCGGGATGCCGGCGGCGGCGGAGGCACCGATCGACTCGGCCAGCGCAGGGGTCACCATGAACTGGCCGCCGGCCTCGGCGACGTGCTCCACATCCTGCGCTGTCAGCACGGTGCCGGCCCCGACGAAGCAGCCGTCCGGTGCGGCCGCGCGGACCTGGCGGATCGCCGCGAGGGCATCCGGTGTGGTCAGCGCGATTTCAACGAAGCGGAAGCCCTCCTCCATGGCCGCCAGGGCAGCCCTCGCGGCGGCGCCGCCGTCTGCGCCGCGTACGATGGCGACCAGCCGGGTCTGCCGGATTCCGGCCAGCAGGGCCTCGGGCGTCAAGTGGTTGCTCTGTTCGTTTGACATGTCATTCACCATTCTGCGAAAGCTCCGTCGGGGTGCCGCCAAACGGGCCCGCGCCAGGCGTGGCCGCGCTTGTCCGCGGCGCGGACCACGGCCTCGTCGATTTCGATGCCAAGACCCGGGCCGGTCAGGCGTTCAATGTGGCCGTCCACGAACTTCAGCGGGGACTTGTCCATCACGTAGTCCAGGACTTCGGCGCCCTGGTTGTAGTGAATGCCGATGCTTTGCTCCTGGATCAGAAAGTTCGGCGTCGCGAATCCCACCTGAAGGCAGGCGGCCAGGGCCAGCGGCCCCAGCGGGCAGTGCGGGGCCAGCTGGACCTCGTAGATTTCGGCGAGCGAGGCGATCTTTCGGACCTCGGTGATGCCGCCTGCGTGTGAGAGGTCCGGCTGGGCCACGGCGATGCCGGCCTGCAGCGCGGGCAGGAATTCCTGCCGGCTGTAGAGCCGCTCGCCGGTGGAGACCGGCGTCGTGGTGGAGGAGGTGAATTCGCGCAGCAGGTGGGTGTTTTCCGGGACCACTGGCTCTTCGAGGAAGAAGGGCCTGTACGGTTCCAGCAGCGGTGCCACCCGCCGGGCGTTGGCGAGGCTGAAGCGGCCGTGGAAGTCGACCGCGACGTCGCGGTGGTCGCCGAGAACCTCGCGGGCGGCGGCGACGCGGCGGACGACGCCGTCGAGCTCCGCGACGGAGGCGATGGGGCTCATCCGGCCGCTGGCGTTCATTTTCACGGCGGTGAGCCCGACCTCCAGCTGGGCGCTGATCTGGTCGGCGACCTCGTTGGGCTCGTCCCCGCCCACCCAGCCGTACATCCGGATCCGGTCCCGGACGTGGCCGCCCAGGAGCTGGTGCACGGGGGTGTTGAAGTGCTTGCCCGCGATGTCCCAGAGGGCCTGGTCCAGTCCGGACACGGCGCTGGCCAGGATGGGCCCGCCGCGGTAGAAGGAGCCCTTGGTCATCACCTGCCAGTGGTCCTCGATCCGCAGCGCATCGTTGCCGATCAGCAGCTCGGAGAGCTGGTCGACAGCGGTGCGGACCGTTTCGCTGCGGCCCTCGCAGCTGGCCTCGCCCCAGCCGACGATCCCGCTGGCGGTCTCGATCCGGACGAAGAGCCAGCGCGGGGCGACGAGGAAGGTTTCAATCCTGCTGATCAGTGTCATCGGTGGCCTAGCCCTTGGTCGCGCCGGCGGTCATGCCGGAGACGATGTACTTCTGCGTGAAGAGCGCAATGATCATGATCGGGATGGTGACCACCGTGGCGGCCGCCATCAGTCCGCCCCAGTCGATGCTGGCGTAGGAGACGAAGTCGAAGATCGCGACCGGGAGCGTCTTGGTCTTGGAGCCGGAGAGCACCAGGGCGAACATGAAGTTGTTCCACGAGAAGATGAAGGACAGGATGCCCGCGGTGGCGATGCCGGACACGGAGAGCGGCAGGGTGATGCGGCGGAACGCGCCGATCGGGGTGAGCCCGTCCACCTGCGCGGATTCCTCCAGTTCCAGCGGCAGCGA
The DNA here is from genome assembly GCF_020532825.1 of Arthrobacter sp. SO3. GTDB lineage: Bacteria > Actinomycetota > Actinomycetes > Actinomycetales > Micrococcaceae > Arthrobacter. Next base: position 7,564 of record NZ_MQTS01000133.1, read on the forward strand.
GTCGAAGTAGCTCATCATGATGTAGACGATCAGCGGCAGCGAGACAAACATGTGGCTGAGGATCAGGACCTCGAAACCGCCCACCATCTTCAGGTTGGAGAAGACGTAGTACCAGGGCACCAGCAGGGAGACGCCCGGGATGACGCGCGCCATCAGGACCACGAGGGCCGAGCGGTGCATGGTGAAACGGCTCATCGCGTAGGCCGCCGGGACGCCGAGGACCAGCGACAGTACGGTGGAGACGAACGCGACCCAGAAGCTGTTGAAGATGAAGACGAAGTAGTTGTTGCGCTGCAGCACGTTCGCGTAGTTCTCGCCCGTGGGGGTGAAGAAGAAGGATTTGCCGGTGTCGTAGATATCCACGTTGGTCTTGAAGGAGGCCAGCAGCATCCAGAACAGCGGGGCCACTAGGAACAGCACGACGGCGATCAGCGCGGCCACCCGGAAGACCTTGTAGGCCCGGGTGCCCAGCGGCTTGCGGCGGCGCGGTGCCGGCGCGGGCCGGGCGGCGGCGGTTTGGGGTGCAGTTTCATTGTTTTTGGACAGTACGGTCATTTGCTTACCGCTTTCTTGCGCATGGTCAGCAGCCACATGGAGCCGATGATGATCATGAAGAACAGGATCAGCACCGCGGAGGACAACCCGTACTGGTTGTAGTCGAAGCTCAGGCCGTAGGCGTAGACGTTGAGGGTCTCCACCTCGTGGAAGGATCCGCCGCCCTTGCCCTTGGTCGCGTAGAGGATGTCGAAGGTCTTGAGGGCGTCAATGCCGCGGAGCAGGATGGCCACGATCACGGTCGGCATCATGAGGGGCAGCGTGATGAGGAAGAAGCGCTGGGCGGCGTTGGCGCCGTCCATCCGGGCAGCCTCGTCCGGCTCCTCGGACAGCGAGGTCAGGCCGGCGAGCAGGATCAGCACCACCATCGGGGTCCACTGCCACACGTCCATGAAGATCGTGGTGCCCAGTGCGGTGTCCTGGCCGGAGAGCCACGGCTGGGGCGGGATGCCGACCATGCCGAGCAGCTGGTTGACGAAGCCGATATTCGGGTCGAAGATCAGCCGCCACATCATGCCGACAGCCACCGGGGTCGCGACGAGCGGCATGAGGATGGCCACGCGGACCCACTTTTCCCCGCGGAACGGGCGCCACAGCAGCAGGGCGATGCACATGCCCAGCACCACTTCGCAGACGAGGGCGACGCCGGTGAAGGTCAGGGTGCGTCCGACGGCGGGCCAGAAGCGTTCCCCGTCGGAGAGGACCGTGAGGTAGTTTTCCAGGCCGACGAACTCTGAGGCGGCCCGGACGGAGCCCTGGGAGTCGGTGAGGCTCAGGTACAGGGTCCAGGCGAGGGGGAAGACGATCAGGACGCCGACGAAGATCATCGCGGGGGCGGCGAAGAGCCACTTGCGGTGCCGGTTGGCCCAGGCGGAGAAATTCTCACCGGCGCTGCGGGCGGGGCCGGCGTTCCGGCCGGATCCCGGCTGGGACCGGGCGTTGCGGGGAGGAGTCAGTACAGACATGGTTCACCTAAGGAGTCGGGGGTGAAGGGAAGAGCTGGCCGCGGCGGGGCGACGGCTTAGCCGCCGCCCCGCCGGGCGGTTCAGTGCGCTGG
>NZ_MQTS01000133.1:9214-11420 GCF_020532825.1 Arthrobacter sp. SO3
GCACGGTCAGCAGGTGCGGAGTGCGCCGGGCGTGCTACTTCTTTTCGCTGTCCAGGAACTTCTGGAAGGCATCATGGGCGGTGTCAGCAGCGGCCGACGCGTCCGCGCCGGTGATGGTGGCCACGATCGGGCCACCCACGATTTCGCGGGCCTTGCCGACCGTGACAACCTCGGGACGGTCGTGGCCGACGCCGTTCTTGGCGCTGGCGGCGATGGCCTCGGCCAGGTCCTGCGGGTAGGTGGAGGTGCCGGCTGGGTCGGACCAGACGGAGGCGCGGGGTCCGGGGACGCCGGCCTTCTGCGCCGCCAGGGTGCGTTCCTTGCTGGTGGCCCACTGGATGAACTTCCAGGCGTTGTCCTGGTTGCCCGAGGCCTGGTTGACCGCGAGGCCCCACGACGGGATGTTGTACGGCTTGGAGCCTGCCGGACCGGCAGGCAGTGCGGCGAAGCCGACCGTGTCGGCGACCTTGGACTTGGCCGGGTCTGTGGCGTTCTTGTAGAGCGAGTCGGCCTCGGTGTAGAAGGCTGCCTTGCCCTGGGTGAAGATGGCCATCGCCTCGGGCCAGCTCATGTCGGTGCTGACGTTGGCCGGGCCGTAGTTCTTGATCAGGCCGCCGTAGAAAGCGTAGGCCTTTTTGGCGGCGTCGGAGTTGACGGCCGACTTGCCGCTGGCGTCGGTGAAGTCGCCGCCAAAGCTGTACAGGAAGCTGGAAAACTGGGTGACAGCGGCGGACTTGCCGGTGCGGGCCACGAAGCCCGCGGTGTCCGGGTTGGCGGCCTTGATGGCCTTGGCTGCCGCTTCGAGCTCATCCATGGTCTTGGGAATCTCGAGGCCGGCAGCCTTCAGCAGGTCCTTGCGGTAGTAGAGCACTTCGCGTTCGGTGATGATCGGGACGCCGACCACCTTGCCGTCTACCGTGCTGGCCTTGACCGGGCCTTCCTGGTAGTCCTTCCAGTCCCAGCCGGCGTCCGAGGAGACCTTGGACGTCAGGTCGGCGAGGTAGCCGTTCTTGGCGAACGCCTTGCCCTCCTGGAGCGGGCGGTACATCATGACGTCGATCTCGTCGCTGCCGGCGTTGAGCTTGACGTTGTACTGGTCCGAGAGCTGGTCCTCGCCCAGCTGGGTCAGCTCAACCTTGAGGCCGGTGGACTTCTCGAATTCCGGAATGGCTGCCTTGATGCCTTCGGTCCAGACGTGGTTCGCGAGGGTGACCCGGACTGTGCCGGCGGCTTTGGCATCGGTGCTGCCGCTGGCTCCGCCGCAGGCGGTGAGGCCCAGAGACAGGGCCGCGGCGACTGCCGCGTACTGCATGATCGAACGTCGCTTCATTACGACTCCCTTGGTTTTTTAAGGGCTGGGCGTCACTGTCCAGCCGGCTGCACATGCATCGTTACATCTGCTCTGGAAGCGATCTTAGAGAAATAAAGCAGACTTAAACAACCCCTTGCACCCGAGCCGTATGATTTATTTATGAAAACCCCAAAGGCGGAGTCCTCAGCTGACCTGCATTCCGTGCTGGTCCACAAACTGGGACTTGCCATCGCCGAGGGGACCCTGGCGCCGCACTCGATCCTGCGCCTGGACGAGCTGGAGGCCCAGTACAAGGTGTCCCGCTCGGTGGTCAGGGAGGCCACACGGGTGCTGTCCTCCAAGGGCATGCTGGAATCACGACGGCGGCTCGGCACGGTGGTTCAGCCGGAGGATACCTGGAACGCCTACGATCCGCAGGTGATCCGCTGGCGGCTCGCCTCCTCCAAACGGCTGGAACAGCTGCAGGCGCTGAACGAACTCCGCGGCGCGATCGAGCCCCAGGCCGCCCGCCTTGCCGCCGAGCGTGCCTCCTGGGACGCCGGCAGCGACCTGGTCGCCCGGGCTGCCCGGCTCTGGGCGGCAGGCCAGCAAGGGGACCAGGACGATTTCCTCCGGCTGGACATCGAATTCCACGCCGCGGTGCTCAAGGCCTCCGGCAACGCCATGTTTTCCCAGCTGCACAAGCTCGTCACCGAGGTGCTGACCGGACGCACCGAACACGGCCTGATGCCGCACCTGCCGCAGCACGAGGCGCTGCAGCTGCACGTCGACGTCGCCAGCGCCATCCAGCGCGGCGAGGCAAACGCGGCGCACGCCGCGATGAGCCGGATCGTGGAGCAGTCCTCGGAGGAGATGGGCGACATCTGGTCCAGGCACCAGCAGCCCGCCGCCCCC
>NZ_MQTS01000134.1:0-2342 GCF_020532825.1 Arthrobacter sp. SO3
GTTCACCATAGGGACTGCCACGAACACCGTTCAACGGTCTGGAAACCCGGGGTCACGCGAGTTCATGCAGCGTCATATGCGGGCCCGCCATCCGGCTCTTCAACGGATTAATCGCCCTTAACGTTGACGAGCTGCCGGAGCTTGTGCCGTATCTTGACGAGGTCCGCGGAGTCACGCATCACCTGGTCGATGGGTTTGTAGGCGGCCGGGATCTCGTCGATGAACGCCTCGCTGGGACGGAATTCGATGCCGTGCATGGCGGCCTTCAGCTGGGCCAGGGTGAAGGCTTTTTTCGCGGCGTGCCGCGAGTATTCCCGCCCGGCGCCGTGCGGGGAGGAGTTCAGCGATTTGAGGTTCCCGAGCCCGACGACGACGTAGGACGCGGTGCCCATGGAGCCGGGGATCAGCCCGGGGTCCCCCGCCTCGGCCCGGATGGCGCCTTTGCGCGAGACCCAGACGGACTTGCCGTAATGCCATTCCTTCGCGGTGAAGTTGTGGTGGCAGTTGATCCGCTCGGCCTCGCGGACCCGGCCGCCGGTCCAGGACTCAAACTGCGCGACCACCCGGTCCATCATCTCCTCGCGGTTCAGCAGGGCGAAGTGCTGGGCCCAGCGGAGTTCCCTGATGTACCGGTCGAACTCGGGCGTGCCTTCCCTGAGGTAGGCCAGGTCCGGGTGCGGCACCACGATCTGCCCGCTCCGGACCGCGCTCCGGGCCTCGCCGATGTGCCGCTGCGCGAGCTTGTTGCCGACGCCGCGGGAGCCGGAATGCAGGAACAGCCAGACGGCGTCCGCCTCATCCGCGCATACCTCAATGAAATGGTTGCCCGAGCCCAGCGATCCCAGCTGGAGCGTCCAGTTCGCGGCGTACTGGGCGGGGTCGAAGTGCGCGTGGGCTGCCATCCGGCGCAGTTCGGCGATCCGGGGTGCCGCCGTGGCGCTGATCCTGTGGTTGTAGTGCCCGGCGGAGAGCGGGATGGCGTGCTCAATGCCCTCCCGCAGCCGTTTCCGGTCCTTGGGCAGCTCCTTGACGGCGTACTGCGTGCGGACGGCGATCATGCCGCAGCCGATGTCGACGCCTACGGCCGCAGGGATGACCGCGCCCAGGGTGGGGATGACGGAGCCCACGGTGGCGCCCAGGCCCAGGTGGGCGTCCGGCATCAGCGCCAGGTGCGGGTAGATGATGGACAGCTGCGCCGTGACCAGGGCCTGCTCGCGGGTCGCGTCATCCAGAATCGAGGCCCAGCTGATGAGCCGGCTGTTGATGACTTCCAACGATCTGCCCTCCCAAGACGATGATCGTGGCCCGGTGGCGGGGTGGCAAGGGCCCCACCAAACGCGGACTTCGCGGGAGACGCACGGGCTCGCCGTATGTTCGGTTTCCCCGCGAGCCCGTGCGTTTCCGCCGACTCCGGTGGCGCAGATTCCCTCGCGACGCGCAACGACGCACGCGCTCCGGCATTCCGGCGTCGACAGCGTCTTTGCGGGGCGCGGAACCCATGGCGCAGCGCAGGATAGTTGGCGCAGCGCAGGATCGTTGGCGCAGCGTCGAACCGGCCCGGCTGCGGCGTCCGCGGCGCAGATTCCCTCGCGACGCGCAACGACGCACGCGCTCCGGCATTCCGGCGTCGACAGCGCCTTTGCTCGGCGCGGAACCCATGGCGCAGCGCAGGATCGTTGGCGCAGCGTCGAACCGGCCCGTCTGCGGCGTCCGCGGCGCATATTCCCTCGCGACGCGCAACGACGCACGCGCTCCGGCATTCCGGCGTCGACAGCGCCTGTGCGGGGCGCGGAACCCATGGCGCAGCGCAGGATCGTTGGCGCAGCGTCGAACCGGCCCGGCTGCGGCGTCCGCGGCGCAGATTCCCTCGCGACGCGCAACGACGCACGCGCTCCGGCATTCCGGCGTCGACAGCATCTTTGCGGGGCGCGGAACCCATGGCGCAGCGCGGGGTCATTGGCGCAGCGCAGGATAGTTGGCGCAGCGCGGGATCATTGGCGCAGCGTCGAACCGGCCCGGCTGCGGAGTGCGGCGGGATCATTGGCGCAGCGTCGAACCGGCCCGGCTGCGGAGTGCGGCAACTTCGTTGGCCCACGCCGGTGCGGGGCGGCTCCCAGCTCCCGGGATGGGCCCAGAAACGGCTCCGCCCCGCATCACCAGGCGGGAAAGGCCGGGAATGCGGGGCAGGGCAGTTCCAGCCGGGGCCGAACCCGAGGATCGCCTAGATCGAGTAGCGCTCGTCCTCGTGGTCGCCGGGGTGGTCGTTGACGAGACCCGCCGCGAGGGTGTTGCCGTCCAGCGGATCGATCACCAGGAACGCCCCGGTGCGGCGGTGGTGCAGG
>NZ_MQTS01000134.1:2407-8613 GCF_020532825.1 Arthrobacter sp. SO3
CCAGCGGCAGCGGCGCGGCGAGCCGCAGCTGGGCATGTCCAATGTCGTTGAGCTCCAGGGTGGTGGTGGGCTCCAGCTGGAAGTTGGCGAGGTCCAGCTTTCCGGTCACGTTCCGGACCAGGGCCTGGACCGTGCGGGTGCCGTGCTTGACCAGCACCTTCGCGCCCTCGCGGAGCGGCTTCGGCGAGAGCCAGCACAGCGCGGCGTACAGGTCGGCAGAGGCTTCGCGGATGGTTCCGGCCGCCGCGATCGTGTCGCCGCGTGCAACGTCGAACTCGTCCGCGAGGCGCAGCGCCACGGACTGCGGGGCCACGGCCTCGGTGAGCCGCCAGCCTGCGAAGTCGATGCCCGTCACCGTGGTGGTGCGCGGCGCCTGGCCCGGGGTGAGGACGCTGACCTTGTCCCCCAGCTTCACCGAGCCCTCGGTGATCTGGCCGGCGTAGGCGCGGTAGTCGCGGTAGCCTTCGACGTCGAGCCCGCCGGCGACGGCGTCGGGAGCCAGCGCCCCCTGCGGCCGGACGACCAGCTGGACGGGGAACCGGAAGCTTTCCAGGTGGCTCTCGAGTTCGTCCGCGGCCGGCAGCGTCTCGAGGACCTCGAGCAGGGCCGGCCCGTCGTACCAGGGGGTGCGGTCCGAGCGGTCCACGACGTTGTCGCCGTCGAGCGCGGACACCGGAATGACGAAAAGATCGGCGATGCCGGCGGTATTTGATTCTTCCCGACCCAGCCCGAGCTCGCGGCCGACCTTCTGCACGTCGGCCTCGATCTCGCGGAACACGGACTCGCTGAAGTCCACGAGGTCGATCTTGTTCACGGCGACGATCACGTGCGCCACGCGCAGCAGCTGCAGCACGGACAGGTGCCGGCGGGTCTGCTCGAGGACACCCTTGCGGGCGTCAATGAGCACGACGACGGCATCCGCGGTGGACGCGCCGGTCACCGTGTTCTTGGTGTACTGCACGTGCCCGGGGCAGTCCGCGAGGATGAAGCTGCGGCGGTCCGTGGCGAAGTAGCGGTAGGCGACGTCGATGGTGATGCCCTGTTCCCGCTCGGCGCGCAGGCCGTCGGTCAGCAGCGCGAGGTCAATCGCTTGGGTGCCGGTGGCACCGGCGCCCCCGAAGCCCCGGTCCGCCGAGGTGCGGGCGACGGCGTCGAGCTGGTCGGCGAGGATCGCCTTGGAGTCGTGCAGGAGGCGGCCCACCAGGGTGGACTTGCCGTCGTCGACCGATCCGGCCGTGGCGAAGCGGAACAGGGAAGCGTGGGCCAGCGGGGCCTCGTCAAGCAGGGCGGCCGCGCGGGCGGTGTCGATTTCGGTGCTCATTAGAAATACCCGTCCTTCTTGCGGTCTTCCATGGCGGCCTCGGAGATGCGGTCATCCGCCCGGGTGGCGCCACGTTCGGTGATGGTGGAGGCCGCAACTTCGATCACGACGTCGCGCACGGTGGCGGCGGACGATACCACCGCGCCGGTGCAGGACATGTCCCCCACGGTCCGGTAGCGGACGGTCTTGGTGATGACCTGCTCGGTGTCGCGGGGCTGGGAGACCTCGCCGACCGCGCGCCACATGCCGTCGCGGGCAAAGACCTCGCGGTCGTGGGCGTAGTAGAGGCCGGGCAGGTCGATGTTTTCGCGCTCGATGTAGCGCCAGACGTCCAGTTCGGTCCAGTTGCTGATCGGGAAGGCGCGGACGTGCTGGCCCACGGTGTGCCGCCCGTTGTAGAGGTTCCACAGTTCGGGGCGTTGGTTGCGCGGGTCCCACTGGCCGAACTCGTCGCGCAGGCTCAGGATGCGTTCCTTGGCGCGGGCCTTGTCCTCGTCGCGGCGGCCGCCGCCGAAGACGGCGTCGAATTTGTTGCGCTGGATCGCGTCCAGCAGCGGCACGGTCTGCAGCGGGTTGCGGGTGCCGTCGGCGCGCTCGGCGAGCTCGCCGGAGTCGATGAACTCCTGGACGGAGCCGACGACGAGCTTCAGTCCCAGCCGCTCCACGGTCCGGTCGCGGAATTCGATGACCTCGGGGAAGTTGTGCCCGGTGTCCACATGCAGCACCGGGAACGGGACCTTGCCCGGCCAGAACGCCTTGGTGGCCAGGTGCAGCATCACCACGGAATCCTTGCCGCCGGAGAACAGCAGCGCAGGCTTCTCGAACTCGGCCACGACCTCGCGGATGATGTGGATGGCCTCGGACTCGAGGGTGTCCAGGCTGGAGAGCCTTGCCACTGCTTCTCCACGCGGCTTGGCGTTTGCCGTCTCCCCCAGCCTCGCAAGCTCGGCCGGGGGCCCCTGACGGCTCACTTCACTCGCTCGTTCCTCGCTCGCGCGATGCGCCGCTTTCGGAGAATCAGCGTCAAGTTCCAGCACGGAAAGCTCCAGGTCCTCGTTGGTGGTTTTGATGCTCATACGTGTAGTCCGCATTCTGTCTTGTCGGTTCCTGCCCAGCGGCCGGCGCGGGGGTCGTCGCCGGGCGCTACCTTGCGGGTGCAGGGCTGGCAGCCAATGGACGGGTAGCCCTGTGAAAGCAGCGGGTTGACGGGGAGGAGGTTGTCATCGGAGTACTGGACCAGCTGGTCGAAGCTCCAGGCCGCGACCGGGTTGACCTTGACCAGGCCGTTGGTCTCGTCCCACGTGACCAGCGGGGTGTTGGTGCGGGTGGGGGCCTCGTCGCGGCGGACGCCGGTGAACCAGAGTTCGTAGCCGGCGAGGGTGCGGCGCAGCGGGGCCACTTTGCGCAGCGCGCAGCACTGGGCGGCGTCGCGGGCGAAGAGGTCCTTGCCGAGGAGCCGGTCCTGCTGTTCCACGGTGTTCTCCGGCAGCACGTCGACGACGTTGACGTGCAGGCTCGCGGCGACCTCGTTGCGGGTCGCGTAGGTTTCCGCGAAGTGGTAGCCGGTCTCCAGGAAGAGCACGTCGACGCCGGGAAGCTGGTCCGCGACGAGCGCCGGGAGGACGGCGTCGGCCATGGAGCAGGCGACGGCGACGGCGGGCAGCTCGAAGTTGCGCGCCACCCAGGCGATGACCTCGCGGGCCGGGGCGTCCCAGCCGAGCTCGGCGGCGCCGGATTCGGCGACGGCCTTGAGCTCGTCGTGGGTGCGGAGGACGGCGCTCACTGCAGATCCCCCTCATCGGCGGCGAAGGCCCATTCGGCGAAGGTCTGGCCCTCGGTGTGGTCGGCCACGAACTTCCGGACCACGCGCTCGACGTAATCGGGCAGGTCCGCAACATAGACCTTGAGGCCGCGGACGGTGCGTCCGAGGCCCGCTTCCTCGCGGCTGTCGGAAGCCAGCCCGCCGCCGAGGTGGACCTGGAAACCCGGGGTGGGATCGCCGTCGGGCGTGGGCAGCATCATGCCCTTGAGGCCGATGTCCGCGGTCTGGATCCGGGCGCAGGAGTTGGGGCAGCCGTTGATGTGCAGCGACAGGGCCTGCGGGAGCTGCTTGGACTCGACAAGGTCGGCGAGGCGGCGTTCCAGCTCGGCGACCGCGGTGGCGGCCGTGACCTTCGTTTCCACGATGGCCAGCTTGCAGTATTCGATGCCGGTGCAGGCGATGGTGCCGCGGCGGAAAACGGACGGCCGGGCGGAGAGGCCCAGGGCGTCGAGTTCGGCCACGAGCGGTTCCACCTGGTCCTTGGGCACGTCCAGGACGACGAGCTTCTGGTGCGGGGTGGTGCGCAGCCGCTGCGAGCCGCGGGCTTCCAGGGTGTCGGCGAGCTTCACGAGCTGGCCGCCGGAGAGGCGGCCGGCCAGCGGGGTGGCGCCGATGAAGAACTTGCCGTCCTTCTGCTCGTGCACGCCGATGTGGTCGCCCGGGGTGGAGGGCTTGGGCGCGGCCGGGCCGTCGTCGAGCTTGTAGCCGAGGTATTCGTCCTCGAGGACCTGGCGGAACTTTTCCGTCCCCCAGTCGGCCAGCAGGAACTTCAGCCGGGCCTTGGTGCGCATGCGCCGATAGCCGTAGTCGCGGAAGATGCTGGTGACGCCGAGCCAGACGTCGGCGGCCTGGTCGGGCCGGACGAACGCGCCGAGCCGCTTGCCCAGCATGGGGTTGGTGGAGAGCGCGCCGCCCACCCAGAGGTCGTAGCCGATGCCGAGCTCGGGGTGGACCAGGCCCACCAGGGCGACGTCGTTGATCTCGTGGACCACGTCCTGGCTGGGGTGGCCGGTGATGGCGGTCTTGAATTTGCGCGGCAGGTTGGCGAGTTCCGGGTCGCCGATGAACCGTTCGGCGAGCTCGTGGATCAGCGGCGTCGGGTCGATGATCTCGTCCTTGGCGATGCCGGCGACCGGGGAGCCGAGGATGACGCGGGGAACGTCGCCGCAGGCTTCGGTGGTGGACAGGTCCACGGATTCGAGCCGGCGCCAGATCTCCGGGACGTCCTCGACCCGGATCCAGTGCAGCTGGATGTTCTGCCGGTCGGTGAGGTCGGCCGAGCCGCGGGCGAAGTCGACGGAGATCTGGCCGATGACGCGCAGCTGCTCGGTGGTGAGGGCGCCGCCGTCGATCCGGACGCGCAGCATGAAGTATTTGTCCTCGAGCTCGTGCGGCTCGAGCGTGGCGGTCTTGCCGCCGTCGATCCCGGGCTTGCGCTGGGTGTAAAGGCCCCACCAACGGAAGCGGCCGTGCAGGTCCGTGCCGTCGATCGAGTCGAAGCCGTGCTTGGAGTAGACGGATTCGATGCGTTCGCGGACGTTGAGGCCGTTGTCCTCCTGCTTCCAGGTTTCGTTGGCGTTCAGCGGCGCGGTGCCGTCCACTTTCCACTGCCCGTGCGGCTTTGCGGCGGGGCGGGAGGTGGGGCGCTTGGTGCGGCCTGGGGCAGCCTGGTCCGGGGACGCTCCGGCTAGAGCTGTATCAGTCATGGATCGACTGTAGGGCGGCCCGTAATGCCGTCACAAAGGGTCGGAAACGCGGGGTCACCTAGGGCAACAAATCGTCACGAAGAGTCGGCGAGCCTTGAAGTGGCGCGGATCGTGTGCATGGTGCGGGGCGGTTCAGGCCCCCGCTTCAGGCCCCGCTTCAGGCCCCGCGGCGAGGGCGGCGTCGTAGCGTTCCAGCGCGATTTCGGCGAGCACCGGGGACGGCAGCAGGGCCGCCGTGACGAGGTCCGCGCCGGCCTTGTGCAGCTGGTCGTGGAAGAAGCCCGGGGCCAGCAGGTACGCGGCGATGACAACGCGGCCGCCCAGGTCCACGGCCCCCGCGGACTCCCCCGCGCCGGCGCCGCCCGCGGCCTCCTCGCGGAGCATGGCCACGGCGTCGGGCACGGACGGCTTCGCGGACGCGCCGTAGGCGGCCACGATCCGGTTGGAACGCAGCGCGCGCAGCTGGCCGGCAAGTTCCTCGACATTCTTCGCGGCGGTGGGGTCGGAGGACCCGGCAGCGGCGAGGATGACGGCGTCGTTGTCGGTCACGCCGGCTTCCCGGAGCCGGACGTCCAGCAGCGCCGCGAGCCGCGGGTCGGGCCCCAGCGGGGCGGCGGCGCGGGTGCCCGGCCGGCTCTTGACCGCCCGAGCGATGTCCACCTTGACGTGGTACCCCACGCTGAGCAGCAGCGGCACGACGACGGCGGTCTCCCCCGCCGGCAGGGCCGCCACGACGGCCGGGAGGTCCGGGTCCTGGACGTCGACGTAGGCCTCGCGGACGGCGAGCCCCGGCCGGAGCGCGGCGATCCCGTCCCGGAGGGCGTTGACTTCGGCGGCCCCCTCCGCGCTGGAGGTGCCGTGGGCGCAGGCGATCAGGATGGGGCTATTCATAGCCGTTAGCGTAGCCTTGGAGCCGCCCCATCCGCCCCTTGATATCCGACCGGGACCCTCCATGACTTTTTCCTTCAGCGCTGTCGCGGTCTGGCTGGACCTGGCCGGCGTCTTCTTCTTCGCGGTTTCCGGGTCCCTGCTCGCGGCCCGGAAACAGTTCGACATCATCGGTTCCCTGCTGCTCGCCTCGGTGGTGAGCCTGGGCGGCGGCGTGATCCGCGACATCATCATTAACGCCGGGCCTCCCGCGGCCTTCACCAACCCGGCCTACCTGGCACCGCCGCTGCTCGCCGCGGTGCTGGTGTACTTCCTGTTTTCGAGCGTCCAGCGCTACACCTCGCTGCTGATCCTGTTCGACGCCGGCGGCCTGGCGCTCTTCTGCATCACCGGATCCCTCAAGGCGCTGGCCGCGGGGATGAACCCCATTGCGGCGGTGCTCCTCGGGGTCACGACGGCGGTGGGCGGC
>NZ_MQTS01000134.1:8632-41027 GCF_020532825.1 Arthrobacter sp. SO3
TGCGCGACATCACCGCCAATGAGGTGCCGCAGCTGTTCGACCCGAAGGACCTCTACGCGCTGCCGGCGTTTGCGGGGGCGGCGCTGACCGTGGCGTTGTCCGTCACGGGCACCTTCAACGCGGTGACCGCGGGCGCTGTGGCGGCGGTCGTTTTCGCCTTCCGGGTCACGGCGTGGCGGCGGAAGTGGCACGTGCCGCTGGCGGTCCGCGGCTGGCACCGGCTGGGCCTGGGCGCTGGGGATGGCGGGCCCAAGGATTAGCTAGGATAAGAACCATGACTGACATGTTCCTCGAGAAGTTCCGCGCGCTTGTTCCGAAGTATCTCGAAGACGAATGGCAGGAAGACGATGGCCTCCCGGCCGACGAGCTGGATGCGTCCCTCGCCGAGCACCAGTTCCAGGTTCCCCTGGTGTTGCGCGAGTTCTACCTGGCGGTCGGCGGCTGCGAGGACATCATGGAGGCGTACCACTACTTCTGGGATCCCGAAGAGCTCGAAGTTGATGACGAAGGCTTCCTCATGTTCCTTGAGGACGAGGAAGAGCAGTTCACCTGGGGCTTCCGGGTCGGCGACCTCAGCGTTCCGGACCCGATCGTGTACCGCCGCAACAACGCCCGCGGCCAGTGGAAGAGCGAGGAAGGTACCTTCTCCGAGTTCGTCTTCGACATGTTCGAGTGGGCTTTCAACGACGAGGACGAGGACTGACCCTCCGGCAGCCGGCGGATTTTCCCCACCTTTGACTGGCGCAACCCGCGTGTTGCCCGGAACCGCCGGGATCCCCGGCGCCAGGAAGCCAATAGTGGGGAAGCTCAGCGCACCACCCTGCCCCGCAGAACCTGCCACACTTCCCGGACGATCTTTTGCGGGTTGTAGACAACGTCTTGGTACCCGTAACGGAGTACGGCGTAGCCGGTAAGTGTGCTGGCATTGTTCCTCAGGCGATCTTTCTTGACCTGCCGGGCTTGCAAGTGTGTGCTTCCATCGATCTCCACGATCAGGAAGCCCTCCAGCAGGAAGTCCACGATGCCGATTCCCGGCAGGTCCATCTGCGTCTGGGTGTAGATCCCTTCGCTCCGGAACAGCAGCCTGGCCACAACTTCTATCGCGGAGTCCGCGGTTCCGTCCACCAGATCCAGGACACTGCGTGCCCCGCCGTTTCGATTGCCCGGAAGGCGTTGCCCGAGATAGCCGAGCGTGGTGCGGCCCTGAACCAGGGCGCTTTCCACCATGACCGCGGCTTCCACGGCCGGCAGGCATCTCAGCGCATGCAACAACGAGTCGGTCAAACCGGCCACCGGGCGTGGGAAATCCGGCGGCACCACACTGCCACGATGAACCACGACGCCGGCAGCCGAGCCGTGCCGGCACAGGAGGTGCAGCCGCTCCGGGGCGTGAAGTCTCCATAGCCCGTGGTGCGGGGCCGCCGAGCAGCAGCTCAGCAGGCCGTTGGCCAGCACGGCGGCAACGAGGTCCGGCTGCGCATCGTGCAGCGCCACTACTCCGTGCCGCAACCGCACCGCCTGCCCGGAAGCCAGGGTGCTCCTGATGGTCCGTTCGGTGAATCCGGCCTGCAACAGCGTCGCCGTCCGGGCCACTGAGCCGGCGTATTTCAAGTACTCGGTGAGGTCCATGACTCCAGCAGACCCGGCGGTGACCACGTCGTAGACCCGGCGGTTGGACTATGTGGACAAACTCTCCGCCGAATTTCCCCACGTATCAGACACCTCCACGGCGTGCCGCAGCGAAAGGCCAGGGTTTCCGTCGTCGAAACGTTGAAACGTGGGGAAAGTCCATCGGGAATCACCCAAAAGGAACCTGTGACAATGAAATTACATGGGCGCTAGACAGCGTGACATTTCTGTCATAAGCTCATTCATGGGTTCACCAAATGCCTCCGGTGGATCTGATGCGAACGGAGAAATGGCCCCGGTTCGACACAACGGATGACTCGAAACGTTGTAGAGAACCGGGGCCATTCCGTTTAAGCCGGAGACCCGCAGAAAAGTCAGCTGGCGCGGTCCACCACGGCCATCGCGAAGTTGGTCAGCGAGGCCTTCACCACGCCTTCGGGCAGCGGCGCCAGGGCGGCAATAGCTTCGTTGGCCCAGGCCCGGGCCACCACCCAGGACTCCGCCGTCACGGGGTGCTCGCGAAGGCCGGCGACGGCGGCGGCGAGGGCCTCGTCGGAGCTGAGGTCGCCGTCGATGAGCTTCAGGAGCTCGACGGCGGACTGGTCGCCGTTCTCGGCCTTCTTGCGCAGCAGCAGTACGGGCAGCGTCGGCACCCCTTCGCGCAGGTCGGTGCCCGGGGACTTTCCGGACTTGACCTTGACCCCGGTGACGTCGATGACGTCGTCGGCGAGCTGGAAGGCCACGCCCACCTTTTCGCCGTACTCGACGAGCATCGGCTCGTAGGTTTCGTCGGCGCCGGAGAAGATCGCGCCGAGCTGCCCGGAGGCCGCCACCAGGGAGCCGGTTTTGTCGGCGATGACCGAGAGGTAGTGCTCCACCGGGTCCTCGTCCGGGCGCGGGCCGACGGTTTCGTGCAACTGGCCCAGGCAGAGCCGCTCGAAGGTGCGGGCCTGGATGCCGAGCGCGCGCGAGCCGAGTTCGGAGACCAGGATGGACGCGCGGGCAAAGATCAGGTCGCCGGTCAGGACGGCGACGGAGTTGCCCCAGACCTCATGCGCCGTGGGCGCGCCGCGTCGGAACGGCGCGGAGTCCATCACGTCGTCGTGGTAGAGCGTCGCCAGGTGGGTCAGTTCGACGACGACGGCGGCCTGCACCACAGCGGGCCGGGAGGCGTCACCCAGATGGGCGCAGAGCAGGGTCAGCAGCGGACGGACACGCTTGCCGCCGGCTTCCACGAGGTGGCGCGAGGTCGCATCAGCCAGCGGATCCGAGTTGGCGATGGCTTCGCGCAGTTTCTTCTCCACCCGGGCCAGGTTGGTGGTGATCGCGGGCCCCAGTTCGGGGTCCCCGGCGATCGCGGCAAAGCCAGCTGGCAGCTGCAATCCGGTGGCGATCGCGGTGGTGTTCAGGCTGGGCTCGGAGCTCGGCAGGCCGTGTCCGGCGTGCGTCCAGCTTTGGTCTGCAGAGTTGGTCACGGGTTAACCCTAACTTCAGTTGCGGAAACCGCGGAGTTGGCGCCGGTGTGCGAAGGGGTGTCGGCGTTGGCGCCGGTGTGCGAAGGGGTGTCGGCGCGGGGCGGGCCGATCCGTGACGTGCCCACACCGGCAGCTTCCGCCCGGGACAGGCCCTGGTTGGACGTCGCCGGGACCAGGGATTCCAGCACCCGGATGACGCGGTCCTCGAAGCCCTTGGCCGCGGGATCGGTCAGGTTGGCCAGCAGCCGCACCACGAACCGCATCAGGACAGGGATGGGCATGCCCGTCCGGAGGGCCAGTTTCATCACGGCGGGTTTGCCGATCAGGGCAGCGAAGGCGCGGCCCAGGGTGAAGTGCGAACCCCACTGGTCCCGCACGTAGTCCGCGTACCGCGAAAGGTGCGCATCGGCGTCGGCCCCGCTCCAGCCGGCGGACGCGGAACGGGCGGCGCCGTCGATGATGAACTCGGCCGCGAAACGGGCCGACTCCATGGCGTAGGAGATGCCCTCGCCGTTGAACGGGGAGACCATGCCGCCGGCGTCGCCGAGCAGGAGCAGTCCGGGCGAGTAGTGCGGGGTGCGGTTGAAGCCCATCGGCAGCGCGGCGCCGCGGATCTCGCCGACCTGGTTCGCCGGGGTGAAGCCCCACTCGGCGGGCATGCCGGCGGTCCATTCGCGCAGGACCTGCTTGTAGTCCAGCTTGCCGAATTCCTTGGACGAGTTCAGGATGCCCAGGCCCACGTTGGAGGTGCCGTCGCCGACGCCGAACACCCAGCCGTAGCCGGGCAGCAGCTTGCCGTCGCGGCCGGGGAGCTCCAGCCAGCCTTCCATCCAGTCGTCGTCGTGCCGGGGCGAGGTGAAGTAGGTGCGGACGGCGACGCCGAGCGGCCGGTCGTCGCGCTTCCGGATGCCGAGCGACACGGCGGTGCGGCTGGAGTTTCCGTCCGCGGCGAGCACGACGTCGGCGCTGAAGTCCCGGGTTTCCCCGGTCTTGCGGCCGGACTCATCGAGCAGGGCGGCGCGGACCCCGGTGACCCGGCCGTCCTCGGAGCGCAGTGCTTCGGTGACGCTGTGGCGTTCCAGCACGACGGCGCCCGCGGACTGGGCATGCCGGGCCAGTTCCTCGTCGAAGCCGATCCGGGTGCGGATCAGCCCGTACTGCGGGAAGTCGGAGACCTCGGGCCAGGGCAGTTCGATGCTGCGGCCGCCGGCGAGCAGGCGCAGGCCTTTGTTGCGGCGCCAGCCGTCGGTTTCGGGGTGCGGCAGGCCCAGCTTCTGGATCTCGCGGACGGCGCGGGGGGTGAGCCCGTCGCCGCAGACCTTTTCACGGGGAAAGCTGGTCTTTTCCAGCACCGTGACGTCGAGGCCGGCCTTTGCCAGGTAGTAGGCGGCAGTGGACCCGGCCGGACCCGCTCCGACGATCAGTACTTTCACGGCGGCGACGGACTAACGCGCGGGCCGGATGATGTTGCGTCGCAGCTTCGCCACCGGTCCGGTGTGGGCGGCCAGCGCTGCGGCGCCCGCGGCGGGGCCGGACTCGGCGCCCGGCTTGACGGCGCGGTGCACGGCGACGATGCCGCCGGTGAGGTTCCGGTAGGAGACCTTGTCCCAGCCGGATTCCTGCAGCCAGGCCGCGAGGTGGTCCTGGTCCGGCCAGGCGCGGATGGACTCGGCGAGGTAGACGTAGGCATCCGGGTTGGAGGCCACCTTGACGGCGATCGCGGGCAGCGCGCGCATGAGGTATTCGGTGTACATGGTGCGCCACAGCGGCACCACAGGCTGGGAGAACTCGGCGATGACGAGCTTGCCGCCGGGCTTGGTGACGCGCAGCATCTCGGCCAGGGCCTTCTTCGGCTCGTTGACGTTGCGCAGGCCGAAGGAGATGGTGCTGGCGTCGAAGGTGTTGTCCGCGAAGGGCAGGCGCGTGGCGTCACCGGCGATGAAGTCGATGTCGGGGCGGCGGCGCTTGCCGACCTTGAGCATGCCCAGCGAGAAGTCGCAGGCGATCACGTCGATGCCGGCGTCGGCATAGGGTTCGCTGGAGGTGCCGGTGCCGGCGGCGAGATCGAGCACCCGCTGGCCTGTCTTCACATCCATGGCTTCGACCACAATCTTGCGCCAACGCCGCGTCTGCCCCATCGACAGGACATCGTTGACGACGTCGTATTTGGGGGCGACGTCGTCAAACATCGTGGCTACTTCGTCCGGACGCTTATCCAAGGATGCTCGGTTCACCCTTACAGTGTCTCAAATGATCAGCACACGCCCTAACCAGGGCCTGAGCAGGGCCTGAGCAGGGCCGGAACACGCCTTGAGCCGGGCCCCCCGGCGGGTCGGGAGTAGTGTGGTCTCACTATGACGAGCGCGTTCCGAACCCTGACAGTCCCCCTCGATGCAGAATCATTCCCCGGGGGGCTGCCGTCGTTTCTGGTCCGGGACGACCTCCTCTGCTGGACCCGCCGTGAAGCCGGCCTCGTGGGCTTCGGCGAGGTGGCCCGGTTCACCGCGACGGGACCCGACCGGTTCCTCGAGGCGGACATCTGGTGGCGCCACCTGGTCCTCGAGGCCGAGATCGTCGACGCCGTCGAATGGCCCGGCACCGGCCCCGTCGCGTTCGGCTCGTTCGCCTTCTCCAAGGCCTCCGCGCATGAGTCGCGGCTGATCGTGCCCGAAATCGTCGTGGGACTGCGCGACGGCAAGGCCTGGCTCACCCAGTTGACGTTCGACGACGGCGACCTCACCGAAGCGGGCGCCCGCGCCGCGCTGGACCGCTGGCTGGTGACACCCGGCGTTGCACCCGCCGGAACGGGCGCCCCGGCGTCGGAAGCTGGCACCGCCCAGGCGGGCGCCGCCGTCGTGCGCCCCTTGCCGCTGGCTGCCGGGGCCACACTGCACACCGGCTCCCTCAGTGAGGAGGACTGGAAGGCCGCCGTGGCCGCGGGCGTGGCCGAGATCCGCACCGGCGCGCTCGAGAAGCTCGTGCTGGCCCGCGATATCGTCGCCACCGTCCCCGCCGGGGTGAGCGCCGCCGAGATCCTGCGCCAGCTCGCCGTCCGCTACCGCGAATGCTGGACCTACGGCGTCGACGGGCTGGTGGGCGCCACCCCCGAGATGCTGATCCAGGTGGAGGGCCGCACCGCGCAGGCCCGCGTCCTGGCCGGCACCCTGGACCGCCGCGACGCCGACGGCATGGCCGGCTCGCCGCTGGAGTTCGCCGAGCGAGTGCTGGCCGGATCCGAGAAGCAGCGGCACGAGCACGACATCGCGATCCAGTCGCTGACCACCCAGCTGGCACCGTTTTCGGAGGCGATGAACGCGCACAGCGAACCCTTCATCCTGGAACTGCCCAACGTCTGGCACCTCGCCTCGGATGTGAAGGCGGAACTGGCGGAGGTGGAGGGACATGTCCCCACCAGCCTCGCCCTGATCAATGCCCTGCATCCCACGGCGGCGGTCTGCGGCACGCCGACCGCCGTGGCGGGCGCGCTGATCCGCAAGCTGGAGCACCTGGACCGCGGCCCGTACGCCGGACCGGTCGGCTGGCTCGACGCGGCCGGCAACGGGGAATGGGGCATCGCGCTGCGCGGCGCCGTCATCGAGTCCCCGCAGACCGTGCGGCTCTACGCCGGCTGCGGCGTCGTCGAAGGCTCCGTGCCGGAAGCCGAGCTCGCCGAGACCTGGGCGAAGTTCCGGCCGATGCTGGAGTCCCTCGGCATCAGCAGCTGAGCGGCCGGTGTTCGCCCGGGCCCTGCGTCGTCCGGTCGTTGAGTCCGGGTCGGCCGGGCCCGCGTGGTCCGGCGCCCTGGACTCCGGTCCCTAAATCCGGGATTCCAGACACCCCGGCGTGTGGAAGTCTTGTATTTAACCCTGCAATAGTTATCCAATAGTGAAACTTAGTTTTCTGTGACGCACATCTCTTCTTCGGCGATACACTATAAACCGACTTGGTTACGCATCCCTCCTGCAACAAAAAGGTAAGAAAATGCAGATCTCCCGTTTGCTCCTGAGCACCCCCACGCTTAAGGCAGCCACCGTGCTTGCCATTGGCGCTCTGTCGCTCTCCGCCTGCACCAACGCCTCCGAAAAGGCACCAGCCGGCGCGGCGCCGTCCGTGTCCGGCAGTGCCGCGGCCAGCTTCGACCCCAGCACCGTCCAGAAGGACGACGCCCTGGCGGCCATGGTGCCGGAGGCGATCAAGTCGAAGGGCACCCTGACCGTGGGCTCGGACACCACCTACGCCCCCGCGGAATTCCTCGGCACCGACGGCCAGACCCCCGTAGGCTACGACGTCGACATCGCCAAGGCGATCGGCGCCACCCTGGGCCTGAAGGTCCAGGTGCAGACGTCCGAATTCACCGGCATCCTCCCGGCCCTGGGCCCGAAGTACGACCTCGGCATCTCCTCCTTCACGATCAACCCGGAACGGCTCGGCGCCGTCAACATGGTCAGCTACTTCAACGCCGGCACCGCTTGGGCCGTGCAGAAGGGCAACCCGAAGAAGGTCTCGCTGGATGACCTCTGCGGGAAGTCCGTCGGCGTGCAGACCGGTACCGTCCAGGAAGACCCGGACCTGTCGGACCGCAGCAAGAAGTGCGTGGCAGACGGCAAGCCGGCCATCAACGTCGTGACCCTCAAGAACCAGACGGATATCACCACCCGACTGGTCAACGGCAGCGTCGATGCGATGGCCGCCGACTCCCCCATCACTGGCTACGCCATCACCCAGACCAACGGCCAGATCGAGAAAATCGGCGACGTCTACGATTCAGCACCGCAGGGGATCGCCGTTGCCAAGTCGGACACTGCCCTGGCTGAGGTCGTTCAGAAAACCGTCGCCAAGCTCATGGAGAACGGCTCCTACAAGAAGATCCTGGAAGGCTGGGGTAACGCCGACGGCGCCATCACCAAGTCTGAGGTCAACCCGGCGGTCGGATCTTGAGTCTTCCCACCACGGGCCACACACCAGGTGTGCATATGGACACTCACCAGGAAAAACACGAGGCACCGGTAGTCCTGAACAATCCGGTTCCCGTCCGGCACCCGGGCCGCTGGATCAGCGCCATCATCATCCTCGGCGTGCTCGTCCTGTTCCTGCAGAGCCTGGTCACCAACCCCAACTTCCGCTGGGACATTGTGGGGACCTACATCCTCGATACCAAGGTGATTCAGGGCGTCGGCTGGACGCTGCTGCTGACCGTGGCCTCCATGGTCCTGGCCATTATCCTTGCGATCCTTCTGGCGTTCATGCGCCAGTCGGAGAACCCGGTGTTCCGCTGGTCCAGCTGGGCCTGGGTCTGGTTCTTCCGCGGGACTCCGGTGTACACGCAGTTGGTCTTCTGGGGCCTGATCGCCGTCCTGTATCCCAAGATCACCGCCGGAATCCCGTTTGGACCCGAGTGGTTCGCCGTGGACACAAGCACCGTCATCACCACCACGGCAGCGGCCATCCTGGGCCTGGGCCTGAACGAGTCCGCCTACCTGGCGGAAATCTTCCGGGCCGGCCTCAAGTCCGTGGACCGCGGCCAGGAGGAAGCCGCCGAGGCCCTGGGCATGGGCAAGACCAAGATCATGTGGCGGATCATCCTGCCGCAGGCCATGCGGGTGATCGTGCCTCCCACCGGCAACGAGACCATCGGCATGCTGAAGACCACCTCCCTGGTCCTGGCCGTGCCCTTCACCCTGGACCTGACGTTTGCCACGAACACCCTGGCCAACCGGACCTATCTGCCGGTACCCCTGCTGATCGTGGCGGCCATCTGGTACCTCGTGATCACCAGCCTGCTGATGGTGGGCCAGCACTTCATCGAGGCCTACTACGGCAAGGGAGTGGACAACCTTGCTCCGGCCGCGATTAACCCGGCAGCAGCAAAAGCCGCCGCCGCCGTGGCGCCCAGCGCTGCAGCGGAGCCGGCCCTGAAGATGGACCTTCCCGAGGAGGAGGCAAAATGACGATCACCACTGAGACACCGCTGGTGCGGATCGAGGGCCTCCACAAGTTCTACGGCCAGCACCATGTGCTGCGCGGCATCGACCTTGAGGTCAACCGGGGCGAGGTGTCGGTGGTCATCGGCCCGTCCGGTTCGGGCAAGTCCACCATGCTGCGGTGCGTGAACCTGCTGGAGACCATCAGCGCGGGCCGGATCTCCGTGGGCGGGCAGTTGATCGGCTACCGGGACGTCAAGGGCCGGCTCCATGACCTGAAAACCAAGGAAATCGCCGCCCAGCGCCGCGAGATCGGCATGGTGTTCCAGCGCTTCAACCTGTTCCCGCACAAGACGGCGCTCTACAACATCATGGAGGCGCCGGTCCACGTCAAGGGCCAGTCCCGGGACGCCGCACGGAAGCGGGCCATGGAACTGCTGGACCGCGTGGGGCTGTCAGACCACGCCGGCCACTACCCGTCGCAGCTTTCCGGCGGCCAGCAGCAGCGGGTGGCCATTGCCCGCGCCCTGGCCATGGATCCTGAGCTGATGCTCTTCGATGAACCCACCTCCGCGCTGGACCCCGAGCTGGTGGGCGATGTCCTGAACGTCATGAAGGACCTCGCCCGGTCCGGCATGACCATGATTGTGGTGACCCACGAGATCGGCTTCGCCCGCGAAGTGGGCGACCGCCTGACCTTCATGGACGGCGGTGTGGTGGTGGAATCCGGTGATCCCCAGGAGGTCCTGGCCAACCCGCAGCACCCCCGCACCAAGGAGTTCCTCAGCCGGGTGCTGTAACTCCGGTACCCCGCGCCGATTTCGGACAGCCGCTACGTGGATTCACGTAGCGGCATCCGCCCGGCGATGCGCAAAAGCCCCGGCGCTACCGGAATTCGGTAGCGCCGGGGCTTTTCCGTGCCATGTGGCAGGCTGCGCATCGCCGTCATCGCCACGGCCACCGCACGGAGCCTCGCCGCCGCCACCGCATGGAGCCACCGCACGGAGCCTCGCCGCCGCCACCGCATGGAGCCTCGCCACCGCGTTGAAACTAGCCCTCATCCCTGCTGCGCTACGGAATTCGCCTCGCGATGCGCAAAAGCCCCGGCGCTACCGGAATTCGGCAGCGCCGGGGCTTTTCCGTGTCATGTGGCAGGCTGCGCATCGCCGTCATCGCCGCCGCTACCGTACGGAGCCTCGCCACCGCGTTGAAACTAGCCCTCATCCCTGCTGCGCTGCGGAATTCGCCTCGCGATGCGCAAAAGCCCCGGCCTTGATCGAGGACAGCGGCAGGAGCACTGCCAGCAGTTGGATCAAGACCATGCCGGAAACCGCTGACGGGGGCCTTGACCGCGCATTTCGACCGGCACAGACTGGCACTGGCCGAAGCCGTGGGTCGGAGGATGTGTGCTGCCGGTACATTCCTGATCGCGGACGGTGTCGAAGGCTCCGCTCCTAAATTCTGACGCACCCAAGTAGACGGGTGAATGTAGATGATACCGATGCTCACGCTCGCATTTGCGGTGCTGCTTGTGTTGGGTGTCCTCATCTCCGAACGGGCCAGCCGAACGGTTCTTTCCACCGCTGTGCTGTTCCTTCTCGGCGGCTTTGTCCTGGGCCAGGGCGTACTCGGAGTTGTCCCGATAACACCCGCCGATCCCGTCGTCGGGGTTTTGGCCCAACTCGCACTGTTCTCGGTCCTCTATACAGACGGCATGAAAGTCGGGTTGTCCGACCTTCGCAGGGCGTGGCGTTTGCCCGGCCGGGCACTGCTGCTCGGGCTGCCTCTGACCCTTCTTGTCACCGCACTGCTGGCCCATTACATTGCAGGACTTCCCTGGCTCCAATGCTTCCTGCTTGGTGCGGTGCTCGCTCCGACCGATCCGGTGTTCGCGGCCGCCATTGTGGGGCGCAAGGAAGTCCCGGGCCGATTGCGCCACCTCCTCAACGTTGAGTCAGGGCTCAACGACGGGCTTGCCTTGCCCGTAGTTCTCGTACTGCTTGCCCTCGGAGGCGGAACGAATGTCGGTCCAGGGGTGTTGGCCGAGGAAATCGTCCTTGGCCTGCTTATCGGTGTCCTGGTCCCGCTGATCGTCATCTGGCTGGAGCGCCTTCCCTTCTTGATGGCAACGAAAGGACTGCAACCGCTGGTGGCGGTATCCGTTGGCTTACTCGTCCTTGCCATCTGCCTGGTGACGGGGGCCAACCTCTTCCTCGCAGCGTTCGCAGCCGGGATCACGGTGGCCACGGCAGGGCCGGGTTTCAGGGAGGAATTCGAACAATTCGGGGAGCTGGTATCCGAACTGCTGAAGCTGGCGGCCATCCTGGTCTTTGGGGCCCTGATCACTCCCGAGTTCCTTTTCGGCGAGATCGCGTGGACGGGGTGGGTCTTCGCTGTCCTGGCCATCGTCATAGCGCGGCCCTTGGCTCTGTTGGTTTCCTTCCTCGGCACCCGGCTGCCCGTCAAGGAGCAACTCGCGGCGATGTGGTTCGGTCCGAAAGGGTTTGCCTCCGTGGTCTACGGGCTCCTCGTCCTCGAATCAGGCATCGAACACTCCGATGAGCTTTTTCATCTGGTGGCGCTGGTCATTACGCTGTCCATCCTGGCCCATTCCTCGACCGACGTCCTTGTCGCGAAGCAATTCCAGGGCAGCCGTCCCGAGCCGTAGGCTGCGAATCGGCCCAGACTCCGTTTCCTGCTCCCTCCCCGGCTCGAAGCCCGCCGTGCGCTCCCCGTTTCCTGTGCGGAGGATTTCGCCTGGCGATGCGCATAAGCGCCGTCGCAACCGGCATTCCGCCGCGTCTGCACTTTTCCGCGTCATCTGCGAAATTGAGCCGCTGTCACCGCGCGGACCGTGCACGACGACGGGGCACGCCTGCCGCTGCCAGCTTCCTTTCGAGGTGTCCGGCTGCCATCAGATCGGCCCAGACCCAGCGAACCATGCCGTTCCCCAGTGCTCGGACCCGGTTCTCCCTCTCCTTTTCGTCAACGACGGCCTGCGAGACGGTCCGGCCTTTAAGATATTCGGGCTTGACGTACTTTTCGGCGCCGTCAAATTCGCCGGCCACCCGCACCCTTTCCCAGTAGTAGTCGGTGTAGCCTACGAGTCCTGAATCGTCGCGAAATTCATGCTGGAGTTCCGGCGTCTGGAACCCTGCCACCCACATGAGTGCCCGGCTGTATGACTCCCCTGCAGAGCCCGACCGGGGATCGGCAAACTCCACCGCGGCCCGGATCCGCCGCGCGGCAGCCGCGGTGTAGTTGCCCTCGATTCCAGCCAGAAGGAGTTCCTTTGTGAGGGCCGGCAGTTGCTGCTCGATATCGGGTTTCAGCACATGGTCCACGGGCACCACGGCCTCGGTAAAGGGTGTGAAAGCCGCGAGATCCTGCACGGTGCGAATTCTCCCGGTCACCAATATCCCGTCCCGCCGCACGCACTTCAGCCCGGCCGGAGGAGCGTAGTGGCGCAGCACCCCTGCCCTGGACCGTCCGCCGTCGTTCTGAAGGGTCAGGGCGTGGATGGGGTGACGGAGCCCGATAGTCGGAATTCCCCAGACAGAGGCAGCGGAATGCCGGGCGAAGATCGTCTGGGCAACAAAGGTCTCCGCGGCCGCGCCGACCCTGACCCTGTATTGGTCCCAAGGATTCAGGGCTCGCCAGACGCCGCCGTCGACGTAGACACCCTGCCGCAACCGGATCAGCGTCCCCGATCGGCAGCGTTTGGCCAGTTCCTTGGGAGTCAGTCCATGCTGGATGTGCTCGCGGGTGAGGATCAACCTCGGCAGTTCGGTCATGCCACGAAGATCCCACCCCGTCAGTTGCCACACCATGCCGCGGCGCAGCCATGTGGACAACGGAGGCGCTTCCCGTCATTCGCGGCGCCTCCTGCTTCATCGACTCGGTTCCCGTTCGCCGATGCGGTTCCCGTTGTGCGCGGCACGAAAGCCCTGACGCGGCGGGAATTCGGGCGCGCAGGGTATTTGGCGGGTCACCAGGCCGGGAGCGCATCGCCGGGTTCGTAGCGTGGCGCTCGACTCGAAGCGCGTCGCAGGCCACGTAGTGTGTCGCGGCGGGCCCTCGGCGTCCGCAACTTCTCGCCCTGCGACACGGATTCCGTTGCGCGCGGCACGAAAGCCCTGACGCGGCGGGTATTCGGGCGCGCAGGGTATTTGGCGGGTCACCAGGCTGGGAGCGCATCGCCGGGCCCGAAGGGTGGCGCTGGGCGCGGCGGGTATTCGGGCGCGCAGGGTATTTGGCGGGTCACCAGGCCGGGAGCGCATCGCCGGGTATCGGGCGCGGCGCTGGGCGCGGCGGGTATCGGGCGCGGCGCTGGGTGCGGCGGGTATCGGGCGCGGCACTGGGCGCGGCGGGTATCGGGCGCGGCGCTGGGCGCCCTGCGCAGCGCAAGGCCGTCGGCGGATGCTCCCGCAGCCTGCAGCCACCGGTCAGGTGCGCCGCCGATCCGCGCCGCGCTCGTCCGAAACCGCAGCGGAAACGCGGGAGGCCCTTACTCCGCCGCGAGCACCCCGGCCACTGCGGCGCCCACGGCGGCCCGGATACGTGCGTGCAGCTCCCGCAGCCCGTGCCGGTCCGTGCGCACCTCGATGATGCTGCGGCCCTGCCACGGCTCGGCCAGCGCAGCGGCGAGCTCCGCCGTCGTGCTGACCGAGCGGTGCGCGACGCCGTAGGCCGCCGCGAGTGCCGCCAGGTCCACGCTGTGCGGGGTGCCGAAGAGGCGTTCGACGGCGGTTCCGTAGCGGCCCGCGGCCTCCACGGCGCCGTGTTCGAGCAGCCCGAAGATGGCCCCGCCGGCGTCGTTGAGGACCACGATCCGCAGGTTGGGCTCCTCTTCCCCGGCGCCCAGCAGCAGGCCGCCGGCGTCGTGCAGGAAGGTGATGTCGCCCAGCAGCACCGTGGTTTCCTGCCGGCCGCCGAGGGCGACGCCGGTGGCCGTGGCCAGGGTCCCGTCGATTCCGGCAAGGCCGCGGTTGGCGTAAATGGTGGCGCCCGGCTCGGCGGCGGGTGCGCCGGCGAGGTCGACGTCGCGGATGCCGTTGGAGGAGCCGAGCACGAGCTGGCCGCGGGTGTGCTCCCAGACCAGGGCGCCGACGGCGGGCCCGGTGGCGGCGGCCGAGCCGGACAGGGTCAGGTCGACGGCGTGCTGCGCGGCGGCCCCGGCCAGCAGCCAGGCGTCCAGCCATGTCGCGGAGCCCCGGCCGGCGAAGTCGGCGAGGTCCGCGAGGTTGTCGAGCGGCAGTTCGGTGCGGCGGCCGGGCTCGTACCAGGCCACGGGAACCGGCTGGTACAGCGCTGAGGGGACGTCGGCGCGGGCCAGCAGGGCGCTCACCGGCCGGGACAGGGTGGGCCGGCCGAACAGCACCACGCGCTCGATCGGCTGCGCGGACTCGGGACCGAAATCCGCCAGCAGGAGCCGGTAGGGCCCCACCCCGTTGGGCCCGAACCGCGCGTTGGAGGACGGCTCGGCCAACAGCGGCAGGCCGTGGGCGCGGGCGAAGGCTTCGGCGACCGGGCCGGCGTCGTGCCCTGCCAGTACCACGGTGCGCCGTTCGGGCAGGGCCTCGGAGGCCGGCGGAAAATCGAGGGCCAGCGGGCCGCGGGGCGCGTGGTACACCCGGCGGCCGGACTCGGCCGGAAGCCTGTCGCCCGGGGCGGGAACCAGCGGGTCGCGGAAGGCCAGGTTGAGCTGCACGGGGCCGGGCGGGGAGTCCTCGAACGCGCCGGTGGCGGCGCTGAGCGCGGTCTCGACGGCGCGCCGCGGGTCGCGGCCGGCGGGCACATCGGCAGCGAAACGGACATGCTCACCGAACAGGTCCAGCTGCATGGTGGACTGGTTGGCGCCGGTCCCGCGCAGTTCCTCGGGGCGGTCGGCCGAGATCACCACGAGCGGGACGGCGGCATGGTGGGCCTCCATCACGGCCGGCAGCAGATTGCCGACGGCGGTCCCGGAAGTGGTGAGGACGGCCGCGGGCGCGCCCGTGACCAGGGCCAGGCCCAGGGCGGTGAAGCCGGCGTCGCGCTCATCGATCCGGACCAGCAGCTCGACCCGTCCCGCGGCGTCGGCCTCGGCGAGGGCATAGGCCATCGGGGCGGAGCGGGAGCCGGGTGCCACCACCACGTAGCGGACTCCTTCCAGCAGCAGGGCGGCGACGGCGATCCGTGCGGCGTCGAGCGCGGTCAGTTCCTCCGAGCTCACATGTTCTCCGGCGTCTCGATGCCGAGCAGCTCCAGGCCCTCGGACAGCCGGCGCAGGACCAGCGCGCACAGGGCGAGCCGCGATTCCCGGACCGAATCCTCGGACTTCAGCACCGGGCACTGGTCATAGAAGGACGTGAACAGCTGGGCGAGTTCGAACAGGTACGTGCACAGCCGGTGCGGCTCCAGCGTCTCGCGCACCTTGTGCAGCGTGGCGCCGTATTCGAGCAGGTGCAGGGCCAGCGCGCGTTCGGCGGGCTCGACGACGGCGATCGGCGTCGCCGGCGTGCCGCCGTCGCTGTCGGTCCCGGCCATGTCGGTTGCGGCGGTGTCGGTTCCGGCGGTGTCGGTTCCGGCGGTGTCGCCGGGGCCGGTTGCGACGGCATCGGTTGCGAAGGCGGTCCCCGCGACGTCCGCTCCGGCGGCTTCGAGGGCGGTGTACCGCTCCAGCACGCCGGCCTTGCGCAGGATCGAACGGATCCGGGCGGCGGCGTACTGCACGTAGGGCCCGGTGTTGCCGCTCAGGGCCAGCATCCCGTCGAAATCGAAGACGTATTCGGTGTCGTGCCCCACGGAGAGGTCGGCGTACTTGACCGCGCCGATGCCCACCTGCCGGGCTGTCACGGCGCGTTCGGCCTCGGTGAGCTCGGGCCGGCTGGCGTCGATGACGGCGCGGGCGCGGTCCACGGCCTCCTCCAGCAGGGCCATCAGCTTGACCGGGGCGCCGGAGCGGGACTTCAGGATCTTCCCGTCCTCGCCCAGCACGTTGCCGATCTGCACGTGCACGGCCTCCACCGTGTCCGGCAGCCAGCCGGCGTCGCGGGCCGTGGCCATGACCATGCGCAGGTGCATGTTCTGCGGGGCGCCCACGACGTACAGGACGCGGTTGGCCTCGAGCTCGCGGACCCGGTACCGGATGGTGGCGAGGTCCGTCGTTCCGTACCCGTAGCCGCCGTCGGACTTGCGGATGATGAGCGGCATCGGCTGGCCGTCGCGGCCGGAAAAGCCGGCCGGGAAGGTGCACAGGGCGCCGTCGCTGATGCGGGCGAGGCCGCGCTCCTCGAGTTCCTGGCACAGCTGTGCCAGATGGGCGTCGTAGGAGCTTTCGCCGGCGACGTGGTCATCGGTCAGGCTGATGCCCAGCACCGAATAGATGGCGTTGAAGTAGCGTTTGGACTGGGCGACGAGCCGCTGCCAGACGGCGAAGGTTTCCTGGTCGCCGCCCTGCAGCGCCACCACCCGGAGCCGTGCGCGGGTGGCGAAGCCGTCCTCGTCGGTGGCGGAGGCGTCGAACTTGGCGCGGGCGGCCTGGTAGAAGGCGCTGGGGTCATCGACCAGCAGCGCGGCCTCCGGGGAGTCCTCGCCGATTTCCAGCCAGTGCTCGATCAGCATGCCGAACGGGGTCCCCCAGTCGCCGATGTGGTTCTGCCGGATGACGGTGTCGCCGAGTGACTCGAGGACCTTGACGAGGCTGTCGCCCACCACCGTGGTGCGCAGGTGCCCGACGTGCATTTCCTTGGCGACGTTCGGGGAGGAATAGTCGACGACGACGCGCTGGGCGTCCGCCGCCGGCACGCCCGGGGTGCCGTGGGACTCGGTGTTGAGCAGCTCTTCGATCCAGGTCCCGTCGAAGGTGAGGTTGATGAAGCCGGGTCCGGAGATCTCGACGCCGGTGCAAATGCCGTCCAGGTCCAGGGCCTCGACGATCCGCGCGGCGGCGTCCCGCGGCGGCAGCCCGACCTTCTTGGCCAGGGCCATGGCGGCGTTGATCTGGATGTCCGCGAACTGCGAGGGCCGCACCACGGGATCGGTCTCGCGGAACTCTTCGCCGAACGCGCTGGCAATTGCTGCCTGGACTCTGGGGACAACCATTTCGGCGGGATTATTCACACTGTTCAAATTATCAGTTCCGCCCCGCCCCAGAAGCAACGCGGGGTCAGATATCGCCCGTCCGGGGCCCCAACATGGGCCGGATCTGACCCCGCGTTGCTTTGGCTGTGTCGAAGCCCACGCCCGGGTTGCTGTTCCCCCGCTGCTTCCCGTGGCCCGGACTACTCGGGCCGCGCGGTCAGATCTTCGTGGCGCGCAGGCGCAGCGCGTTGGTGATGACGCTGACGGAGGAGAGCGCCATCGCGGCGGCGGCGATGATGGGGGAAAGCAGGAGCCCGAAGGCGGGGTAGAGAACGCCTGCGGCGAGCGGGATCCCGGCGGCGTTGTAGATGAACGCGAAGACGAGGTTTTGCCGGATGTTGGCCATGGTGGCTTCGGAGAGTTTCCGGGCCCGAAGGATTCCGGTCAGGTCCCCCTTCAGCAGCGTGATTCCGGCGCTTTCGATCGCCACGTCGGTTCCGGAACCCATAGCGATGCCGACGTCGGCCGCGGCCAGGGCGGGAGCGTCGTTGACGCCGTCCCCGGCCATGGCCACGATCCGGCCTTCTGCGCGCAGCCGCTCCACCACGGCGCTCTTGTGGTCAGGCAGCACCTCCGCCTCAACCTCGGTGATGCCGAGCCGGCGGGCGACCGCTTCGGCGGTGGTGCGGTTGTCGCCGGTGAGCATGAGGACGCGGATGCCTTCCTTCCGCAGGGCGGCCAGCGCGGCGGGGGTGCTTTCCTTGACCGGGTCCGCGATGGCGAGCACCGCGGCGGGGCGTCCGTCGATGGCCGCGAAGATGGCGGTCGCGCCGTCGGCCCGTAGCTCCTCGGCACGGCCCGCGAGGGCATCGGTCGGCACACCCTCGGAGGCGAGGAATTCCGCACTGCCCAGCATCACCCGATGTCCTGCCACCGTGCCGGAGACACCCTTTCCGAGCGGCGAGTCAAAGTCCTCCACCGGCGGAATCGGAATCCCCGCGCCCTGGGCGGCCTCGATGATGGCCAGGCCGAGCGGGTGCTCGGAGGCCTGCTCGACGGCGGCTGCCAGGCGCAGCACGTCCTGTTCCGCGAAGCCGGCAGCCGTGACGATGCCCGTAACGGAGGGACGTCCCTCGGTCAGAGTCCCGGTCTTGTCGAGGACGAGCGTGTCGACCTTTTCCATCCGTTCGAGGGCTTCGGCGTTCTTGATGAGCACGCCCAGTCCCGCGCCGCGCCCGACGCCGACCATGATCGACATCGGCGTGGCGAGGCCGAGGGCACACGGGCAGGCAATGATCAGCACGGACACGGCCACGACCAGACCGTTCGCCATCCGCGGTTCGGGTCCCACCAGCGCCCAGACGATGAACGCGGCCACGGCGATGGCAAAGACAATGGGGACGAACCAGGAGGCGACCTTGTCGGCCAGGCCTTGGATCGGGGCCCGCGACCGCTGGGCGGCGGCGACCATGGCGACGATGCGGGCCAGCATGGAGTCGCTACCCAGTTTTTGGGCGCTGATGACCAGCGCCCCGGTCTGGTTGAGCGTGCCGCCGACGACGTGGTCCCCGGCGTGTTTGGTCACGGGCATCGATTCGCCGGTGACGAGGGATTCATCGAGCGTGGAGCGCCCGTCCACCACTTCGCCGTCGACCGGGACCTTCTCCCCGGGCCGGACCCGGACCCGGTCACCGACCTGCAGCTGGCCGAGCGGCACTTCCAGTTCGACGCCGTCGGCCCCGATCCGGCGCGCGGTCTTGGGCGTCAGATCCAGGAGGGCCTTGATGGCGCCGGAGGTCTGCTCCCGGGCGCGCAGCTCGAGCACCTGGCCCAGCAGAACCAGGACCACAATGACCGCGGCGGCTTCGAAGTAGACATCAACGCTGCCGTCCATGGCCCGGAACGCTTCGGGAAAGGCGGAGGGCACGAAGATGGCGGCCACGCTGTAGAGCCAGGCGACCCCGGTGCCGACTGCGATCAGCGTGAACATGTTCAGTTGCATGGTCCGCAGCGAGGCCCAGCCGCGGACGAAGAACGGCCAGCCGGCCCACAGCACCACGGGGGTGGCCAGGAAGAACTGGATCCATGCGGAGAGCCGCGGCGGGACCACTTCGTGCAGCGCGGGGAAGAGGTGCCCGCCCATTTCGAGGATGAAGACCGGGATCGTCAGGGCAAGGCCCGCCCAGAAGCGCCGGCTCATGTAGCTAAGTTCGGGATTGGGTCCGCCGTCGGCCGTGATGACCACCGGCTCCAGGGCCATCCCGCAGATCGGGCAGGAACCGGGCCCCGCCTGCCGGATTTCAGGGTGCATCGGGCAGGTGTACCCGAGCTCCCCCTCCTTTGCAGGCGCGACGGCGGCGGGTGCGACGTCGTCTGACGCACCGGTGCCGGGCTCCCCCGTACCGGGCAGATACCGGGCCGGATCCGCCACGAACTTGCCCAGGCATCCGTCCGAACAGAAGTAGTACCGCTGTCCCTGGTGTTCGGTGAGGTGCCCGGTGGCGTGCGGGTCGATGGTCATCCCGCAGACGGGGTCCTTGACCTGTTCGGCCGTTCCGGCGCCGTGATGGTGGTGTGCATCTTCGGTCATGATTACGCTGGTCTCCTCAACACGGATTAGGGATTTCCGTGGAGTCCAGAAGCGTCAGGTCACCCGAGATGGCGCTCCGCTGAACCGCGGAGGAAGACCTTCAATGCGTTCGGGCCTGCCCTGGGATGGGGGCCGTGACGACTTTTCCGGTAAACCTGAAGCTATACCCCTAGGGGGTATCAGTCAAGTCTGCGCAGACTTGTACGGACACATTGAACAGCCAACGCCCCCGGAAGCAACGCGGGGTCAGATATCGCCCGTTCGGGGCCCCAACATGGGCCGGATCTGACCCCGCGTTGCTGTGGTGGTGGTGGTACGGCGGGGGTTAGGCGTCGGTGCGGAAGACCTGGACGACGGCGGGGCGCGGGGCGCGGACCTGGCCCCGGGCCGGGGTGGCGCCGGCCGGGACGTAGTCCGGGAAGTAGGAGTGCTGGTCCGCGAAGGAACCCTCCTCGCCCGGGTGCTGCACGGAGACGAACACGGTGCGTTCCTCGTCGTGGACGATCGGCCCGCAGGTCTCGGCCTCGCGCGGGACGGCCAGGAACTGCTCCACGCGGCCCCGCTCCGCGCCATCGAGCGTGACCTTGAACAGCCCGTCGGCCTTGCCGATGCCGGACGGGGCGCCGTCGGTGGAGATCCAGAGGTTACCGACGGAGTCGAACGCGAGGTTGTCCGGGCAGGAGATCGGTGAGACCTTATCCGCCGGGAAGCCGGAGAAGTAGGTCACGTCCCCGGTAGCGGGATCGCCGCAGACCATCAGCAGGTTCCAGCTGAAGGCAGTGGAGGTCTGGTCGCCGGTCTCGGTGATTTCCACGATGTGGCCGTCACGGTTCTCATTCCGCGGGTTGACCTCGGTGGCGCCTTCCTTGCCGATCTTGCCGCGGTCGGAGTTGTTGGTGCAGGCGACGTAGACCTTGCCGGTGAGCAGGCTGGGCTGGACGTCCTCGCAGCGGTCCATCTTGGTCGGGCCCACCTTGTCCGCGGCGAGGCGGGTGTAGACCAGCACCTCTTCGACGGACATGCCGGGCACCTTAGAAACCCCACCGACCACCAGGGGCAGCCATTCGCCGGTGCCGTCGAAGCCGCCGTCGGACGGGACTGCGCCGGTCCCGGTGATCTCCAGGGCCGGGGAGCTGCCGGTGAACCGGGCCACGTAGAGGTCGCCCTCGGTGAGCAGCGTCATGTTGTGCTTGCGGTCCCCCTCGACGTATTTCGCGGCCGAGACGAACTTGTAGAGGTAGTCGAAGCGCTCGTCGTCGCCCATGTACGCGACCACGTGGCCGGACTCGGCCACGATCACGTTGGCGCCCTCGTGCTTGAAGCGGCCCAGCGCGGAGTGCTTCTTCGGGGTGGAGGTGGGGTCGAAGGGGTCCACTTCCACGATCCAGCCGAAGCGGTTGGTTTCGTTTTCGTAGCCGGGGTTCCGGGCGTCGAAGCGCGGGTCATCGAGCTCCCACTGCCGGGCGGTGGGCTTGCTGGTGAGCCCGTAGCGCTTGTCGGACGCCGAGGTGCCGGGCGCGACGAAGTACCCGTTGAAGTTCTCCTCGCCGGAGAGGATGGTGCCCCAGGGGGTGGTGCCGCCGGAGCAGTTGCCCAGCGTGCCGAGGATGGTGCGGCCGGCCGGGTCCGCCGTCGTGCGCACCAGCGGCGAGCCGGCCACCGGGCCGGTGAGCTCGTACGCCGTGTTGTTCAGGTAGCGGCGGTTCAGCCCGGCGCCCCTGACGTAGGACCACGGCTTGTTCTTGTTCTTACGCTCCAACTCGACGACGGTGAGACCGTGCGCGGCGGCGCCGATCGCGCGGACGTCGGCGGCGGCCATCGTGGCCGGGAACATGATGCTCTCGTTGGTGTATTCGTGGTTGGCGAAGAGCAGCGCGCGGCGGCCCTTGCTGGCCGGGATCTCCAGGATGTCCGAGTAGTCGTTGTTGTAGCCGAACTGCCGCGTCTGGGCAGCGGCGGTCTGGTTGCCGAGGTCGAAGTCCGGGGCGTCGTTGAAGATCGGGTCGCCCCAGCGGATCACGGGCTGCCAGGTGAAGCCTGCCGGCACCGTGAGGGCGTCGACGGCGGAATCCACCGGGGCGATGGCGGTGAACTTGAGCTTGGAGGTGCCGAAGCCGTTCTTGGCTGCCGCGGAAAGTCCGGGACCGCCGTCGGCCACCGCGGATTCGGGCGAGGCCAGGGCCCCGCCGAACGCGACGGCGAGGGCACCGGCGGCGCCGAAGCCCAGGGCGGCGCGGCGGGACATGGTCGCGGAGGCGATGTCGCGGAAGTAGCTGTTCGAGCTGGTGTTGCAGACCTCGCCGCTGCAGGCGTTGTCGCACTTCAGCGCGCAGGTGACGGCGCTTCGCTTGCCTTTGGTGTGGCCGAGCATCGGGAGCAGGGAGAATTTGCGTCCGGAGGAGACAGACATGGAGAGACCTTCCACGGGTGGATTGGGGGCCTCCCCACCGTTCCAGCCGCAGACAACGCGGAGCCGACTCTCATATGAAGTTGAGGTGAACTCCCGCAATCAAGCCAAGGCACCTCACTGATGTTGCGGCCCTGTTGAAAGCCCACTCCAGCGGAGGGTCCGTCATCCAGTGAGTAGTGCCTACGCTTGTTGGCGCCGCGACTGCGGCCTATCATGCGCAAACGTTGCGTCAGGGGTCTTCCCGCACCCATGGGGAGTCAACTGTCTCGCCATCCACGAAGGAGCAACCCCATGAAGCGCCTGATCAAACCTCTCGCCCTCGCCCTCGGAATCGGACTTTTCGCCGGGACGGGCGCCGCCGTTGCCGAACCGCTAACGCCAGTCGACACGACAGCGGAGACGCTTGACTGCCCCGGTTTCCAGGTCGAGGCCGTGACGACAGGCAAGACCAAAGTGATCGATCAGTTTCCCCATCACTACAACGACTCCAAACCGTTGCGGTTCTATACCAACGTGGGTGCAGCTATCACAATCACACTGACGGGCCCGACCTTAAAAGTGGTCAGCTACCCCTTGAACGGGACGATACAGGTGGCGCTTGGCCCTACCGACTTTGTCTATAAAGCGACCGGCAAGAACCTGATCTCGCTCCCAATTGGTTCCGGCGCCCCTGGCATCTTCTACACGTCAGGTCAGGTGACCTGGACTTTGAATGGGCCGGTTTACCCGAATGGGGGGCTCACCGGGCCCGGCAAAATAACAGACGTCTGCAAGCTTCTGGCGCCGTAGGCCTGGGTAGTAACGCCGAGCCTCTCGTGACGGCTACATTGTCGTCCCCGGGGATGTTCTTGACGCGGCATCGGCCACCGAGCATCAAGCCGAAAGACCCGGCCCTAGCTCTCTTCCGGGTCGGTGGCGGCGGCCATCAGCCGCTGGCCGATGCCTTCGAGGAATTCGGCGATGTCCACGACGTTCTCCGCGGAGGAGTCCTGAATCAGGGCCGCGGCCGCGGCGGCGAAGTGGTCGTTGGCCCACTGCATCGCCTCGGTCCCCTCCGGACTCAGGTGCAGCAGCACGCTGCGCCGGTCCCCGGGGTTGGGCTTGCGCACCATAAAGCCCTTGGACTCCAGCCGGTCCACCATGGCGGTGACCGAGCCGGTGGTGATGTTCAGCGCCTTGCCGAGATCCTTGGGGGTGAGGCCGTCCACCTCGCCCACGAATGCCATCGCGTTAATGTCGATAGTGCCGATGCCCAGCTTCTCGGCCAGGCGGATGCGGAGGGCGTAGGTCCCGGTGTCAACGCGCCGCAGGCCTTGCACGATCCGGATCAGCCCGTCTTTGGGGGTCACATTCGTTCCCTTCGCGAGCTCTGCCAGAGACGACTTGTCAAGTTGCTGGGATTTAAGCGTCGTCATTATTACGAAATTTCCGTTCCAAAGCTGCTTTTCGGCGGCTACTTCGCCGCTTCCGTATCCACTTTACTCGCAACCCCGCCCGTCACCCGTCGGCGGCCAGCACCGCATGGACACGGCGCAGGCGCTCCAGCCACCAGTCGCGGCGCTCCGGCGCGGCCGCGTATTCGGCCAGCAGGCCCGGATCGGCGGCGACGTCGCGGACCCGGATGGCGCCGTCGTCGGGGACCAGGGAGTCCCGGGTGACGTCGGCGGCGAGCAGCGACACGGTGCCCAGCCCGCAGGCGTAGGGCAGTTCGGGCAGGGCGGCGGCGAGCGCCAGCCCGGCGCGGATTCCCACAGAGGTGTCCAGCGCGGAGCTGACAACGGCGGGGAGCCCGGCCTGCGCCACGATCTCCAGGGCGCGCCGCACTCCCCCGAGCGGCGCCACCTTCACCACGATCAGGTCCGCGGCGCCAGCGCGGGCCACCTTGAGCGGGTCGTCCTCCTTGCGCACGCTTTCGTCCGCGGCGATCAGCACCGGGGTGCCGGCGGCACGCAGCCGGCGGCGGACCTCGGCGAGGCCGGCGATGTCCGGCACCGGCTGTTCGGCGTATTCGAGCCCGACGGCGGCGAGCCGGGTCAGGGCCGCGACGGCGCCCGGGACGTCCCAGCCGCCGTTCGCGTCCACCCGGAGCGCGGCGTCCGGGAGCGCCGCGCGGACCGCGGCGACCCGGGCGGCGTCGTCGTCGAGGCTCTGGCCGGGCTCGGCCACCTTGATTTTGACGGCGTCCACCCGGCCGAAGCGGGCCAGGATTTCCGGGACCCGGTCCGCGGGGATCGCGGGGATGGTGGCGTTGACTGGGATCAGCGTTCGCAGCGGCTCCGGGAAGCCCTGCCAGCCGGCCTCGAGCGCGGCGGCGAGCCAGCGGGAGGCTTCCGGGTCGCCGTACTCGGGGAAGGGAGAGAATTCGCCCCAGCCCAGCGGACCGTCCAGCAGCAGGGCCTCGCGCTGGAGGATGCCGCGGAATTTCACCCGCATGGGCAGGCTCACCACGTGCGCGCCGGCGAGGAGCTCCTCCAGCGCGGGGAGCGGCGGTTCGGGGAAGGGCACGGACGACGGCGGCACGGCCGGCGGCTGGCTCGCGGCCACCGGCTAGCCGACCGTCGAGTCGGTCAGGTGCGTGATCTCCGCCAGCCACGGAAAAACGACGTCCACCAGCACCAGCAGCGCCCCGGCCAGGATCACCGCGGAGAACAGGATCCGCAGCCACAGGGGGCCGGGAAGTTGCCGAAAAAGCCACGCGTACATGTTCTATCCCTTACCCTGCAGTGCGGCGAGCTGCTGCGCGATGGCCACCGGGGGCCCGGCGCTGAGCGGTTGCCATGAATCGAACACCGAGTAGGCGATGATGCGCTCCTCGGACCCAAACCGCGGGTTGCAGCTGGTCAGGGTCAGCAGCCGCTGCTCCGGCGCCACGCCGGGCTGCATCGGCACCGGCGCCAGCACCTCCGTCTGGTCCGGCAGCACGATCTCCTGGTTCCGGAACACGTAGGTGTAGAACCCGTCGGCGGTCTGGACGTAGATTTTGTCCCCGGGCACCAGCGTGTGGATGTTGTCGAGCACTGCGCCGTGGGTCTGGCGGTGGCCTGCCATCACAAAGTTCCCCACGGCTCCGGGCATCGCCGTTCCCGCGTAACGGCCCAGGCCCAGGGTGTCGATGACGTCGCGGCTGGTGCCCTCGATGACCGGTCTGCTGTAGTCGGCGCCGAAACGGGGGATGTAGATGACGCCGATGGCCGCCCCGTGGGCCGGTGCGGTGCCCACCGGCGTGGCCGCCGGGTCGACGGGCACCGCAGGGACCGCCGGTGCCGCGGCAGCGGGGTCAGCGGGACCAGACACCTGATGCTCCTGCACGAACTGTTTCACGGCCGCGCCCTGGGCAGCGTCCGCCTCAACATTTGTCCACCACAACTGCCAGGCAACGAAGAGCACGGCGATCACGCCGAGGGTGATCATCAACTCGCCCGCCACCTGGACGGCCATGAGCGAACGGCGCCGGCGGGTGCGCTGGGTTTCCTGCGCATTCCCGGCGCTGCGGGTCAGTACCTTCGACATGCCACTCCTGTTGCCTACCGCTGGACGCTGCCAACAAAGCATCGCCCGTTCGGAAGAACCGGCAAGACTGACGTTTCCACAGTTCCGGACCGGATCTGCGCCATCACACATTCGCTGCCGCCCAGCACTCCGACTTCGACGGCGTCGGCGGCCAGACCGGTGGGGGTTTTGGATGCTGAAACTTCGACGGCGGCCGGGGCGAAGCCGGCGGTGGACAGGCTCGCGCGGACCTGCTCACGGCTGGGCTGCGGGGTGGCGGCCACGAGCGACTGCAGCGCCGCGGCCACGGCACCGGACGCGGCGGAAGGCGCCGCGGTCGCGGACGCGGAGGGGGTCGCCCCGGTCACGGCCGGGGAAGGAACGCCCGCCGCCGCCGGCGCTGCTGCTGCGGGCGCCGCGCTCACCGGGCCGGCCTGGCTGGAAGCGCCGGACGGGCTGGAGGACACCGTCGGGGCCGGGGCCGAGCACGCAGCCACACCGAGCAGCAGGGGCAGCACCAACGCAACAAGCCCCGCGGACCGGCGGCCGCACGGGCGGCGGGGCGGGGCGGGGGCTTGGGAAGTCACCAAAACATCCTCCCATACCGGGACTGGCGCACCGGCGACGATGACGCGCCCGCCCGCGGCTTGGCGAACGCGGCTTGGCGAACGCGGCGGACATGCCCAGCCCGCGCGCCCATGAGTGGACATATGGGGACTATGTCCATTGCTGGCTGCAAGAGTGGCGCATGTCCCCCGCGACCGGGGGTCGTGCCCGTTCCGCTTACGCAGGGGTCTCCGTGGGCGGCCCGTCCGGCACCGACCGCTCCGGGTGCCGGAGCTCCCAGACGTCCGCCGCGGCGCCGTGCGGCAGCTCGAGCTGCCACTCCTCGCCGGGGCCGGGGTAGGCGCGCAGCGTCGCGGGCACGGAGCCGTGGCGGTAGACCTCCACGATCGAGGCATCCACGAAGATCCGCAGCTCATCGCCGCCGGCGACGGTGTCGGCGAACACGGTCCGCCGCTCACCCGCCGCGACGAGGACCAGCCGCAGGGTGCCCTCTCCCCCAAGGACCCTGACCTCCGCCCCGGCCGGCAGCACGAGGGTGCCCGCCACGCCGCGGTGCAGCCGCTCGCCGCGGTAGGTGCGGAGCTCGGGGGCGGGCTCGACGGCGAGGACCCCGCCACGCACGGACAGCTGGCGCGGGAAGGTCAGGATCCCGGCCCAGCCGGCGTCGTCGATCTGTTCCTGGCTGCGTCCGGGGCCCTCACCGTCCGCCAGCTCGGCCGACCAGCCCCAGAGTAGCGCCCGGTCCGGCAGCGCGAGGATTTGCGGGGCGTAGAACTCCTGCCCCAGGTCGGCTTTCCCGCCGGCTGCGGGGGTGAACACCGGCAGCCCGGCGCCGTTCGCGGCCAGCGAGCCCAGGAGGTAGCCGACGCCGTTGGGGTGGTCGTGGTCGTCGGTCCCGAGCCAGAGCGAGGCCATCAGCAGCCAGGTCTCCGCGCCGGAGGAATCCGGGACGCGGACCAACTGCGGGCACTCCCAGATCTCCGCGGGCAGGTGCCGGACCGCAAGCGGGTCCTCCGTGCTGAACCAAATCCCCTCGTACTGCCAGTGGCGCAGGTCCTCCGCGCTGTACAGCAGGACGGCGGCGTGGCCGGACGCCAGCCCGGCGCCCTGGAGCGCGAAGCGGCGGCCCCGGAAGCTGAAGAGGAACGGGTCCCGGACGGCGGTGACCTGCGGGTCCGGCGGGACCTCGGCCGCGACGTGACCGTCCTGGGTCCACGTGCGCAGGGACTCATCTCCCCGGGCCAGGACCACCCGGGAGTGGCCGCCCACGGTGTCGACGCCGGAGTACGCGGCGGTGGGGACGCCGCCGTCGTCTGTCACGACGCCGGACCAGCAGCCCAGCGCGTCCGGGCCGCCGGGCTGGGGCCGGAGCGCCACCGGTTCCTCGTCCCAGTGCACCAGGTCCGGCGAACTCAGGTGCCCCCAGCAGATGCTCCGGTGCCGGGCCGAGTCCGGGTTGTACAGGAAGAACACGTGGTAGCGGCCATCCGCGTAGCTCAGGCCGTTGGGATCGTTGATCCAGCCCTGCGCGGGACGCGGGTGGAAGCGGGGGAAGGCTGGGTCCGGATGCATCGCAACGGTGTCCATGGCCAAACACTACCCGCGGCGCGGGCGGAGAGGCTGCCCGCCGGGCAGATCAGGGCGTATGCGCTCCCGGCGTCCGCCCTGATCTGCCCGGCGGATGCTCCCCTCAGAAAGTTCGCAGGCTTCTGTGGGAACCTGTTACGGATGAGTTTTCGGCAGGATCGCACCAGCACACACCCGGCTCCGGAGTACCCGCAGCCGCCGTCCCCGCGCGCCGCGCGCGCCCGCGGGGCCGCCCGCGAGGCCGCACCCGGCGACCCGGCATCAGACCCCGCCGGACGCCAGGGCCGCGGCACCGGGTTCCTGTTCCTGCTGGCCACCCTGGTCAGCATGGCCGCGCTGGCCGGGACCTACTACTTCTTTGTCCGCACCACCACGGGACAGTTCATCGACGAATCGGCCCTCGTGGAGGCGGTGGAAATCCACGGCGCCGCCGGCAAGGCCGCCAACAAGCTCCTCGACTGGCTGCCCGCACTGTCGCTGCTGATCGCCACGGTCATGGTGCTCATCGTCACCGTGCTGAAGCGGCGCTGGGCCGCTGCGGGGATCGCCGTCGCGGCCTGCGTGGGCGCCAACGTCGCCACCCAGATCCTCAAGGACATCGTCCCGGTCCGGCCCTACACCGGGGTGGAGACCCTCGAGCTGAATTCGCTGCCCTCCGGGCACACCACCCTGGCGGCCTCGGCCGCGGCGGCGGTGTTCCTGATGGTCTCCCCGCGCTGGCGCCCGCTCGCCGGGTTCCTGGGCGGCAGCTTCGCCGTCGCCACCGGGGTGTCCACCCTGATCAACCAGTGGCACCGGCCCGCCGACGTCGTCGCGGCGTTCCTCGTCGTGGCGGTGTTTATGCTCCCGGCGGGCTGGCTGATCATCCGCAGGGGCCCGCGCTGGAACGTCTGGGACGGCTACGGGGAACACTGGGCCTCCTCACCGCTGTGGCTCGCACTGCCGGCGCTGCTCGGGCTGGCCGCTGCCGCCGTGGCCGCCTTTTCGCTGCTGAGCGTCGCCGCCGGCACGGGCCAGGACAGCGGCACCACGAACTATTTCTGGGCCGGGACCGCGCTGATCGTCATCGCCGGCTACCTCGCCACGGTCAGCGGCGTGTGGCTGTTCGGGCATGCGGCCCGACGGCGGAGCGCACCCCGCCGCTGACCGGCGCCGCCCGTCACCCGGACCCGGCCCGGGACCCGGCTAGTCAGCCACCGTCGTCGCCCGCGGCACCAGGACCGGCGGGAGCAGCGTTGAGCTCGCCGTTTTGCCGCCGATCTCCTGCAGCAGGGCCTCGACGCTGAGCCGGCCCATGGCCTTCAGATCCGAACGCACTGACGTAAGCGGGACGGGCAGGTTGTCGGCCAGGATGAGGTCGTTGTAGCCGATGAGCGCCACGTCTTCGCGCAGCCTTTTTCCGGCGGCCCGGATGGCACCCATGGCACCAAGGGCGGTGAGGTCGTCCACGGCAAAGATCGCCGTGGGCGGCTCGGGCAGCGCCAGCAGCTGCGCTCCGGCCACGCGGCCGGCAGCCGTGCCGAATCCGGTGCTCACCACATACAGCTCCTCCACCGGATAGCCCGCGGCTTCGAATGCGCGCCGGAAGCCCTGGGATCGTTCCCGTCCGGTGCTCGCCAGCAGGTCCCCGGCGATGACGCCGACCCGCTTGTGGCCTAACTCCAGAAGGTGCTGCGCGGCCAGCCTGCCGCCAAGCTTGTCGTCGGTCGCCACGGAGAGGTGCCCCTCCAGCCTGCGCATCACGAGCACATAGGGAACGCCGCGGCTCTGCAGCTCGTATCCGGCCGTGTCGCCGATATGCGAATCCCCAATGATCACCCCGTCCATCCGCCGGGACAGCATGGCATCGAGCCGGGCCCGGCGGTGCTCGGGATCGTCGTAGGTGTTCGCTACCACCGTGCTGTAGCCAGCCGACTCCGCAGTCGCGTCGATGCTCTCGTAGATCGTGGCGAGCGCCAGATCGGTCAGGCGGGGAACCAGCACGCCAATCAGTCGTGAGGTTCCGGTCCGGAGCCCGGCGGCGCCCAGGTTGCGGTGGTAGCCGAGCATCGCAGCGAGCTCGCGCACGCGCCGGACGGTCTCGGTACTGATCCCCGCGGGGTCGTCGCTGAGCGCCCGGGAGGCGGTGGAGACATGCACCTGGGCGTGACGGGCCACCGTGGCCAGCGTGACGGGCTTGGAGCGCCCGGGTGCGGGTGAGTCGGCGATGGCGGTGCCCCCTTCGGGTGTTGTAAGAAGTCTAGATCCATCCGGAGGAAATCTCGTGCAAAGGTTTGCGTCATTTCGCGACGGAGGCATGCCCCTCAAATTCTAATCACGAAGAAACCTTGACGAAACAACAGGATTCTAGTGTGATGTACGAAACATTCCCCTCCGCGTTGTTTCGTAACGAGCGCAGCGCAATCGATTGCATAACCCATCATTCGTTCGGACCGACGCTAGACGAAGGAGCCCGATGCTCGATCTCACCGATCAGAGCCAGGAAGCCGCCGAACGACTCGGCAACGTCATCCTGGAACTGGCCAAGTACCGGGATACGACCCGGCCAGGTTGGACCAGGGAAGTGTTCAGTGAGGTGTACCGGGAATCCCGGCAGTGGGTTTCCGAACGGATGGCTGCCGCCGGGCTTGAGGTCCAGGTGGACACCGCCGGCAATATCGTCGGCCGTTTGGCCGGCACCGATCCCAACGCCCCGGCGCTGGTGACCGGTTCACACACGGACACGGTCGACGGCGGCGGTCGTTTCGACGGCGTCGTGGGGGTGTTCGGCGCATTGGAGGCCGTGCAGCTGCTCCGGGAATCCGGACAACGGCTCCGCCGCGACCTTCTGGTGGTGGATTTTCTCGGCGAGGAGTCCAACGCCTTCGGCCTCAGCTGCCTGGGCAGCAGGGCCATCGCCGGAGAACTAACCCGCACCGACCTGGACCGGCAGGATTACCGCGGCGTCAGCCTCGGGCAGGCGTACCGGGACTTCGGGCTCGATCCCGGAGCCGTGCTCCAGACGCGCTGGGCCCGTACCGCACCGCTCCATGCCTTCATCGAGCTGCACATCGAACAGGGCCCCACGCTGGAACAGCGCCAGCTGCCGCTTGGCATCGTCACCGCGATCACGGGGATCGAGCGGCTCGTGGCAACCTTCACGGGAAGCCCCGACCACGCCGGCACCCGGCCGATGAATGAGCGCAAGGACGCCATGGTCGCCGCGGCCGAAGCGGTGCTCTCGGTCCGCCGCGAAGGCTGCGGCGCCCCCAACCATGGGGTCGCCACCACCACCCGAGTCGAATCCGAGTCGCGGTCGCCCAACGTGGTGCCATCCCTCGTCCGGATGACCAGCGAAGTCCGGAGCGTCGACAGCACCTGGCTCAGCGGGGTCCGCGGCCGGCTGGCCGAGGAGATCCTGGCCAACGCCCAGAACCTGGGGGTCGACGTCGAGTTCGACTGGTCCACCGACAACCCCGTGGTTCATGCCCACGCCCGAATCCACGACGTCGCCGCCGCGGCCGCCGATGCCATCGGCATTCCGTGGATGCCCATCCCCAGCGGGGCCACCCACGACGCCGTTCACATGGCCGCGCTGGCGCCGATGGGCATGATTTTTGTCCCGTCCAAGGCCGGCAAGAGCCACTGCCCGGAGGAATGGACCGATTTCGCGGACATTGCCACCGGCGTCGGCGCCCTGGCGCAGACGCTGACCCTGCTCGACCGCACCGAGCTGGCACCCGCAGCCCTGAACTGAACCGACTGGACCTGGCAACTGAACCGACCTGACCTGAGCTTCACCGACCCAGCAGCACGCCACTCCCTTATCCGCTCGCATCCTCATCCAGCATCGGAGCATCCATGACTACTGCAGAAACTCCCGGGGCCTCCACGGACATCCTCTCAATCGCCAACATCCCCGTCCTGTGGGTTCTAGCCATCGGTGTCTTCGGGGCCATCATTCTCCAATCCGTCGTCTACATGCGCGCCGCCAGGAAGGCCGGGCCGGCCGCGGATATTTCCCAGACCGAGTTGAAACAAGCATTCCGTGCCGGGGCCGTGGCGGCGATCGGCCCGTCCCTCGCCGTCGTGCTGGTCAGCATCGCCCTGATGACCCTGTTCGGGACTCCCGCGGTGCTGGTCCGGATCGGCCTGGTGGGTTCCGCAGCCACAGAATCCGCATCGGCGAGCCTCGCAGCCACCACCATGGGGGCAACCCTCGGCGGCCCGGGTTACAACCAGAGCGTCTTTGCGGTGGCGTTTATGGCGATGAGCATGTCCGGCGCCA
Source organism: Arthrobacter sp. SO3 (assembly GCF_020532825.1). Lineage (GTDB taxonomy): Bacteria > Actinomycetota > Actinomycetes > Actinomycetales > Micrococcaceae > Arthrobacter. The sequence goes on from NZ_MQTS01000134.1 coordinate 40,632, forward strand.
TGTGGATGATTTCCACGTTGATCCTCACGCCGATCCTCCGCCGCGGTGACTCGAAACTGCGCAGGGTCAACCCGGCCCTGATGGCGATCGTTCCCGCGGCGGCTCTGATCGGGGCGTTTGCCAGCCTCGGCATCGCGGAGCTCGGCAAGACACCTGTGCATATCATCACGGTCATCGTGTCCGCCCTGGTCATGGGCATCTGCCTCGCGCTGGCCAAGAAGTTCGACGTCGCGTGGCTCCGGGAATGGGGACTCGGGATCTCGATCCTGGTTGGCCTGTTTGTCGCCTACGCCGCCCACACGTCCGGCATGGCTGCCTAGGTGTAATAACCACGGACGTTGGTGACGGGCGGCGTGGATAGGTGACAAAAAGAAGACCTCCGGGTGGAGTGGGGCT
>NZ_MQTS01000135.1 GCF_020532825.1 Arthrobacter sp. SO3
ACCGACTACCGCGCACCGGCTACGTTGAATCTCAACTCCGATGAAAAGGGTCGTCGCACCAGCACGGCCCCTCCAACCCCGCCGCGGATTCCTCGGGCAGGACCTTCACCGGACAACGGGTTGTCAGCGCCGGAACACGGCTCCTGAGTCGTTGCCGCGGGGTCTTGAGGCGCGATGCATTGGTCTGTGCATGAAAACATTCCGGGCAAAGGACCGCTGGCTCCATGGGCAGATTCTAACGCTCACAGCGCCTCCATTGACACGACGGGAACGGCCCGCACGCCGCGCGACGGCATGGAGTCCTCCACGGCCTGGGCTGAGCGCAAGATACCGTCCGGGACAGCTTTGCCCCTTCGCCTGCACTAACCGGTCGGCAGCGTCCGCCGCAAAGCGGCGTAACCGACGGATGGGTTTCTGCACGCCGGGCCGGTACCAGGGTCAGTCCGGTATTTCCATCTTGAACCCGCAGCTACAGCGCAACACCTTGGTCCGCAGATACACCTCCAACAGCCCGTCGTAGGGCCGTTCCGTCGACACGGGCGCGTAAATGCTGGACCGCTCATAGTCGACCGTCGGCATTGGTTCTCCGCAGGGAAAGTACGTCCCCCGAACTGGAGCTCATCTCTGACGAACTGAGGCGGGACCAGCCTGGCCCGTGACCTGCGCCCAGTTGACCGCCAGCACTGAGGCCGCGAGTCAGATCATTCGAGTCCGCGCCTTGGCTTCAGTGCTTCGCGGAGTCGCCGGCAATATCTGTTGGCAGATCGGGCGACCAGGCCGGGTCGTAGTCCGGGTGCTCCCGGTGGGAGCCCGCGAGGATGGTTAGCATGGCCCGACGGGCAATGGCAACGGTCCCTCTTGCTTCGCTGGGCTCGCTTATCCCCTCGCCTTCGGCAGCTTCCTTCCAGCTGGCGATAATGGCCCGCTTCTGGGCGCATTCATCCAGCATCCGCTTACCCAGTGAGGTTTTGTCTTCGCTTCCATTTTCGTCCTCGGAAACCCCCAGGACGAAAGAGCCATCCCGGATGGCTGATTCCTGCTCCGCAATACGCGCTTCCAGAAACTCAACAATATCCATGACCCATCATTACATCCGTCCCCTCCGCTCTCCGGCTGATCCCGACCCTTGCACAGTCATGGGCCTACCGCCTCGCACAAACCAAAAACCAACAGAACCAACTCAACAAGGTGGGCTCAAGTCGGGCTGGCGGGCGGTTAGTTGATGGCTAGGCCGCGGGGTCCGTGGGAGGTGTGTGCCTTGGCGAGTTTGACCACCAACACGATGCCGAGCACGATCGAGGCCAGGAACGCAGTCACACCGGCTGCCCCGGTGATCAGCATGACCACGAAACTCAAGGAGTCAGCCAACCCGGGCTGTCCACCGCTTTGGATACGGCTGTCGACGACGTTGAAATGCCAGTTCACCTCGATGACCCCAATAAGGAGAACCAGCGGGCAGGCCGCGGCGGTGAAGAACAGCGTCCAGGGCACGCGGCCGCTGCCTAGGGCGCTGCTCGCGGCACGGGCAAGCAGTGCGGACCCGGTCACGGCGATGACGGTCCCGAGTGCCCACAACGCCAAGGCCCCTTCCGGGAAACGGATCAGGATACCTGTGATGAAAAGGGCGATACTGACAATGACGGCGAACGCGCCGCGGACGGTGAGCTGACGCGGGGAAAAAGTGGAGGACATGAGGATCCCGTCTTTCTGTGCATTGAGCGTCGTTCGGGCAGCGCCTCGAACAACGGCGGAGGCGGACATGGAGAGTTCGTGGGCGTGGCGGGCATCGGCCAGCCACTCCTCGCGATATCGGTCACGGGACGCCGTCGGCATGAGGGCCGCGCAGAAACGGAGTACCCATTCACCGCAGTTCATGCGAGCCCCACCCCCCGCGCGAACCCCAGGCGAGGCTTACGTTGGGCACCGTGCGCAGCCTGCAGTGATGTAGCGGCGAAGGCCGCACCTTCATCCGTGAGCCGGTAGTAGCGGCGCCGGGGGCCCGGATGTCCCTGGCCTTCACCTTCAGGCACCGGCTCCCATTCCGAGGACACAAACCCGGCAGCCTCCAGGCGCGACAGGATCGGATACACACTGCCCGCGGGTCTGCCTGAATCGCGAACCACTTTCAGGCCCCACACCTCATCCTTGGTCTCCAACGCATGCAACACATCCAACATGGCCGGGGTCTTCCTCAGAGAAACGCTCATGCCCTAACTCTATACATAAACCAGGCACTATCTCTACATATAGAAGTAGCGACCTGTCCTGTGCCCTGCGCGGAGCCATGCACCGGGGTGGTCAGGCACGCGGTGTGCACCACGCAAGAAGTGGACACGGCGGCGGGCCCGCCGGCATATCGGGCGGATGCAGCGGAGGGTCGCTGAGCAGCCGGCGATGACAGCGGAACACGGCGGCGGACGGAAGCCGGGGATCAGAGACAGGCACGCGAGAGCGCCGGGAGGGCCGCGCTCGAACAACATCGCCTCGCGGAGCAGTCACGCGGGCACGACGTGGACTATTCGTGTCCGGTTGCCGGCGGGTCCGCGCCGCACGGTGCCGGTACAGGGCAGCCTCTCCTCGCACGGGGCAGGCACAAGCCGGAATCGCGTTCCTTGAGCGCTCGTCCGGGCCGCGCTGCGGGACGCTGCTTGGGCAGGTGGTTAGGTGATGTCCGGGCTGCCGGGTCCGCGGGAGGTGCGTGCCTTGGCGAGTTTGACCAATAACGCGAGGCTGAGCAGGATTGACGTCAGGAGGGCTGTGACACCGGCTGCCCCGGTCATCGTCAGGGCCACGAACACTACGAAGTCAGCAACCAGTCCGCTGTGGACGCCGGTGTACGTGCCGCTGTGGACATGGCTGTCGAACGCATTGAAATGCTGATTCGTCTCGATGACCGCCACCAGGGGAACAAGCGGGCAGGCCGCGGTGGCAACGAAAAGCGTCCAGGGTGCTCGGCCGCTGCCCAGGATGTTGCTTGCGGCACGGGCAAGCAGGGTAAACCCGACGAACGCGATAAACAGCGCTACAGCCCACAAGGCCAAGGCCCCTACCGAGATGCCGATCAGGCCGCTCAAGATGAAAAGGGCGAGGCTGACAATGACGGCGGACGCACCGCGGCGGGTGAGCTGTCGTGGTGAATCATCGGAGGACAAAAGTAGCCGTTCTTTCTGGGCGCTGAGTGTTGCGCGGGCGGCGCCTCGAACAACGGCTGAGGGGGACATCGAGAGTTCGCGGGCGTGACGGGCATCGGCCAGCCACTCCTCGCGATGACGGTCACGGGACGCAGCGGGTGTGAGGGCAGCGCAGCAACGAAGCAGCCATTCGCCGACGTTCATCCGAGCCTCGTCTCCGCGAAACGGCCGGGCGGCGCTGACCGCCGGGCGACTAGCAAGCCGGGCCAACGACTGAACGGAAGTCCGGCGAAAGCACGCCACCTACCGGACCACCGGACGTGGCTTTTGCGGTCAATCCTGTACGGAACGCCCCGGCCACCACGGTGGCCGGGCCAAGGAACGATGCGGTTGGGTTCATGGGCTATTTGACGCAGGGAACGCCGCCGCCCTGGAGGGAACCGGTCCAGTCGGCGTAGGTGTTCTCCGGCGGACCGGCCTGGCTGCCGGCGGGGGTGCCTGCTGGCCCGTTGCCGGCACCCGCTGGCGCAGGAG
>NZ_MQTS01000136.1:0-9151 GCF_020532825.1 Arthrobacter sp. SO3
CTGCCGGGGGAACCGTGGTGGAGGGGTTGGAGGCCGTGATCGCCTCCGGGGCGGCGCTCCCGCCGGACGAGCCCGTGGGCCTGGACGACGCCGCCATGATTCTCTACACCTCCGGAACGACCGGAAACCCCAAAGGTGCTCTCCTGACACACGGAAACATCACGTGGAACTGCGTCAACGTGCTGGTCGACTTCGACTTCGCCTCCACCGATGTGGCCCTCATGATCTCCCCGATGTTCCATGTGGCCTCCCTGGACATGGGTGTCCTGCCCACGCTGCTGAAGGGCGGCACCGTGGTCCTGGAAGCCAAGTTCGATCCCCGCCGGACGCTGGAGCTGATCCAGCAGCACCACGCAACGACCATCAGCGGGGTGCCCACCACCTACCAGATGCTGTGCGAGCACCCGGACTGGGACGCCACGGACCTCAGCTCGCTGAACAAACTGACGTGTGGCGGGTCAGCCGTGCCCATGCGGGTCCTGGAAGCATACGAACGCCGGGGGCTGCGCTTCTCCAACGGCTACGGCATGACCGAGACGGCGCCCGGCGCCACCACGTTGCCGGCGGCCAGGTCCCGGGACAAGGCAGGGTCCTCGGGGCTGCCGCACTTCTTCACCGAAGTCCGGGTGGCTGATCCCTTGGATCCGGCGGCCGGCCCGGCCGCGCCAGGGACGGTGGGGGAGATCCAGATCAAGGGACCCAACGTCATCCACCAGTACTGGAACCGGCCCGAGGCCTCAGCGGATTCCTACACCGCTGACGGCTGGTTCAAATCCGGGGACATGGGCTACAAGGACCCGGACGGTTTCGTGTTCATCTCCGACCGACTCAAGGACATGATCATCTCCGGCGGGGAGAACATCTACCCGGCCGAGGTGGAACAAGCCATCGCCGAACTCGACGCCGTCGGAAGTGTCGCGGTAATCGGCGTGGCGGATGAGAAATGGGGCGAAGTGCCCCGGGCCGTGGTGCTCCTGCGGGAGGGTGCCCAGCTGACGGAAGAGCAGCTTCGCTCCCACCTGGAGGGCCGGCTCGCGCGGTACAAGATCCCCAAATCGGTGGTCTTCGTGGCAGAAATGCCCAGGACCGCGAGCGGCAAGATCCGGAAGGCCGATCTTCGGAAACTGACCCCCGGACACGTCTGACTGAACTGGTCCCCGAAAGCCGGGCCGCCAGTCCCGGGCGTGCGGGGCCGTCAGTGGATGAGGGCCAGCGCGACGCCGACGGCCATGAACAGCACGCCAAACGTCCGGTTGAGGATGCGCTGCCCGCGGGCGTCGTGCGTGAACCGCTGGAAGGACTTGGCTGCGGCGGCGAAGAAGAACCACATGACCAGGATGTCGATCACAATCACGGTGGCAGACAATGTCAGGTACTGCGGCAGGAGCGGATTCTCCGGGCGGATGAACTGCGGCATGAAGGCCAGGAAGAACACGATCGCCTTGGGGTTCAGCAGGTTGACCCACAGCCCGCGGCGGAACATGGAGAATGCCGGCTCGTTGCGCAGCGCGGCAGCTTTTTCCTGGTCCAGGTCGGGTTTGTGCCGGAACTGCTGGATGCCCAGGTAGACAAGGTAGGCGGCGCCGGCGTAGCGGATCACGTTGAAGGCCACCGGTGAGCTGGCCACCAGCACCCCGACGCCGAGGGCCACGATCACGATGTGCACTACCAGCGCGGCCTGCTGGCCGAGGATCCCCCAGATGGAACGCCGGAAGCCGGAGTTCAGGGAGTTGCTCATGGTGTTGATGGCGCCTGCGCCGGGAGTGAAGCTGATCAGGACGCCGGCGCCCGCCAGGGCCAGCCAAAGGGAGGGTTGCACTGATTCAGCTTACTTCCGCTGGCGGGCCCTCCCCGCCCCGCGCTTCACAACGCCGTCACGCGCCAGCCGTTTGGCACAAGGGGTCGCAGCGGGCACAGAGGCACCGGAGCAGCTTCGAATGGGACCAGTGCAGCATGGTTCTCGGAAGGTCGTTGTGCCTCGGATACTGGTCAAAGTACATATGCGCGCGGGCCGACATGTAGCCCGTTTCGTCGACGGCGAAGTGGCCGATCAGCTGCAGTCCCCGTTCGGCCGCCTTCGATTCCAATTCATCGGCCTCATCCATGATTGGGTCAGGGCAGCCGTATGCACTGAAACTGCCGGGGTGGGCGATAGCAAAGTACTTGGTGAATTCCGAATCCAGCGCCACCAGTAGAGCGTCGTGGAAAGGGGCCAGGGAGCCCGCAAAGTCTTCGGTGATGACTTGTACGCTGTCCAGCTGCATTTCCGCGTCCACACCAACCAGCACCAGATTGGCCCTGAGTCTGCCGTCCGGGACGATGAACGGGCGGGCCAGTATGACGAAGTCGAAACCTGCTTGGATGATCATGTCTTGAGGCTAGAAAACCCGGCCCTGGGGGTCTACGGCGGTCAGCGGCTATGTGGACAACGGCCTGCTCCGCGCCCGAGGAAGGTTCCCGGACGCCTGGTCGCTACTATGGCCACTGTGAAACTCCGCCGCGCGTTAGCCCTCCTGCTGCTACTCCTGGCCTTGGCCTTCACAGCGGTTGCCGGCGCGTCGGCGCAGGCCAGCGGCCCCGCCCCGGTTTCCGGCGTGGCTGATACGGCGGACCGGGAGTCCTCAACGCAGGAGGGAAAAGGGCCGCTGTGGGGGGTGCGGCTTGACTGGTCGACGGACTCCGCGGCCCAGTATGCCTCGCGTCTGGGGAAACCTGCGGCCCTCTACGCCCATGAAGTGTCGCTGCCGGTGCAGGAGCAGGAAAAGGAATTCATCCCGCTCTTCCTGAAACAAGCCGGGGCCGAAGGCGCCGACGCGCTGATCACGGTCAATCCGACAGTTCCTCTGGCGCAGGTCAATGCGGAGAGCTCAGGCGAGCTGGCGCAGGACATCAAAGAGATGGCCGCGGGGTTTAGAGGCCGGCTGTTCATCCGCTTCGCCCCCGATATGAATGCGGGCTGGGCAGCATGGGGCCAAAAGCCGGCGGAGTACATCGCGGCATTTCGTGCCGTGACGGCCGCCATGCGCGCCACACTCGACGTGCCGTTGATGGTGTGGTCGCCGTTCCAGGGAAGCGACTACCCCTTCCCCCACGCTCCCGACGCTGCACAGCCCGGCAGCCCGGGCTTCGGCGCACTGGACACGAATTCCGACGGCGTCTGGAACCTTCACGATGCGGCGTACTCGCCCTACTACCCCGGGGACGACGCGGTGGACTGGGTGGGGTTGTCCGCCTTCCACGACGACACTGCCGGCGGGCCGCCGGTCAACACGCTCCCCGCTGCCGACGCGCTTACCCGCATGCTGGGACCCGCGCAGCCGGTCCAGGACGCCGTCGACCTTAACTTCTACGCCAACTACGCGGTTGCCAGGAACAAGCCCCTGCTGCTGGAAACGGCGGCTTTCTACAGCCCGGCAAGCGGCGGACCCGCTGAAAACGAGATCAAAAGTGCCTGGCTGGGCCAGATCCTCGCCGCCCAGGCCTCCGGCTACGGCAACATCCAGGCAGTGCTGTGGAACGAAAGGGTCACACAACGGGCATCCGGGGAGGTCGCTATCGACTGGCGCCTGACCGCGGACCCCGGCACGGCTTCGATTCTGGCCGGCGGGCTGGAGCAGGCCAACTTCCGCACGGGCACCGCGACGGCGGCAGCCGGCGGAAACGCTGCGGACCGTCCGCCGGGCGGCGGGGTGATTTCCGGGGGCTGGGCGTGGGCGGCTGCCGCGGCCGGAGTGACGCTGGCAGCCGTCTTGTGGGTGCTCCCGCTCCGCTGGTCTGCCGCACGGTCCTGGGCCTACCGGGAGGAGAACTTCAGGGACAGGCGGGTGGACATGCTCCGCGGCATGGCGATCCTGTTTGTGGTGGTGAACCACGTTGGCCTGACCTCGTTGTTCCAGCTGCTGACCCAGGAAACGATTGGCGCGGTGTCCGGCGCGGAATTCTTCGTCCTGCTGTCCGGCGCGGTTCTGGGCATGGTCTACGGGCCAAGGATCAGGGACAACCTCGGGGAAGTGGTGGACAAAACAACCGCCCGGTCCTGGAAGCTCTACGTTACGGCCCTGGCCGTCGTCATGACCGTCTTCCTGATCAGTCTCGTACCGCTGATCCAGAGCTCGGTCCTGACCGCATTCACCGACCAGGGCACTGGCGGCGCGGGCACCGCCGCGGCCGGCCGCAGCTACGACCTGTACACGGGGGTGGAGGGGCTGATGCAGTTCCCGGTCCCGGCCTGGCTCATCCCGCAAATCCTGCTCCTTGAGTTCGGCCCGTGGCAGTTCAACATCATGGGCCTGTACGTCGTGCTCCTTCTCCTCAGCCCCCTGATCCTCTGGGCGCTGTCCCGCCGGCTGGCATGGCTGGTTCTGCTGGTCAGCGCCGCCCTCTACGCGGTGGGGTCCCTGGCGCGCATCCGTGTTCTGCCCTCCCAGTTCGAAGATTCCTTTCCCCTGATGGTCTGGCAGATTCTCTTCGTCGTTGGCTTGACCGCCGGCTACTACCGCAGGCCCCTTGTGGGCTGGTTTTCCCGCCACCGCGGCGTGCTGGCCCTCTGCGCGCTGCTGACGGTACTTTTCGGACTGTTCGCCTGGTCCAACCCCTACCTTTCCAACGCCTACGATGTCCGCCTCGAGTTGCTGCCGGACGCCCTGCATCAGATGCTGTACAGCGGATATTTCGGCCGGACGTACCTCGGCGCCGGACGGCTGCTCAATGTCCTGTTGGTGGTCATTACGGCCTACACGCTCCTCACCGCCTACTGGAAGCTGCTGGAGCGGGCGCTGGGCTGGTTCCTTATCCCGTTGGGGCAGGCCACCTTGTATGTCTTCATCATCCACGTGTTTCTGATCCTGGCCCTGGCCAATATCCCGATGCTGCAGCAGGGCAACATCTGGCTGAACACCGGCGCTTATGTGTTGGTCCTGGGCCTGCTGTGGACGATGGTCAAGACCAGGTTCCTGTTCCGGATCATCCCCCGCTGACCGCCCCGGCGGCTGCAGACAGCCGGGCCGCGGGAGGCTACGATGCAGTCAGCCGTGCGGCAGCTGAGCCTGCCGACAGACTTGGGGGAGTCGATGGACAGAATTTCCGGAACGGTGCTTGCGGGGGCTTTTCTACTGGCCGCCTCGTCCTGCGCGATGCCAGGGACGGGCACCGGGCCGCCGTCGGCGGCCGTCCCGCAGACCAACGCCGCCACCGCAGGCGCAACCACCGGGGCGGCCCCCCAGAGGGCAGCCACGCCGTCCGCGGCGGAACCCGGGAACCCCGCGGCCAGGGCGGCCGGGGCTGTCCCGGAGGCACGGTTCGAAAATCCCGATTACTACGCGATGCCCGGCCAGACAATCACGTTCTACGTCCCGGCGGCGCTGCCGGGCGGGGTCAGCGTCGCGCAGTACGAATGGGACTTCGACGGCGACGGGACCACCGATCAGGTGGGGCCGCTCGCCGTGGCGAAGCACAGTTATCCGGCTGTATTCGAGGGCAGGGCGACGGTGCGGATCAACCACTTCACGGGCGGCTCGTCGACGGCGTCTGCCGCGGTCCACATCGGCCGGGGCCCGCGGGACGGGCTCCCCGCCGCGCCGGTCAACGTGAGCGTACGGGTGACCGCGCACGCGGACGGCCTCAGCACCGTCCAGATATCGTGGGAACCGGGTGGGCCGGAGCCCTACCGCTGGGGTGTCACCGTGGACGGCTTTCCGGCCGGGGTTGTCGAGGGCAAGGAGCGCACCGCTACCATGACGGACGTCCGCCGGGCCCGGGACGTGGAGATCGGCGTCGTCGGGTTCACTGAGAGCCAGGGCATGGGAGCCTCCGCCAGCGTGACGCTTCCCGCGCTGGCGGATTAGGTGCGCCCGCACTGCCGTACTGGGCACCGGCGCCGGAACACCTCAGGCCCGCGCGATCACCTCGCCGTTGGGGATCAGGAACCAGCCGTCATCCGTGGAGCCCCAGCGGTGCCAGCCGGCCGAAATCCGGGCCAGATCGGCGGCATTGGCGAAGCCGTATTCGAGTGCCTGGTCCGCGAAGGCTGAGTGCAGCACGCGCTCGCCCCACACCCGCGCCTGCCAGCGGCGCTGTTGTCCGGTGGCGTAGAGCCAGTTGCTGCTGGAGGGAGCGACGTCGGTGAACCCGGCGGACTGGGCCCAGGACACCAGGCGGCGGCCGGCGTCGGGTTCGGCCCCGTTGCGGCGCGCGATCCGCTGGTAAAGCTCCATCCATTCATCCAGCTCGGGGACGGCCGGGAACCAGCTCATGCCATGGAAATCGGCGTCGCGGACCGCCACGATGCCGCCGGGTTTGGCGACGCGGCGCATTTCCCGCAGGGCAGCGACCGGGTCCGTCAGATGCTGCAGCACCTGGTGGGCGTGCACGACGTCGAACGTTTCGTCCTCAAAGTCGAGGTCGTAAATGTTGCCGGCGACGAACTCGACGTTCGGCACGCCGCGCTCGGCCGCGAGGGCGGCCGCCTGGCTGATCACCTCGGGCGAGCGGTCCAGCCCGGTGACCGTCCCGGGGGAGACCAGGCCGGCGAAATCGCAGGTGATGCTGCCTGGCCCGCAGCCGACGTCGAGCACGGAAACCCCGGGGGTGAGGTACGGGATCACAAAGGCCGCGGAGTTCTCCGCCGTCCGCGAGGCATGGGCGCGGACCACCGACTCGTGGTGGCCGTGCGTGTACACATCTTCAGGCTGCTGCGCACTCATAAGGAAACGCTACCGCCTCGCGCCGGCAAATCCGTGAAAGGGGGAGAGGGCAGCGGGAAGACGGCAGGATTTCGCGCCTGGCCGTCAGTTTTGCCGCTTTTGGCCCGCGCGGTTCTGCGGATGATTGGAGGAGTGAAGATCAACAGCGGCAAGCAGGCAGGGCTCGGGCTGTTCCGGGCCACGGGCATCTACGTGGGGGCGATCCTGGGGTCGGGAATCCTGGTGCTCCCGGCCGTCGCCGCCAGGGAAGCCGGTCCGGCCTCGCTCCTGGCCTGGGCCCTGTTGCTGGTGTTCTGCGTCCCCGTGGCGTTCAGCTTCGCGGAGATGAGCCGCCAGCAGCCCGACGCCGGCGGGATCGCCCACTTTGTCACAAGGGCCTATGGGCGGCGCGCCTCCGCCGTGGCCGGCTACCTCTTCTACTTCGCCATTCCCTTCGGGGCTCCGGCGACAGCTGTGATCGGCGGGAACTACATCGCCCATGCCCTGGGCGGCGGGCGCGGGACGGCGCTGGTGGCGGCCGGGCTGCTGCTGGCCGCCGCCTTCGCGAGCAACGCCGTCGGGATCCGGTTGTCCAGCGGCATCCAGCTGGTGCTGATGGTGCTGCTGGTCGGGCTGCTGGCGCTCGCGGTCGCACTGGCTGCGCCGTCTGCCAGGGCGGAGAACTTCGAGCCGTTCGCGCCGCACGGCTACTGGGCCGTGGGCGGGGTGTCCAGCCTGCTCTTCTTTTGCTTCGCCGGCTGGGAGGCGGTCACGCATCTCGCCGGTGAGTTCCGCCACCCGGACCGGGACCTCAAACGGGCCACCTGGCTCACCCTGATCGTGGTCGGAGTGGTCTATATCGGCGTCGTCGCGGCCTCGGTTGCCGTCCTGGGACCGGCCCTCCCGGGCAGCGAAGTACCGGTCGCGCAGCTGCTCGAGAAGGGACTGGGCGGACTCGCGGCACCGCTGACCGCCGTCGCCGCCGCGGTGCTGACGTTCGGCCCGATCAATACCTTCGTCGCCGGCGCCAGCCGGCTGGGTGCGGGCCTCGCGTCCGACGGCGTGCTGCCGCGGACCCTGGGCCGGGGCGCCGGGCCGGGACAGGTGCCCTCGGCAAGCCTTGGACTGCTGGCGGTGATGACATTCCTGTCCTTCGGGGCGGCGGCGGCCGGTCTGGGCAATATGCGGTTCCAGATCGGGGCGGCGTCGGCCTGCTTCACCGCGGTGACGGCGTTCGGCCTGCTGGCCGGGATCCGGCTGCTGCCCGCCCGGACGCCGGCCTGGTACGGCGTCATTGTGGCCGCCGGTGTGATGCTGGCCGTGCTGCTGTCCAGTGGCTGGGCACTCGTGGTCCCGCTGGGGCTGGCCGCGGCTGCGGCCTGGGCGGGCCGCCCGGCGGGCAGGACGGTTGTGCCGCTGGGCCACGCGGAAACGACGGCTACGGCGCGTCGGCTGGAGACGGTTCCGCCTGCTGCGCCGCCTCCTGCCCGGCCCTGACCGTCGCCTCGATCATCGAGGTCATGAAGCGGGTCGCGATCTCCAGCTCCTCCGGAGTGAATTCGGCCATCGCGGCGCCCATGTGGCGGGCCAGCGGCTGGAACATGGCACCGCCGTCACGGTAGGCCTTGGGAGTCATCCGGAGCTGGACCTGCCGCCGGTCGCTACCCTGCCGTTCCCGGATGACGTGGCCGGACTTGTGCAGCCGGTCGATCAGCGCCGTGGTGGCCGGTGAGCTGAGGTGAAGTTCCTTGCGGAGCACGCCGGGCGTCACGATCTGGTTCCTTGCGGTGTGCTGCATGATCACGGCAAGGGCGTTGAGGTCTGTCCGGTGCATGTCGTTGCGTCCGCCGGCGGAATCCACGTAGCGGTTGGCCTCGAGGCTGAAATCCTGCAGCAGCCGGACCAGCGGCGGCGGCCCGGAAGAGGGTCCGGAGTGGGGTACGGCGTGGGGTCCGGAGGGCGGCCCCGAAGGGTCAGGTCGTCCCGACGGATCGACTGTCACGGTGCACCTTCCTCTCCCGGTAACTGGGTCACGCCTGCTTCGCAGCAGGCGCCCTCCGGAGTTTACTTCAGCGGACCCAGGCTTCGGGCCGGCCCGGGTACACAATGTTTGCCAAGAATTGACGCCGGCGGGTTATCTCCATCGTGGAGATAGTCTATTATGGACTCAATTCTACTCCTCCGAGGCACGCACCAGAAGGAACCATGAACAAGACACCACAAAGCAGTGCCCGCGTCCCCTTTTGGCTGCGCTGGCTGATACCCGTTCTGCTCGTTGTCACCTGGCTGGCCATCGCCGGGATCGGCGGACCCACCTTTGGCCGGCTCAGCGAAGTCTCCTCGAACGACCAGGCGTCCTTCCTGCCGGCGGGAGCCGAGGCCACGGAGGCGCAGGACTGGCAGGCCAAGTTCCGGGACTCGAACCAGATCCCCGCCGTCATCGTCATTGAGAGCGACTCGGCGTTCACCCC
>NZ_MQTS01000136.1:9161-18800 GCF_020532825.1 Arthrobacter sp. SO3
CCCAGCTCGGCGAGGCGGCAGCCCTTAAGGGCAAGCTGGAGGCCGTGGGCGGCGGCAGCACCGTCGTCGGCCCCATCCCGTCCGAGGACGCCAAAGCCGTCCAGTTTGTCGTTCCCATCGATTCGGCCGGCGAGGTGAAACAGATCGTCAAGGAACTCCGGGGGGTGGTCCAGGCATCTGCTCCGGCGGGAATGCAAACCTTCGTGACCGGTCCGGCCGGGCTGACGGCTGACCTCGTCAGCGCCTTTGCCGGCATCGACGGCATCCTGCTGCTGGTGGCCCTCGGCGCGGTGTTCCTGATCCTGCTGATCGTCTACCGCTCGCTGCTGCTGCCGATTGCCGTGCTGTTCACCTCGGTCTTTGCGCTCTGCGCGGCCATCCTGCTGGTCTTCGGCATGGCAAAGCTGGGCTGGATCCAGCTCAACGGCCAGAGCCAGGGCATCCTTTCCATTCTGGTGATCGGCGCCGCCACGGACTATGCGCTGCTCTACGTGGCACGCTTCCGTGAGGCCCTGACGCACACCACCAACCGCACAGCCGCCGCGCTCACCGCGTGGAAGGCGGCGTGGGAGCCGATCGTGGCCTCCGGCGCCACCGTCATCATCGCGCTGCTGTGCCTGCTCTTCTCCGACCTCAACTCGAACAAGGCCCTCGGGCCCGTGGCGGCCGCGGGCATCCTGTGTTCCCTCATCGCGGCACTGACCCTGCTTCCCGCGATGATGGCGCTGCTGGGCCGGGCCGCCTTCTGGCCGTTCCGCCCCAAGCTGCTTCCGGAGACTGAGCGCGAGCCGGAGTACGTCACCGGGCTGGAGGGCCAGAAGGGCCTCTGGCGCGCGACCGGTTCCCTCGTCTCCCGCCGGCCCCGCACGGTCTGGATCGCTTCCGTGCTGCTGCTCCTGGTGGCCTCCACCGGCGTGCTCCAGCTCAAGGCCAACGGCGTCCCGCAGACCGACGTCATCCTCACCGCCTCCAACGCCGTGGACGGCCAGGATGCCCTGGCCCGGCACTTCGACGCCGGCTCCGGCAGCCCGGCCGTGATCGTTGCCGACGAAGCGAAGGCCCAGGAGGTGCTGGACAGGACCAAGGCGACCGACGGCGTCGGGGATGCCTACCTGCTGGCCGAGGGCGGCGTGCCGATCATCGCCGGCGCCCCGGCTGCACCCGGTGCGCCGGCGGCTCCCACGGCGCCCGCGGTCAGGGACGGCAAGGTGCTCATCAACGCGACGCTGAACTACGCCGCGGACTCCAACGAGGCCGAAAGCGTCGTGGTGGCCCTGCGCCAGGAACTGAAGAAGATCGACGACGGTGCCCTGGTCGGCGGAGTGACCGCGACGGCCCTGGACACGAACACCACCGCCCAGCGTGACCTCATCACCATCATCCCGGTGGTCCTCGCGGTCATCCTCATCATCCTGATGCTGCTGCTGCGCTCCGTGCTGGCGCCGGTCCTGCTGGTCGCCTCGGTGGTCCTTTCCTACGCCGCCGCCATGGGTGTTTCCGCCTTCGTGTTCAACCACGTCTTCGGATTCCCGGGAGCCGACGCCACCGTTCCCCTGTTCGGCTTCGTGTTCCTTGTCGCACTGGGCGTGGACTACAACATCTTCCTGATGAGCCGGGTCCGGGAGGAATCCATCAAGCACGGCACCCGGCCCGGCATCCTCCGCGGCCTCGGTGTCACGGGCGGCGTGATCACCTCCGCCGGTGTGGTCCTCGCGGCTACCTTCGCGGCCCTGAGCGTCATCCCCATCATGTTCCTCGTGCAGCTGGCCTTCATTGTGGCCTTCGGGGTACTGCTGGACACCATTCTGGTCCGCTCGCTGTTGGTCCCGGCCCTGGCCTACGACATCGGCCCGCGGATCTGGTGGCCGAGCAAGCTGGGACGCCCCGAGACGGATGCTGCCGCGCGCGCCCTGCCCGCGGCCCCGCAGCCGGAAGCTGCGGACGCAGTCATCCGCTAGCCGGCACCCCGAGTCCGCAGCCGCCGTCACCGTTCCTGGTCCCTCCACCAGGCAACGGTGGCGGCGGCTGCTTCCGTCAACAGGGTGGGCTGCAGCCCCAAGGCCGCCTCGCTGGCCCGGGAGTCCATCACGAAAGGGCGCTCGAACTGGTAGAGCGTCTCGGCCAGTTCACGCATCCCGGGGGAAAACATGCCCATCATCCGCAGCGCCCGGCCGGGGATGGCAACCACGCGCGGTGCCCGGACGCCGGCGGCGGCGGCGAACGCTTCAGCGATCTGCCGCTGGCTCAGCGCCGGGCCGGTCGGCGTATGCCACACCCGGTTCCAGAGCGCCGGATCCTGCGCGGCCCTGATCATGGCGGCGGCCAGATCCGGCACATAGGTGAAGGAGTGCGGCAGCCCCGCGTTGCCAATCACCAGCAGGGATTTGCCCGCCAGTACCGGCTTCACCATGCGCTCGCCGGCATGGGCACCGCGGACCCTGGGGCCGAAGAAATCACCCGCCACCATGCTTACGGTGTCTGTTGCGGACGCCGCTCGGGCCTTCAGGAGGGCGGTGCGGATACCCCGCTTGCCGCCCTGGGCCTCCCGCGGGCCCTCCTCGGTCATCGGCCGTTCCGGCTCGCTGTAGGAGTACAGGCTTTCCGGAAAGACGACGACGGCGCCGGCCTCGCCCGCCGCGGCAAGCACTGTCTGCTCGGCGCCGGGCAGTTCCTCGGCCCAGACCCGTGCGCTGTACTGCGAGCCGTGGATGCAGTGGAACACGGCTTTGGCTCCGCGGAACAACCCGCCAAGCTGCGCCGGGTCGGAGACATCCGCGGCCACCTTCTCGATCCGCGGGTGGTCGGGCCCGCTGCCGGAGCGGGTGAGGACCCGCACCCGGTGGCCGGCTGTGGCCAGCTGCTCGGCAACCGTCCAGCCAACCGGACCGGCGCCGGTAACGACGAACAGCGCCGGGGCCTCGGGGGAATCAGGCTGGGACATGGTGTTCTCACTTTCTCTGGTCGCTCGGCTTCTTTGTTCGCTCGGGCTGGCGAGAGCGGTGCTCTCCGAATTAAGGATGCCGCCGGTCCAGACGAAAGTCAAGAGCAGTGCTCACATTTGTTGACACTGCTCTGCTTTGTGGAATGCTGGAGCCATGCCGCAGACCGCCAGTCACCCGTCTCCGAAGCCGCCCACGCCGCGTGAGCGTGCCCGGGCCCGGACCATTGAGGACATTGTGCGCCTTGGTCGGGAGCACCTGGCACTGCACGGAGCCGCCGCGCTGTCCCTTCGCGCCGTGGCCAGGGATCTCGGCGTCGTCTCCTCGGCGGTCTACCGCTACGTGGAGAACCGTGAAGAGCTGCTGACCCTGCTGCTCATCGATGCCTACAACGAGCTCGGCGACGAGGTGGACGCCGCTGTGGCCGCCCTGCCCGCCACCGACTTTGCCGGACGGTTCAGCGCCCTGGGTTCCGCGGTGCGGCGCTGGGCGCTGCGCGAGCCGGCCGGCTACGGGCTCCTCTTCGGCAGTCCGGTGCCCGGATACCGGGCGCCTGCCGAACGGACCACGGGGCCGGGCACCCGGGTCATCTACGCCCTGATGGCTCTGCTGGACGGGGCCTACCGCGCGGGCCGGCTGGCGGCGCCGGGCGACGGGGCCGCCGTCGGGCCACCCCTTGCCGCCGACCTGGCGCGTATCCGCGACGGGATGGGACTCGCGGTGCCGGACCGGCTGCTGGCGCGGGGCGCGCTCGTCTGGACCTCGCTGTTTGGTGCCATCAGCTTCGAGGTTTTCGGCCAGTACGGTGCGGGCACCTTCGCCGCCCCGGATGAACTCTTTGCCCACCATCTGGCCGCGCTGGCGGATCTCGCCGGGCTTCGCACCGCCGCCGACGGGGCGGGCGAGCGGCCGCCCATTTACCCCGGCCAGTTACCCCGGCTAGCCGCCGGTCCCGGGTTTCCGTCCCCTCTGTTGTCTCCCGGCGACGCTCGATAGACTGCCCCTGCGCCTGCCTGGGCGCGCCGAAGCTTCCAGGAAGGATCCAACCATGTCCGAAAACAACGAGTCTGATCGAACGGCAGCGGAACCCGAAGATGCGGCGGCCGAGGGCCAGTATGTCGAGGGCGACTACGGCACGGCGGGCACCGCCGGGGAGAACCCGCCCGCGGCGGCGGAGGGCGAATACTCCACCGGCGACTACGGCGCGGCTGGAGTCGGCGGCGCTACCGCCGTCGGCGCTGAGGAGGGCGACTACCCCGAGGGCGACTATGGAGCGGCGGGTGGCACCGGTGCGACGCCGGCCGGCGCCGAAGCGGGTGAGTATCCGGAAGGCGACTACGGCGCCGCGGGTGCCGCAGGTCCGCCAGGTGCCCGGCCTGCAGCGGACCGCAAGCCCGGGGCGGCACCCTCCCGGGACGACTCCGCGGGCGAAACTGGCCACGCGGACCACTAGGCGTCGGACTTCGCGATCAGCGAACAGCGCAGTTGCCGGCCTTGGTGCTGCCTGAAATTCCCCGGAATTCCGGGAAAGTGCGGCTTGCCGTGAGGGGCTCGAACCCTCTGCAATCCAAAGTTGAGCGCAGGTCGCTCAACTTTGGATTGACTTTGACACGGGTTTGAGTAGAGTTGAGTGCAGATCGCTCAATAACGGTTGGACCTCTGGGCCCGCAGCCAATCAAGCAAGTTTCCAAGGAAAGAAAAGGAAGCAACACATGTCACGTGCAGTAGGTATTGACCTCGGAACAACCAACTCCGTCGTCTCCGTTCTCGAAGGCGGCGAGCCCACCGTCATTGCCAACGCCGAGGGTGGCCGCACCACGCCGTCCGTTGTTGCATTCTCCAAGTCCGGCGAAGTGCTGGTTGGCGAGATCGCCAAGCGCCAGGCCGTCAACAACATCGACCGCACCATTGCTTCGGTCAAGCGCCACATGGGCACTGACTGGACCGTCGCCATCGACGACAAGAAGTACACCCCGCAGGAAATCTCGGCCCGCATCCTGATGAAGCTGAAGAACGATGCCGAGTCCTACCTGGGTGAAAAGGTCACGGACGCCGTGATCACCGTCCCCGCGTACTTCAACGACGCGCAGCGCCAGGCCACCAAGGAGGCCGGCGAAATCGCAGGCCTCAAGGTTCTGCGCATCGTCAACGAGCCCACCGCCGCGGCACTTGCCTACGGCCTCGATAAGGGCAAGGAAGACGAACTTATCCTCGTCTTCGACCTCGGCGGCGGAACCTTCGACGTCTCCCTCCTCGAGGTTGGCAAGGATGAAGACAACTTCTCCACGATCCAGGTCCGCTCCACCGCCGGCGACAACCGCCTCGGCGGCGACGACTGGGACCAGCGCGTCGTTGACTACCTGCTGAACCAGCTCAAGGTCAAGGGCATCGACCTCTCCAAGGACAAGATTGCCCTGCAGCGCCTGCGTGAAGCGTCTGAGCAGGCCAAGAAGGAACTCTCCTCCTCCTCCAGCACCAACGTCTCCCTGCAGTACCTCTCCGTCACCCCCGACGGCCCGGTGCACCTGGACGAGCAGCTGACCCGCGCCAAGTTCCAGGACCTCACCAAGGACCTCCTGGACCGCACCAAAAAGCCATTCCACGACGTCATCAAGGAAGCCGGCATCCAGCTCTCCCAGATCGACCACATCGTGCTCGTCGGCGGTTCCACCCGTATGCCGGCCGTCTACGACCTGGTCAAGGAACTGGCCGGCGGCAAGGAGCCGAACAAGGGCGTCAACCCGGATGAGGTCGTCGCCGTCGGCGCCGCACTGCAGGCCGGTGTCCTGAAGGGTGAGCGCAAGGACGTTCTCCTGATCGACGTCACCCCGCTCTCCCTCGGCATCGAAACCAAGGGCGGCATCATGACGCACCTGATCGAGCGCAACACGGCCATCCCGACCAAACGCTCCGAGACCTTCACCACGGCGGATGACAACCAGCCGTCCGTGGCCATCCAGGTCTTCCAGGGCGAGCGCGAGTTCACCCGCGACAACAAGCCGCTGGGCACCTTTGAGCTGACCGGCATCGCTCCGGCCCCGCGCGGCGTCCCGCAGGTTGAGGTCACCTTCGACATCGACGCCAACGGCATCGTGCACGTCTCGGCGAAGGACAAGGGCACCGGCAAGGAACAGTCCATGACCATCACGGGCGGTTCCAGCCTCTCCAAGGAAGACATCGACCGCATGGTCAAGGACGCCGAGGAGCACGCAGCAGAGGACAAGGCCCGCCGCGAGGCAGCCGACACCCGCAACACTGCCGAGCAGCTCGCCTACTCCGTGGACAAGCTGATCGCCGACAACGCCGACAAGCTGCCCGCAGAGATCAAGACCGAGGTCCAGGCCGACGTCGACGCCCTCAAGGCCGCCCTCGAAGGCACCGACGACGCCGCCGTGAAGACCGCGTTTGAGAAGCTGCAGGCTTCCCAGACCAAGCTCGGCGAGGCCATCTACGCCCAGGCAGGTTCCCCGGACGGCGCCACCGGCGCCCAGGGTGCCCCGGCCGGCGAGCAGGCAGCGGGCGCTGACGAGGACATCGTCGACGCCGAGATCGTTGACGAAGACGAGAAGAAGTAATCATGCCGCACCACGGTAACGAAGAAGAGCACGGTTCTTCCGAGAACCGTCGCGACGCTGAACAGCGGGAGAACGAGCCGCAGAAGCCGATCATCCACGACAACCGCAAGGTTGATCCGAAGACCGGCCAGGCCCGCCACCCCGACCAGGAGCGCGGCGCCGCCGGGGCCCCGGATTCCGGGGATGCACTGTCCCAGGCGGAGGACATCCTCAACAGTGTTGAGGTGCCCGCCGCGGATTCCGTGGCCCAGGGCGGGGTCGGGGCGGAGGCGGAGGAGCTCAGGAATGACCTTCGCCGCCTGCAGGCCGAATACGTCAACTACCGCAAGCGCGTCGAACGCGACCGTGCCGTGGCGGGGGAGATGGCCGTCATTGGCGTCATGAACTCCCTGCTCCCGGTACTGGACGACGTCGACGCCGCCCGCCAGCACGGTGACCTCACGGACGGACCGTTCGCCGCGATCGCCGCCAAGCTGGAGAACGCGCTGAAGACGTATGGCCTGGTGCGCATCGATGAGACCGGTGTGGAGTTCGATCCCACGATCCACGAGGCCCTCATCCAGCAACCCGGAACGGATGTCGAAATCGACACCGTCAGCCAGGTCCTGCGCTCCGGCTACAAGTCCGGCGACCGGGTGCTCCGCGCAGCGCAGGTCATCGTGGCTGTCCCGGCCTAGCAGTACCTCATCGAGGTGACAGTTCGCGCCCGTGTTTCGAACAGACATGGGCGCGAACTGCCACCTCGGCACACAGATTTGAAAGGAAACGCCATTGGCTAGCCAGGACTGGGTGGACAAGGACTTCTACAAGATCCTTGGAGTCGCCAAGGACGCTTCCGACGCCGACATCAAGAAGGCCTACCGGAAGCTCGCGCGGCAGCACCACCCGGACACCAACGCGGGGAACGCCGCTTCGGAGCGAAAGTTCAAGGACATTTCCGAGGCCTACTCCGTGCTCTCCGACGCCGACGAGCGCCAGCAGTACGACGCCATCCGGGCCATGGGCGGCGGAGCCCGCTTCGCCCCGGGCGGTGGCGGCGGCGCCGGTGGCGGGGCTGGCTTCGAGGACCTCTTCGGCGGCTTGTTCACCGGCGGCGGGGGACGCCAATCCGGCGGCTACAGCACGGCCGGCGGCATCCCGCCGGAGTTCGCCGACCTCTTCGGCGGAGGCGGCGGCGGCTTCGGCGGCGGCCAGTCCTTCCAGCGGGCACCGCAGAAGGGCGCGGACCGGACGGCGTCAACCTCCATTTCCTTCGCCGGCTCCATCCGCGGAACCACCATCGGCCTGCGTGAACCGGACGGGGAAGTCATCGACGTGCGCGTCCCGGCCGGCATCAAGGACGGCCAGAAGGTCCGGGTCCGCGGCAAGGGCCAGTACGGTCCGGCCGGATACGGGGACCTGATGGTCACCGTTTCGGTGAAGCCGCACGATTTCTACGTCCGCGACGGCGACAACCTGCGCATCCACGTCCCCGTCACCTTCCCGGAGGCAGCACTGGGGGCGGACATCGAGGTTCCGACCATCGACGGTGACAAGGTCAAGGTGCGGGTCCCGGCCGGCACGCCGTCGGGCCGTACGCTCCGGGTCAAGGGCCGCGGCGTCAAGCACGCCAGGGCCACCGGGGACTTGCTGGTCACCATCGACGTCGCCGTCCCGCGGAAGCTCAACAAGGAAGCCGAGGAGGCCGTCAAGGCCTTCGCCGAGGCCACCGCCGGCGAGGACGTTCGCGCCGAGCTGGCAGCCAAGGCCCGGCTTTAGGAACGGACGCCTGCCATGGCCATCGACTTTGAGCAGCCGATCTTCGTCATCTCCGTGGCCGCGGAACTGGCGGACATGCACCCTCAGACGCTGCGGCAGTACGACCGGCTGGGTATCGTCTCGCCCAGCCGGGCCCCTGGCAAGTCCCGCCGCTACTCGCAGCGGGACATCAACATGCTCCGCGAGGTGCAGCGGCTCTCGCAGGAGGGCGTCTCCCTCGAAGGCATCAAACGGATCCTCCAGCTGGAGAACCAGGTGGCAGCCCTGCAGCGGCGCGTCACCGAACTGAGCGAAGAGCTCGAACGCCGCCCCCGCGCCCTGGACTCCCGCATCTTCGCCGCCGGAGCCGCGGGCGACGTCGTCAGCCTGGCCCGGGGCAAGCGCCCCAGGGCCCGCTCCCAGGCCGTCGTCGTGTGGCGGCCGCGGAACAGCGAGTGACGAAGCGCGGAGCCCGCTCCGCTCCATCCACGTAGACAACGGACTCCGGGGCGAGTACCGGTTCCCCGCATCCGGGTATTCACCGGCCGCAAAGACGGGTACCGCGATTGCGTGACTTCCGTGCCGCCCGCCCGTTTGAATTGTCATGGCAGGAAAGACTGGCGCCACAGCCAGCGCAACAGCGAGGACAGCCGGGGGGCACCGCATGTTTGATCCATCGACGCCGGGAAAATCGGCACCTGGACCCGCACCGATCGCGGGCAGGCCATGAACTCCGGGCTTCAGGCCCTGGCCCTGTTTGCCGGGTCCCCGGCCGGAGCAATCCTGTTGGCGCTGGGCCAGGCGATCGTCGTCGTGTGTGTCTGCTTCGATATGGTCCGTGCCCTCGCGGTGCCCCGGTCCCACCGCCGCTACGTGGCAAACACCGTCTTCACAACACTGGCCTGGCCATCGGTCCTGATCAGCGCGGTCATCGTGCTGATCCAGGCCGCCAGCGGGACGTGGCAGAACGTCGCCGCCGGAGTCTTCGTGATGGTCATGGTGATCTTCCGGTGGCGCCACGGCGGCGACGAGGACAACTGGTGGAAGGGCAAGGGCAAGAAACTGGCCACCTGGTTCCGGAACCAGACGGCCTCCCGGTCCGCGGCCGCACCGGCCGCCGCCTAAACCCACCCACCGCAAACCACCCCTACCGCAAACCACACCCGCCGCAAACCACACCCGCCGCAAACCACCCAACGCGGGGTCACTTCGCGCCCATCCCGAGGGGATTTACCGGCGTTATGTGACCCCGCGTTGCTGTGGTGGGGGTCCTAATACGAAAGTAATGGGGGTCAGGCTGCGGTAGCCGGGGTGATGGTGACGTCGAAACCGAGGCTGTTGAGCTTCTTGATGGCGCTGTTTTTGGCTTTGATCGGGTCCAGACGGGT
>NZ_MQTS01000137.1 GCF_020532825.1 Arthrobacter sp. SO3
CGGGTGGGTGAATAGCGGCCATTTGTGGTGAATGGGTGCGGGCGGGTGGGTGCGCGCGCGGCGAACACAAGCGCAGGGAGTGTTCCATCGCCGGAGGAGCCCCTCAGCTGCCGGCGGCTGCCCCTGCGGTCAACCGGCACAGCCTGCCGTAGCGGTCCGCAAGTTCCTCGGGCGTGAGTTCGCCGTCGATCCGGTACCACTGGGCCACGCCGGTGCACATGGTGGTGATGGCGCGGCTGGTCTCGCGGGGGTGGGGCGCGTCGAAGATCCCGGTGGCCACACCCTCGTCGATGATCCCGCTGAGCAGCGCCTGCTGCCGGTCGCGGGCCGCAATGTGTTCGGCGCGGGCGGATCCCTCCAGGCTGCGGATCTCGCTGAGGGCGATGAACGCGAGCTCGCCCCGGTGGGCGTGGAAGAGGGTGAGGCAGCGTATCAGCCGGTCAAACCTGTCCAGCACCGACTGCGGGCCGTCGGCCAGGGCGGCCGTGCTCCGGTTCCAGAGCTCGTTCATGGCCTCGTCGTCAAGGGCCACGAGCAGTGCCTGCTTCGAGGGGAAGTGGTGATAGAGGCCGGGGACTGACAGCCCCGCCCGGGTGGCGACCTGGCGGATCGTCGTCCCGTGGTAGCCGTTTTCCATGAAGCAGGCCAAGGCCGCCGCCAGGGCCGGGCGGAGTGCCGGCGGCGAGAAATCCTGCCACGCTCCCGCGGCGCTCGCAGCCCCCGGGCGCGCTGCGTCCTTTGCTGCGCCCACTGCCGCGGCCGGCGTCGTTGATTGCCTGGCACCCTGTCCCACCATGTCCCCGTGACCCCTTGCCGTAGTTGTGTATCTACACTATATTCGATAAAACCGAGCGAGCGCTCGGTAAAGTAGGCCAAGTCGCGCAAAGATTCACTGTCCTCTGTTCAACGAAGAAGAGACTCATCGCCGTGAACGAAACCGCAGACCCACACTGGACCGCCCTGTATCCCGACGGCGTCCCACCCCGCACCCAGCCGGCCGCCGGGACCATCAACGACGCCTGGGCCCACCGCGTCCGGGAAGCGCCGGACGCCACCGCCGTCACCTACTTCGACCAGTCGCTGTCCGCGTCCGACGTCGACTCGCTCACCGGTGCGCTCGCCGTCGAATTTCAACAGCGGGGCGTTGGCCCCGGACATGCCGTCGGCATCTACCTGCAGAACATCCCCCAGTTTGCCCTGTCCATGCTGGCGATCTGGAAGGCCGGGGGGACGGCGCTGATGCTGAACCCGATGTACAAGGGCAAAGAGCTCCGCAACATCATCGACGACTCGGGCGCCGTCGGGATCGTTTGCCTGGACCGCGAGCGCGACGGCGTGACTGAGACGCTCCGCGGCAGCAGCGTGGGGTGGACGATCACTACCTCGGACCTGGACTTCCAAAGCGAGGACGATCCGCGGGTCTTCCGCTCGCCGGACCGGCTGGAACGCACGGGGGAGGACCTGCACTCGATCCTCCAGCGGAGGTTTGGCCAGGTCCC
Organism: Arthrobacter sp. SO3; assembly: GCF_020532825.1. Classification (GTDB taxonomy): domain Bacteria; phylum Actinomycetota; class Actinomycetes; order Actinomycetales; family Micrococcaceae; genus Arthrobacter. The sequence continues at coordinate 1,500 of NZ_MQTS01000137.1, forward strand.
GGTGCCGCCGCCGCTCACCGGGGACAGTGTGGCCCTCCTGACCTATACCTCGGGAACCACCGGCCCGGCGAAGGGCGCCCTGGGGACCCACCGGAACGTGCTGACCGTGGCAACGGGTTACGCGCAATGGCAGGATCTGGCCCCGGGCGACGTGGTACTCGCCGTCGCACCCCTGTTCCACATCACGGGTGCGGTGGCAACCGCGGTGACGGCCCTCATCCATCCCGTGAACCTGGTGTTTATCAACCGGGTCCGCCCGGAGGTCATCCTCGAATCCTTCAACCGGCACGGCGTGACCCACGTCATCGGGTCGATCACCGTGTTCAACGCCCTTCTGGACCTGGCCCACGCGACGGCCGCGGAGTTCGCGACCCTCAAGTACATCTACTCCGGCGGGGCGCCGATCCCGCCGGCCACGGTGGCCACCTTCCAGGCACGGTTCGGGCAGTACATCCACAACGTGTACGGCATGACCGAGACGGCCTCGGCCGTGATCGCCGTCCCGCCCGGCTCGGTGGCGCCGGTCGACCCCGCCAGCGGCACGCTCGCGATCGGCGTGCCCTTGCCGAATCTCCTGGCCCGGGTCATTGGCCTCGACGGCGAACCGGTTCCGGACGGGGAGCCGGGGGAGCTGGAGCTCAGCGGGCCGCAGGTGACCCCCGGCTACCTGAACAAGCCGGCAGAAACCGCAGCAGCGATTCCCGGCGGCCGGCTGCGGACCGGTGACGTCGCCATCATGGACGCGGCCGGCTGGATCTACCTCGTGGACCGGATGAAGGACCAGATCAACGTCTCCGGCTACAAGGTGTGGCCCCGGGAAGTCGAAGACGCCCTCTACGAACATCCGGCGGTCCTCGAAGCGGCGGTGGTCGGCCAGCCGGACAGCTACAGCGGCGAAGCGGTGGTCGCCTACGTCTCCCTGAAAGCCGGCGAACATACAACCGACACCGAGCTGGTCTCCTTCGCCAAGGAGCGGCTGGCCGCCTACAAGTATCCGCGCCGCCTCTACATCCTGAACGATCTCCCCAAAACACACACCGGCAAGATCCAGCGGCGGGAACTCCGCGGCCTGAACCTGAAGGACTGAACGTGACCGGACAGAACGAAACCCAGCCCACCATCCCGCACCGGCTCGACGGCAAGACCGCCCTGGTGACCGGCTCCAGCCGCGGCATCGGCCTGGCCATCGCCCGCCGGCTCGCTGCGGAAGGTGCGCGGGTCATCCTGACGGCCAGGACGCAGGAAACCCTCGACGACGCCGTCGCAACTTTCCCCGCCGGCACCGCGTACGGCGTGGCCGGCAAAGCGGACGACGCCGGGCACCAGCAGGCCGTCTTCGAGCTGATTGCCCGCGAAACCGGGGGCCTGGACATCCTGGTCAACAACGCCGGAATCAACCCGGTCTACGGTCCGCTGGCCGAACTCGACCTGGACGCCGCACGCAAGGTCTTCAACGTCAACGTCATCGGAACCCTCGCCTGGGTGCAGGGCGCGCTGTCCCACCCCGGGCTGGCCTTCCGGGACCGCGGCGGCTGCGTCGTGAACATTTCCTCCGTCACCGGCGACACCCCGTCCGAAGGGATCGGGCTCTACGGCATCAGCAAATCCGCGGTCTCCCACCTGACCCGCACCCTCGCCGTCGAACTCGGCCCCGAGGTCCGCGTCAACGCCGTCGCCCCCGCCGTCGTCAAGACCCAGTTCGCGAAGGCGCTCTACGAGGGCAAGGAAGCAGAGGTCGCCGGGCACTACCCGCTCAAGCGGCTCGGTGTCCCCGAGGACGTCGCCGCCGCCGTCGCGTTCCTCGCCTCCCCGGACGCAGGCTGGATCACCGGCCAGATACTCACGGTCGACGGCGGTCTGCTCGCCGCCGGCGGCACGGCGTAGCACCCGCTTCAGCGCCTCGGCTTCAGCAGCCAAGCGACCACCTTCAGCGTCAGCGGCCCAACGCCTCAGCTTCAACGGCCGCACCGCCTACCGTCAGCGCCCCAGCGCCCAGCCCGTCCGGCCCGAAAGGACCTCCTCATGAACCTCAGCTCCCGGCCTCCCGCCGTTGAAGACCTCCGGCTCCGCACGCGCGACTTCATCCGCGGCGTGGTGATTCCCGCCGAGCCGCGACCGGGCGAACGCCTCGACGACGGTCTCCGCCGCGAACTCGGCGAAGCCGCCAAAGCCGCCGGCGTGTTCGCCCCGCACGTCCCCGTCGCCTTCGGCGGCCAGGGCCTGCCGGTGGACCAGTGGTCCCCGATCTTCCAGGAGGCCGGCTATTCCCCGATCGGGCCGGCCGTCCTGAACTGCATGGCGCCGGATGAGGGCAACATGCACATGCTGAACATCATCGGTACCGAGCAGCAGAAAAAGCAGTACCTCGCCCCGCTCGCGGCCGGTGACACCTTCTCCTGCTTCGGTATGACCGAGCCGCACCCGGGGGCGGGTTCGGACCCCGCGGGGCTGCTGACCACCGCGGTCCGCAACGGCGATTCCTGGACCATCACCGGGGACAAACGCTTCACCAGCGGGGCCGAGCACGCCGGCTTCGCGATTGTCATGGCACGGACGCCCGATACCGGGAACGAACCGGACAGCGCGACGATGTTTCTGGTCGACATGGATGCCCGTGGCGTCAGGCTGGGCAACCCGATCCACACCATCGACCGCACCATCGCCGGCGGCCACCCGAACCTGCACTTCGACAACGTGGTGGTTGGGCCGGAAGCGGTGCTCGGCGAAGTCGGCCGCGGCTTCAAATACGCCCAGGTCCGGCTGGGACCGGCCAGGCTCACGCACTGCATGCGCTGGCTCGGCCTGGCGCGGCGCTCGCTGGACATCGCCCTGGACCGGACCGACACCAGGGAAATATTCGGGTCACCCATCGCGCAGCTCGGCATCGCCCAGGAGATGATCGCCCAGTCCGTGATCGACATCGAAACCTCGGACGCGATCATCACCAAGACCGCCGCCCTCCTGGTCTCCGATCCCAAGGCCGGCTCGGCGATGTCCTCGATCGCCAAGGTGCACTGCTCCGAGGCTGTCTTCCGGGTGATCGACCGGGCCATCCAGCTCTGCGGAGGCGACGGCGTATCCGACGGGCTGCCGCTGGCACAGTATGCCGCCGAAGTCCGTCCGTTCCGGATTTACGACGGCGCCAACGAGACCCACAAATGGGCCATCTCGCGGCGTGCCTCGTCGCAGCGGCGGCGCGCGGTTGCCGGGGGCGAGCCGTTCCTGGGCACGGCCCAGTTCCCCGAAGGAGCCGGATCATGACGCCCGCGGAGGCAACCGGAGCGGCCCAGCCCGAGGTTGTCGACAGCCCGGAGCAGGCCGCCTCGCTGACCCGGCCGCCGCTGCTCATCCTGGACTCCGTCCGCGACTTCCTGGACCAGAAAGGTCTGGGTTCCGGCCCCCTGGAGTGGGAGCGGATCGGCGACGGCCAGTCGAACGTGACCTTCCGGATCCGCCGGGACGGGGCCGACGTCGTGCTCCGCCGCGGACCCCGCCCGCCGCTGCCCAAGTCCACCCACGACATGGTGCGGGAAGCCCGGATCCAGCTGGCCCTGGCACCGCTGGGCATGCCCGTTCCGCGGATCCTTGCCGTGTGCGAGGACGACGCCGTCCTCGGGGTGCCGTTCTACCTGATGGAACACCTCAACGGCACGGTCCTCACCGACACGGTTCCCCCGCACCTCGACCCCCTGGCAGCGCGCCGGGCAACGAGCGAGGCCGTGGTGGACACCCTCGCGGACCTGCACTCCCTGGACGTGTCCGGCGGGGAGATCGCCCGGATCGGCCGCCCCCAGGGCTACCTCGAACGCCAGGTCGCCCGGTTCGCCTCGCTGTGGGACGTCAACACGACACGGGACATGCCCGCCGTCGGACGCCTGGCGGCGTGGCTGGAGGAAAACCGGCCGGAAAGCCAGCGCGACTCGGTGATCCACGGCGACTACCGCACCGGCAACCTGATGTTCGCCCCGGACGGGCCGCCGCGCGTGACCGCCGTGCTCGACTGGGAAATGGCCACGCTGGGGGACCCGCTGGCCGATCTCGGCTATCTGACCGCGACCTACGCCGACGCCGACGAGCCGTTCACGACGATGGAACTGACGCCGGTGACACGGCTTCCGGGGTATCTTCGGCGGCAGGAACTGATCGACCGGTACCAGGAACGGATGTCCCTGGACCTCACGCCGCTGCCCTGGTACCAGGCTCTGGCCCTGTGGAAGGCAGCGATCTTCAGCGAGGCGATCCATACCCGCTGGCTGCGCGGCGAACGTCCGGGCGACACCGGGTTCGGCGCCGCCATGGAGCACGGCGTGCCGCAACTGCTCGACGTCGCCGAACGGCTCGCGACCCGCCTGAAGTAAGGCCGCACCGAAGTTCGCCGCAGCGGGCCGTCCCTCGAAGACGGTCTGCTTGAGCGGATTGTCCGCAGCGGCGCCTCAAAGTCAGCGCAGGCGGGCCGCCGGCGCGCGCCCTCCGATCCTGAGCTGTGGCCCCCACCGGTGCCACGGCCTCCCCAGTCATTGCCTCCGAACCCGAATTCCTCATACAGCGCAGTAGGGAAGGAACCACCATGGATAGCACCATCCGACTTGAGGCTGCCCCGCCCTCCAGGCAGCAACAGACCCGTTCCGATCAACGCTCCAAACGGCGGTCCATGTTCGCCAGCACCATCGGCAACGTCCTGGAGTGGTACGAGTGGAGCGCCTACGCCGTCTTTGCGCCGTTCATTGCGGCCGCGATGTTCGATTCCAAAGACCCCGTCTCGGCGCTGCTCTCCACGCTGGCGGTCTTCGCCGTCGGCTTCCTCATGCGCCCGCTGGGCGGCATCGTGTTCGGCCGGATCGCGGACCGGCGGGGGCGCAAGTTCGTTTTGATCACCACCATGCTCATCATGGCCGGCGGCTCGCTGCTGATCGGGCTGATGCCAACCTACGACCAGGTGGGAATCTGGGCCTCCGTGCTCCTGTTGCTGGCCCGGGTTGCCCAGGGCTTCGCCCACGGCGGTGAGTCCGCCACGGCCAACACCTACATCGCGGAGATCGCGCCTCCGGCCAAACGCGGGCAGTGGGGAAGCATTGTTTTCGTCGCCATTTTTGGCGGCTCGGTGCTGGCCTATGTCGTGGGCGGCGGCGTGACCAGTGTTCTGGGCGCGGCCGGTGTTGCCCAATGGGGATGGCGCATCCCCTTCCTCCTCGGGGCCGTGCTGGCGCTGGCTGCGCTTTACCTTCGCCGGAGCATGGAAGAGAGCGAAGTCTTCGAAGCCAAGGCGGCGGCCGCCGAGGTTGCACCGATCCCGCGCAAGGCCATCATCCGCGCAGTCCTGCTCATGATCGCCATGACGTCGGGCATCACTGCCGCGCACTACACCTGGACCTCGTACGCCTCGACCTTCGCCATCACCCAGCGGGGGATGGATCCGCAGACCGCGTACTGGGCCTCCGTGATCGCCCAATCGCTTGCCCTCATCAGCCTGCCGTTCTGGGGTCGGCTCTCGGACCGGATCGGGCGCAGACCCCTGCTGATCGGCTTCTCCGTGGCCATGGTCGCCTCGCAGTTTCCGCTGATGGGCATGATCACGAGCGAAGGCTGGACACTCGCCGTCGCCGCCAGCTTGGCCCTGTGCATCGTCGCCATCCCGGGGGCACTCCTCGCCGCCGTGCTGTCCGAGAACTTCCCCACGAAGATCCGAACCCAGGGCATCGGCTTTGCCTATTCCTTGTCGGTCGCGGTCTTTGGCGGAACGGCACCCTACCTGAATGCCCTGTTCAACAGTTGGAGCCTGGGCTGGCTCTCCAGCGTCTACATCATTGTGCTCTGCCTCGCCACAGCACTCGCGGTGTTCAAGCTTCCTGAAACCAAGGGCATCGACCTCAAGGACGCCTAAATTCGCCCGCCGTGAGCCCGCCCTGGCCCCGCGCTGCCGGCTGGGCAGTGCGGGCTGCGGGCCGCGGATCGCATGGTTGCGCATGTGGGCAGCCATTGGACGCAAGTGGCCGCTATCCGCAGGTCAATAGCGGCCACTTGTGGTGAATGGATGCGCTTCGCGATTTGATAGCGGCCATTTGTGGCGAATGGGTGCGGGCGGTCGGGCGGATTCAAGGGATCGATGCAACACCCGAGGGTCAATTGGTTGTCAGTAAACCACGGAGTCGCTCCGCGGGGGTGTC
>NZ_MQTS01000138.1:0-10014 GCF_020532825.1 Arthrobacter sp. SO3
GCCCCCGACGCCGTGGACCGCGCCGCCCCACCGGCCGCCCGCGCCACGGCGCCGAGGTGAGACTTCGCGCCCATGTTCGGCAACGGCATGGGCGCGAAGTGTCACCTCGGCGCTGGAAGCTGGAATACGGGTGTTCGAATAATGAGACGACTTGACCAGCATGTGGATCTCTTGGCTACGCTGAAAACATGAGCGCATCCACGATTGATCTGGCTGTTATTCCCGGCGACGGCATCGGCCCCGAGGTCACAGCCGAAGCCCTGAAGGTCCTTGAGAAGGCCGCCGCGCCCGAGGGGATCGTCCTGCAGCAGACCCACTACAAGCTCGGCGCGCAGCACTGGCTCGAAACGGGGGAGACCCTGCCGGAGGAGACGCTCGCCGATCTCCGCACCCGCGACGCCATCCTCTTCGGTGCGGTGGGGGCGGCCCCCGGCGACACCCGGATCCCGTCCGGCATCATCGAGCGCGAACTGCTGCTCAAACTGCGTTTCAGCCTGGACCACTTCGTCAATCTGCGCCCTTCCCGCCTTTACCCGGGCGTCGGCAGCCCGCTCGCCAACCCCGGCGACATCGACTTCATCGTGGTCCGTGAGGGCACCGAGGGCCCGTACGTCGGCAACGGCGGCACGCTGCGCGCCGGCACCCCCCACGAGGTCGCCACCGAGGTTTCGCTCAACACCGCCCACGGCGTGGAGCGCGTGGTCCGGGACGCCTTCCGCCGCGCCAACGACCGGCCGCGCAAGAAGCTGACCCTGGTTCACAAGCACAACGTACTGGTCTTCGCGGGCCACCTTTGGAAGCGCACAGTGGAGGCCGTGGCCTTGGACTTCCCCGAGGTGACCCATGACTACCTGCACATCGATGCCGCCACGATCTTCATGGTCACCGATCCGGCGCGCTTCGACGTGATCGTCACGGACAACCTCTTCGGCGACATCATCACCGACCTCGCCGCCGCGGTCACAGGCGGCATCGGCCTGGCCGCGTCCGGAAACATCAACATGGAACGCACGGCGCCGTCCATGTTCGAACCCGTCCACGGGTCCGCACCGGACATCGCCGGCCAGCAGAAGGCTGACCCCACCGCGGCTATCCTCTCCGCCGCGCTCCTGCTTGACCACCTTGGCTACGCCGCCGCCGCCCGCAAGATCGAAGCGGCAGTCGTTGCCGATGTCGCAGGCCGCGGCTCCGCGGTCCGCAGTACCAGCGCGATTGGCGACGCGATCGCCGCCGCCCTGTAGGGGCCCGCAGGCGGTTCCGCGGCGCGCGCCGGAGGGTCCGCTGACGGGCGTAAGCTTGTTTCGAATCACCAATATGCTGCTGTGGTCCGAGGATGAACCACGTTCACACGCCAGGCAGCCGACCGTGGAGGAACCATGACTCAGACTGCCCATGGCGTCGAATTCACCCAGCATCTTTCGGCAACCCCGAAGTCCGCTGAAGAACGTGCTGCCATCCTGGCGAACCCGGGTTTCGGCAACTATTTCACCGACCACACCGCCATCGTCGACTACAGCGTCGACGCCGAGGGCAAGGGCGGCTGGCACGATGCCCGGGTTGAGGGCTACGGCCCGATTTCCCTGGACCCGTCCGCGGCCGTGCTCCACTACGGCCAGGAAATCTTCGAAGGGCTCAAGGCCTACCGCCACGCCGACGGTTCCATCTGGACGTTCCGCCCCGAGGCCAACGCCGCGCGCCTGAACAGTTCGGCCCGCCGTCTGGCCCTCCCCGAGCTTCCGGAAGAGTATTTCCTGGGCGCCATCCGCGAGCTCGTCTCGGTGGACAGGGAATGGGTTCCCTCCGGCGACGGCGAAGCCCTCTACCTGCGGCCGTTTATGATCGCCACCGAGGCCTTCCTCGGTGTCCGCGCCGCCCGCGAAGTCTCCTTCCGCGTCATCGCCTCCCCGGCCGGCAACTACTTCGGCGGCGAGCTCAAGCCGGTCTCCATCTGGATCTCCCGCGAATACGCCCGCGCCGGCCGCGGCGGAACCGGCGCCGCCAAGTGCGGCGGCAACTATGCCGCGTCACTGATTGCGCAGCAGGAAGCCGAGGCCCACGGCTGCAAGCAGGTGCTGTTCCTGGACCAGTTCAATGACAACGCCGTGGAGGAGCTCGGCGGCATGAACGTGTTCTTCGTGATGAAGGACGGCTCCCTGGTCACCCCCGCGCTGAGCGGAACCATCCTGGAGGGCATCACCAGGATGTCCGTCATCCAGGTTGCCAGGGACATGGGCCGCGAGGTCACCGAACGCAAGATCACCCTGGATGAGTGGCGCGACGGCGTGGCCTCGGGCGACATCGCCGAGGTCTTCGCCTGCGGCACCGCCGCCGTCATCACCCCCATCGGGGTGCTCAAGGACAACACCGAGTTCATCGGCTCCGAGGCCGCGTCGGCCGGGGCGACCACCATGGCCATCCGCGAGCAGCTCCTCGGAATCCAGACCGGAACCATCGAGGACACCCACGGCTGGCTGACCCGCCTGGCCTGAGCCCGGACCCCCGGCAAGAGGCAGCGCCCGACGGCGGCCCCCACCTTCCGGTGCGGGGCCGCCGTCGTTGTTGGACTCGACGTTCGACCCGCAGAAGTCCCTGGCCACGTTCCGGACGCAGGGGCACAATATTGCCCATGACTGGACTAATTCAGGTTCGGAGCCGGCGGCCGGGCGGACCCTCTTGCTCTTCACCTGTCCGGGCCACGTGCTCCTCGGCATTATTCTGGTGCTCTCCGAACGGCGGCTGTGGGCGAGCGCCATCGCCGAGGCACTCCTGCCGGCGGTCATTGCAGTCGTGCTGCTCGTCTGACTGCCGCTTCGGTGGGAAGATGGAACTGTGATCCCGGACGACCCCCGCGCCATGGTGCGCAGCACAGAGCTGACCCGCTTCAGGCTGGCCCCCAACCCGGGGCCGATGAGCCTGCACGGGACCAACTCCTACGTCATTTCCGCCCCCGGCTCGGCCGGCACCGTCGTGGTTGATCCCGGCCCGCTGGATGAGGCGCATCTGCAGGAACTGGCCCTGGCCGGCGCCGTCGAGCTCATCCTGATCACACACCGGCACGCCGACCACACTGCCGCCGCCACCAGGTTCGCCGAACTGACCGGCGCACCCGTGCGCGCCAAGGATCCCGCCCACTGCCACGGCGGAAGCCCCCTCATGGACGGGGAAGTCATTCACGCCGCCGGCGCGGAAATCAGGGTCCTCGCGACGCCGGGCCACACCTCGGACTCGGTCTGCTTCCATTTGCCTCAGGACGGCGCCCACGGCTCGGTCCTCACCGGCGACACGATCCTGGGACTCGGAACCACGGTCCTGGACTACCCTGACGGCACCCTGGGCGATTACCTCTCGTCGCTGGACCGGCTGGAGAGCCTCGGCGCCGCCACCGTCCTCCCGGCCCACGGCCCGATGCTGCCCGCCCTCGACACCATCGTCCGCGCCTACCGGGACCACCGCGAGGACCGGCTCGCACAAATCCGCTCCGCCCTTGAGAGCCTCGGCGACGGGGCCCAGGTCACCGAGGTTGCCGACGCCGTGTATGCCGCCGTCGATCCCGCCGTGCGCCCCGCGGCGGAACTCTCCGTCGCCGCCCAGCTGCACTACCTGCGCCTGGGCGGCGGCACCCCCTAACCGGCACCCTAACCGGGCACCCCCTACCAGGCGGCGGGGAACCCGGCCCGCACGGTCTGTGCCGCCGGGGAGTCCGGCCTGGCGTCCGGCACACCCGCCGGAGACGGTACGCTTGGAGCCATGCGTATCGCCCGGTTTGTTGTTGATTCTGATCCCCTCTACGGCATTGTCGAAGGTGAGCCCGGCAGTGAGGAAGTCACTGTCATCAACGGCGACCCCTTCTTCCACGGCGTGGAACGAACCGCCGTCCGGCACAAGCTGGAGGATGTGCGCCTGCTCGCCCCGATCATCCCGCGCAGCAAGGTCATCGGGGTCGGCCGCAACTTCGTTGAACACGCCGAGGAACTCGGCAACGAGGTCCCGAAGCAGCCGCTGCTCTTCCTGAAGCCCAACACCTCCGTGATCGGTCCCAACGATCCGATCGTCCTGCCGGAGTTCTCCGAGGAAGTGTCCTTCGAAGCCGAACTCTGCGTCGTCATCAGCCGGATCTGCAAGGACGTCCCGGAGGAGCGCGTCGACGACGTCATCTTCGGCTACACCTGCGGCAATGACCTCACCGCCCGCGACGTCCAGAAGACCGACCTGCAGTGGGCCCGTGCCAAGGGCTTCGACACCTCCGCGCCGCTGGGGCCGTGGATCGAGACCGAACTGAACACCGAGGACCTGCAGATCCAGGGCCGCCTCAACGGCGAGCTGCGCCAGGACGGAAGCACCAGCCAAATGATCCGCGGCGTCCGCGAACTCGTCTCGATCGTCTCGCAGGCTTTCACCCTGCTGCCCGGCGACGTCATCATGACCGGCACTCCCGCCGGCGTCGGACTCGTCCAGGCCGGCGACCGCTTCGAGGTCGAGATCGAGGGCATCGGCCGCCTCTCCAACCCGGTCGTCCGCCGCTAGGCGGAGCAGGGCAGCAGATGAACATCCCTGGCCTGATGAGGCGCCTGGGCGGCCCCCGGGGAACCCGGGGCCGCCGTTCCTTCCTGCTCTATGCGCTGGGATCCATCGGCACGTTCACCATGGCGGCACGCGCCGTGCAGTATTTCGACGGGCCGCTCTGGCTGGCGCTGGGATTCCTGGCGGCCGGACTGGCCCTGGCCGGGCTTTACCTCGTCAGGGCCCTCTCGCGCCGGCAACCGGCGCGCGGCCGCAGGCGGTAAAGCGCGGAGCGGCAGGCGGTAAAGTTGGTGTCACTATGACTACTCCCTCCGCGCCCGACGCCGTCTCCAGCTCCGCCCCCACTGTGACCAGCGAAGTCACCGCCGATACCCCGGTCCGTGTCCGGTTCTGCCCGTCACCCACCGGCACCCCGCACGTCGGCCTGATCCGTACGGCCCTGTTCAACTGGGCCCACGCCCGCCACACCAAGGGCACCTTCGTCTTCCGCATCGAGGACACGGACGCGGCGCGCGACTCGGAGGAGAGCTACCAGCAGCTGCTCGAGGCCCTGAAATGGCTCGGCATCACCTGGGAGGAAGGCGTGGAGGTCGGCGGACCGCATGAACCGTACCGCCAGTCACAGCGCCTGGACCTGTACAAGGACGTCGTCGCCAAGCTGATGGAAGCCGGCTACGCCTACGAGTGCTACTCCTCCCCGGAGGAAGTCGAGGCCCGCCACCGCGCCGCCGGCCGCGATCCCAAGCTCGGCTATGACAACTTCGACCGCGAGCTCTCCGCGGAGCAGCTGGCCGCGTTCAAGGCCGAGGGCCGCAAGCCCGTGCTCCGCGTGCGGATGCCGGATACGGACGTCACTTTCACCGACATGGTCCGCGGCGACATCACGTTCAAGGCCGGCAGCATTCCGGACTACGTGATCGTCCGCGCCGACGGCTCCCCGCTCTACACCCTGGTCAACCCCGTGGACGACGCCCTCATGGGAATCACCCATGTGCTCCGCGGCGAGGACCTTCTCTCGTCCACGCCGCGCCAGGTGGTGCTGATCCGCGCGCTGATGGACATCGGCGTCGCCAGCTACATGCCGGTCTTCGGGCACCTGCCCTACGTCATGGGCGAAGGGAACAAGAAGCTCTCCAAGCGCGACCCGCAGTCCAACCTGTTCCTGCTCCGGGACCGCGGCTTCATCCCGGAAGGCCTGCTCAACTATCTCTCCCTGCTCGGCTGGAGCCTTTCCGCCGATGAGGACATTTTCACGGTGGACCAGCTGATCGAGCACTTCGATGTCAACGATGTGCTCGCCAACCCGGCCCGCTTCGACATCAAGAAGGCCGAGGCCATCAACGGCACGCACATCCGGATGCTCGACGCCGAGGACTTCCGCGCCCGGCTCGTCCCGTATCTGCGCACCGCCGGCTTTGTCGGGGACACCCCCACCGCCCGCCAGGAGGAGATCCTCGCCGAGGCGGCCCCGCTGATCCAGGAGCGCATCTCGCTGCTGGGCGAAGCCCCCGAAATGCTGGCCTTCCTGTTCAAGAACGACGACGCGATCGACGTCGCGGACGACGCCCGCAAGGGGCTTCCGGAGAACCTCGCCGAGGTGCTGGACGCCGCCCTGGCCGCCCTGGCACCGCTGGCCGACTGGAACGCGGACGCCATCCAGGCCGCCCTCAAGGCAGCCCTCGTGGAGGGACTCGGCGTCAAGCCGCGGCTGGCCTTCGGCCCGGTCCGCACCGCCATCTCCGGCCGGCGGATCTCCCCGCCCCTGTTCGAATCCATGGTGATCCTGGGCAAGGACTCCTCCTTGGCCCGGCTGCGCGCCTTCCGCGGCTGATGACCGCCGTGCAGTCCGGGAACCGACCCGGCGACCGGCCCGAGGCCGGGATCAGCGCGCTGGCCGCCGGCCTGGCCGGCATCCGCGGCGTGCTGTTCGACATCGACGACACCCTGGTGGACCTTGAGTTCGCCATGACGGCAGCGCTCCGTGACGTCAGCGAGCACCTCCTGCCCGGCATGGACGAGGCCGGGTGGGAGAAGTTCGGCCGGATCTTCACCCGCGAGACCACGCACTTCTACGACCGTTACCTGGCCGGGGAACTGAGCTTCAACGAGCAGCGCCTGCTCCGGGGCAGGGCCGCCCTCGGACACTTCGGTGTGGAACTGGAGGAGGGCGAGCAGGCCCACCACTGGGTCAGTTCCTACGCCAGCCTGCAGCATGGCTACATCCGCGCTTTCGACGACGTCACTCCGATACTGGACGCCCTGGATTCCGCAGGCATCCCCTATGGCGCCGTGAGCAACAACGTCCACGACTACCAGCGGGTCAAGCTGGATGCCGCCGGCCTGGCACGCATCAGCGTGCTGGTGGGCACAGACACGGTGGGTGCGGCGAAGCCTGATCCGGCCATTTACCTGGAGGGAGTCCGCCGCCTCGGCACCGGCGTGGGCGAAACGCTCTACGTGGGGGACAACCGCCTTCTCGACGCTGACGGCTCGACGGCGGCAGGCCTCCTGGGCGTCTGGCTGAACCGCGGCGGGGAACCGGCCCCGGGCTTCGCCGGCCGCGAGATCGGTTCACTGCTGGAACTGCTGGCCTAAATTCCGGTTTCAAGCCCCGGCTTGGCGGCGCGGCCAGGAACCCGGCGGTTCCGAAGCACGAAGAAGGCGCCAACCGAGCCGAGGCCCAGGACACCGAAGATCCCGAGGGCCGTGGCGGCGTCGGACTGACCCACCATGTTCGAGGGCGAGACTGCCGCGGCGCTGGCGTACAGGGTGCCGGTGCCCGCGGCAATCAGGGCGTTCCCGTCCGCGAGCTTGTCTGCGCCGGTGGACAGCTGCGAGGAACCGGACGCCAGTTTGGTGTTGCCTGCCGAGAGCTCGGAGGCGCCCGACGCCAGGGCCAGGGATCCGTTGAGCAAGCCGGGATTCGCCGGATCGGCCGGATCTCCCTTGATGCCCGCGTTAAGGGCCACGGTTCCGTCCGTGAGCCGGGAACTGCCTTCGGTCATCCTGGCGGCAGCCGTGAGGAGCCCCGGGTGTTCGGGGTCCCCCGGAACACCGTCGATGCCCGTCCGGATCTTCGACGTTCCATCTGCCAGCAGTTCCGTGCCCAGGACCACGCCGGGGCTGCTGGGGTCCCGACTGTTGAGCTTGCCGGCAAGGGTGTCAAAACCAGCCGTCAGCTTCCCGGTCCCCGCCTGGAGCTGGCCGGCGCCGGCCTGCAGGCGGCCCGCACCGGCCTGCAGCTGGGAGGCCCCGGCGTCCAGCTTCCGGGCACCGGCGGCAATCTTGGCGATCTTGTCCTTGACCGCGGCCAAGGGCACCAGGCCCTGCACGGGATCCGAGGCGGCGGCCTCCAGCAGCTCAAGGGCCTGCGCCAGGGCCGCGGTTCCCGTCCCGGCTTCGGGGTCGTTGTGGACGCCCCGGTAGCCCTTCAGCTGGACCGTTCCGGCCGCCAGCTCGCCGGAGCCTTGAGCCAGCCGTGCCGCGCCCGCATCCAGCTGCGTGGCGCCATCGGCCAGGTTGTTCTCGGCAGTGCCGGCGGCCGTGGGCGTCAGGGCAGCAGAGAGCTGCACGGCCCCCGCGACCAGCTTGTGCGCGCCGTCGTCGACCTTGTAGACGCCGGGGGCAAGTTTGTTGTTGACGTCCGTTTCAATCTTCACCGCGCCCGCGGACAGCTGGTCGGCGCCGGCCTGGAGCTTCTCGGCGCCGGGGGCCAGTTTCCCGCTGATCCTCTCATGGACCTTTTCGGCCCCGGCCGAGAGCTTGCCGGCACCGGTGTCGGCCTGCCCGGCGCCGGTGGCGAGCCTGCCGGCTCCGTCTTTGAGCTGTGCGGCTCCGGCAGAGGCCTGCCCGGCGCCTTCCTTGAGCCGGGCCGAACCATCCGTGATCCGGCCGGTGACGAGGGTGTAGAAGCCCAGAAGGGCGATGAGAAGCAGGGCAAGGATGGCGATGGCGATCTGTTGGCCACGGGTACGGGTCCTGCTGGCGGCGGCACGGCTCTGTGTCACTGTGGTTCCTCTCGACGGTGTTGCCGGCAGCGGCTTTGCTGCCGGCCCTGGGCTGTGAGGCAGCTAACACCCGGAAGATCCGGCGCAGCTGCCCGCAGCGGACTGGGGGAGGGTTGGTTACTCGTAAGTAACTTACCGAGAGTAAACTTGTCAGCGCCTGATTGGCAAGGGTTTTTCTCGTTGGGGGAGGGTGCCGGGTGCTCCGAGGGCCGTTCCGGGGGCGGCAGGGCGGCCGATTTGTGCGCAGGAAAAGTCTCGGGTAAAGTAATTACTCGTGCTGAGGCGCCGGGAGCGCGGGTTTAGACCCACGGATCCGGCCCGAAAGTTCCATTGGGATATGGTGTAATTGGCAACACTACGGTTTCTGGTACCGTCATTCTAGGTTCGAGTCCTGGTATCCCAGCTCTGAAAAATCCGCGGATTTCCGCGGCTGATCAGGGGTTTCGAATCGGCCTGCCGATTTGAAACACTTGCTGAGTGTGTGAAATAATCGCTTAGCGCGAATGGCAGAGATGCCATTCTGGAGAGTACGCGGCCCCATCGTATAGCGGCCTAGTACGCTGCCCTCTCACGGCGGTAACGCGGGTTCGAATCCCGCTGGGGTCACAGTTGAAACGGTCCCGGGCATCTGCCCGGGGCCGTTTTTCGTGTACCCATCCCGCGGCGCCGGACCGGGGCAACCCGAAGCTGGCATGATGATGCGGTGAGCTCCGACGAAACCCCCGGCCAGGCCGTTGAATTACTGGAAGCCGTCCACCGCGATCTGGCTGCAACGTCCCTGCCCCTGGCGCTGCCCGGCTCGGACGATGCCCGGCGGGACATCCGGAGCGCCGTTGCCCAGCTCGAGGACTACATCCTGCCGCGCTACCGGAGCCTGGACGCACCCCTGCTGGCCGTCGTGGGCGGTTCCACCGGCGCCGGTAAATCAACCCTTGTCAACGGACTCGTCGGGCACGCCGTCACCCGCGCGGGTGCCATCCGGCCCACCACACGCCAGCCCATCCTGCTGCACCACCCCGCCGACGGGCGCTGGTTCGAGGACCAGCGGGTCCTGCCAAACCTGAGCCGGATCCGCGGCACCGTGAACCGCGAACCACTGCCCGCCAGCCAGGCCGGACCCGCGCCGGACCCGGCCGCGGTCACCTCACTCGTGCTGGTGGCCGATCCGGCGGTTCCGCAGGGGATCGCGCTGCTGGACGCTCCCGACGTCGATTCGATTTCCGCTGACAACCGCAAACTGGCCGGCCAGTTGCTCGCAGCCGCCGACTTGTGGGTCTTCGTCACCACTGCCAACCGCTATGCCGACGCCGTTCCGTGGCGCCTGCTGCTGGACGCAGCCTCCCGGGACATCATGGTGGCCGTGGTGCTGGACCGTGTCCCCGCCGCCGCCGAAGCCGAGGTCAGGGCGGACCTGCAGTCCATGCTCAGCAGGGAAGGCCTCGGCGGGGCCCGCCTCTTCGTCGTACCGGAAGCCGCCCTGGACGGG
>NZ_MQTS01000138.1:10068-13663 GCF_020532825.1 Arthrobacter sp. SO3
TGGCTGCAGGAACTCGCCGCCGACGCCGCCGGGCGCGCCGACATCGCCCGGCGGACACTGAACGGGACCGTCAAGGCACTGGGGAGCCGCGTCGAGGCCGTGGCGCAGGCCTCCGCGGCCCAGGAGCACGTGGCCCAGGTCCTCGCGGGGGACGCCCGGGACGCCTACCGGGACGCCGTCGCCAGGATCCTTGAGGCCACCCGGGACGGCGCCCTCCTCCGGGGCGAGGTCCTGGCCCGCTGGCAGGATTTCGTGGGCACGGGCGAGTTCTTCCGGGCCATGGAGCAGAATATTGGCCGGTTCAGGGACCGAATGGGTGCTTTCTTCCGGGGCGAACCGACGCCGGCCGTGCGGGTGGAGACGGCGATCGAATCCGGACTGCAGGCCGTCATCATCGATGAAGCCGCCACTGCGGCGGAGTCGACCGACCAGCGCTGGCGCTCCGACCCGGCCGGCCGCCAACTGCTCGGCGCCGACGACCTCTCCGGAACCTCCGAGGGTTTCGCGGGGAAAGCGGCTGCCGAGATCAGGGCCTGGCAGGGGAGCCTCATGGAACTCATCCGGACCGAAGGCCAGGGAAAGCGCACGCAGGCCCGCTGGCTGTCCTTCGGCATCAACGGCCTCGGTGCCGCCCTGATGATCGTGGTCTTCTCCATGACGGCCGGACTCACCGGGCTGGAGATCGGCGTCGCAGGCGGCACCGCCGTCGTCGGGCAGCGGCTGCTGGAAGCGGTCTTCGGGGAGGACGCCGTCCGCCGGCTCGCCAAAACGGCACGCGAGGATCTCCACGCCCGCTGCCAGCTGCTGCTCCAGGCCGAGCAGCAGCGCTTCCTGGCCCGGCTTGATGTCTCCGGCGGCGTCCCTCCGGCAGTACTCGAGGGCCATGCCGCGGCGCTCCGCCGGCTGGCGGCCTCGGCATGAGCCGCCACGGCGCCGCCGCCGAGGCCTCCCGGCTGGACCGCCGCCTCGATGCCCTGAACGCGGCGCGCGAACTCGCCGCGGGCGCGCTCCCGGAGGATGTCCTGGACGCAGTGCTCGAGGTGCTGGACCGGGCCAGTTCCCGGCGTTCCCTCTCGGCCGACCACACCGTTGTCGGCTTCTTCGGGGCCACCGGCAGCGGAAAGTCCTCGCTCTTCAATGCCGTCAGCGGGGAGGACATCGCGACGGCGGCCGTCCGGCGGCCCACGACGTCCGAGCCGCTCGCCGGCATCTGGGGCGCCGAGGGCAGCGGGGAGCTGCTGGACTGGCTGGAGGTCCGGAACCGGCATCACGCGACACCGGTCCCCGATTTCGCCGACGAAGGCACCGGACTCATCCTCCTGGACCTTCCCGACTTCGACTCCACCCGCGCCGCCAACCGGGAGATCGTGGAGCGGATGGTGGGACTCGTCGACGTCCTTGTCTGGGTGCTCGATCCGCAGAAGTACGCGGACGCCGCGGTTCACAACGATTTCCTGGCACCGCTCGCGTCCCACGGCGCCGTCACCCTGGTGGTGTTGAACCAGATCGACCGGCTCCCGGCACAGGAGGTCCGCCCGGTGCTGGACTCGCTCGGCGGCATCCTGGCGCGGGACGGGCTCGGCAAGGTACAGGTCATCGGCGCCTCCGCCCTGGTGGGGAGCGGGGTGGAGAACGTCCGGGCCGCGATCCGCCAGGTGGCCACACAGCGGCAGGCCCAATCGCAGCGCCTGGGCGCGGACGTCACCCGGGCCTCGGCCCGGCTCGCTGAGGCATCCGGTGTGGGCGAGGCAGCCGGGGTCACCGCAGCGTCGAAGGCGAGCCTGGCCCAGGAACTGTCCGTGGCCGCGAACGTCCCGCTTGTGGTGGACGCCGTCGTCCGGTCCTACCGGCTGGAGTCGACCCGCCGCACGGGCTGGCCGGTGACACGCTGGCTGGTCCGCTTCCGGCCCGATCCCCTGCGGCGGCTGAACCTGCGCCGGGAGGGCATCAGGGCGGAACTCAACCGCACCTCGCTGCCACCGGCCGGCGCCCCGGAGCGTGCCCGCACGGATGCCGCCGTCCGGGAATTCGCCGATGCGGCCTCCGACGGCGCCCCCGGCCCCTGGCGGGCCGTAATCCGGGCTGCGGCCCGCGAGGGCCGCGAGCAGCTGCCGGATGCGCTGGACCAGGCCATCGCCACCACGGAGCTGAAAGCCGGCCGCAAGGCCTGGTGGTGGACGGCGTTCAACATTGTGCAGTGGCTGGCCCTGCTGACAGCCCTCGGCGGCTTCGCCTGGCTCGGCGTCCTCGCCGCGCTGGGCTATTTCCAGCTTCCCGTCCCGCAGGTGCCGCTCGTGGCGGGCTGGCCGGTGCCGACCGTGATGATCGCCGGCGGTGCACTGCTCGGAATTGTCCTGGCCGTCCTGGCGAAGTTCATCGCGGCCGCGGCCGCCCGTGCCCGGGGCGCCGCAGCCCGGAAGCGGCTCAAGGCGTCCGTCGCGGCGGTCGCGGCGAAACTGGTGGTGGAACCCGTGGAGCTGGAGGTCAGCCGGCTGGCATCCTTCAACAAGGCACTGCGGGCTGCGGCGCGCTGACCGGGCTCCGTCTACGCCGGCGCTGCGGCGTCGCGGACCTTGACCATGGTGCGCAGGTTGCGGGTGGTGGTGGAGGCCTTGTACTTCGGCTTTGAGGAGAGCTTGCTGAACGGGCTGTCCAGGGTGCCGCCCGCCGGGGCCAGCCAGGCCAAGGCCTCCGGACCCAGCATTGTCAACTCGGCCCCGTCCGCTGCGCTGCCGGCCGCATACAGCTCGGCAAGCACTTGGGCGTCCGAGCCGAGCGTGAGATAGGTGTGCGTGGATTTGTCGTCCGCCGGGTAGGGACACGCCGCGACCAGTTCGCTCACCCGCTCCGCCGCCAGAACCACCACCCAGGCGTCATAGCCGAATGCCTCCCGGAGGCAGGCCTCGAATTCCTTCTTGACGCCGGCCGGGGACAGCTCACTCGAAAGCACGACGTTGCCGCTGGCCAGGAGCGTCTTCACCGCCGAAAACGGCCGGGACTTAAGGGCTTCTGTCAGTTCGGCCATCCTGATGGTCACGCCACCGACATTGACCCCACGCAGAAACACCGCATAGCTGTTCATGCGGACAGCCTAATGCTTCCGCTACGCAGAACCTGTGCTTCCTGTAGTCGTGCACCGCGGAGCCCGTTGGTTCATGGTGGTCGGTTTGGTTGTCGGCTCCGGTGTCGCGCTGCCACCCGGCTGGTTCATCTTTTTGTCGGAGCCCAGATCTACGCTTGGGGTATGGAAAGCAGCACATCCTGGAGTGTGGAGAGCGGGGAGGCCCTGGCGGCTCTCGCCGCGTCGACGGCTGCGCTTGCTGCTTTCATCGGCGCCGGTGCGGACCACCCGGAGCTGCGGAACGCCGACGCGCTGCCCGGCCCCGACGCCCCCGGTGCCGACGCCCTGCCCGGCCCTGACGCCCCCGGTGCCGACGCCCTGCCGCGGGGCAAGGATCCGCTGCTGGACGCGGTGGCCGTCCGGGACACGGACCCGTTCCGGGGTGTGGATCCGTTGCGGGATCTGGCCGATGATTGCCTGGATGGTTTGGCGGGGGTGGCGCGGCTGGAGGCGAGTGCGGCGGCGTTGAAGGTG
>NZ_MQTS01000139.1 GCF_020532825.1 Arthrobacter sp. SO3
TGGTCCTCAATGATGTGAATTCGGGCAATGTGTGGCTGGTGAACCAGAACATGCAGCTGGTCAACAACTGGGACGACGTCATCCCCCCGCAGCAAACCTCCGACGATGCGGACAAGGACTCCGCCGACGAGGTCCAGCAGACCGTCCTCCCGGACCGCACCAAACCCAACAGCGCACCCGCGGCCAAACCGGACAGCTTCGGCGTGCGCGCCGGCAAAACCACCATCCTGCCCGTGCTCGACAACGACACCGACCCCGACGGCGACATCCTCACCGTCCGGGCACCCGATCCGATCAAATCCGGACTCCTCGCACCGATCTATGGCTCCACCGGTTTCCAGGTCAGCGTGCCCGCAGAGAAGACCGGCACAGAGACGTTCAAATATTCGGCGGACGACGGCCGGGGTCTCTCCGCCTCCGCCGACGTCACGCTCACCGTCGTCCCGGCGGGGGAGAACTCCGCCCCGCGGCAGAAACCCAACCGGAACACCTCCCTGCTGGTGCAAACCGGCAAGCTGGTCACCCAGAACATCCTCACCGACTGGATCGACCCCGACGGCGACGACCTCTACGTCGTCAGCGCCACCAGCAGCGACCCCCGCGACCAGGTCAAAGCCCGTCCCGACGGGCTGCTCAGCTTCCAGGACGCCGGCTCCGAGCCCGGCCGCAAGGTCGTCACCGTCACGGTCTCCGACGGACAGTCCAGCACCGAAGGCAAGATCACCGTCGACGTCCGCGCCCCGGGCGCCCTGCCGCCGATCGCCAACGCGGACCACATCGTCGCCGTCGCCGGAGTGGACACCGTCATCGCCCCGCTCAAGAACGACTCGGATCCGCAGGGCGGCGCGCTCCGCCTCGCCCAGGTCACCCCGGACGGCAACTCCACCGCCACGATGGGCGCGGACCAGCAGACCTTCACCTTCTCCGCCACCGCCCAGGGACCCCACTACGTCTCCTACCTCGTCACCAACGGCCCGGCCAGCGCCCAGCAGCTGGTCCGCGTCGACGTCGTCCCGGGGAACGGCGACGGCGCCCCCGTGGCCGTGCGCGACACCGCCCTGCTGCCCAGCGGCGGCAGCGTCCTGGTGGATGTCCTCGGCAACGACTCCGACCCCTCCGGCGGCGTCCTGGTGGTCCAGTCCGTGACCGCGGCGGACGGGGAGCCTGTGAGCGTGTCCGTCCTGGACCACTCGGTGGTCCGGATCACCGACATCCGCGCGGAGGGCCAGCTCAACGTCAAATACACCATCTCCAACGGCAAGTCCTCGGCCACCGGCGAGATCGCCGTCCTCGTGGTCCCGGCCCCCACCAAACTCCAGGCGCCGCAGGCCAAGCCGGACGAAGCAACCGTGCGTGCCGGCGACGTCGTCACCATCGCGGTCCTCGGGAACGACACCGACCCCAACGGCGGCAAGCTGACCCTCGAACCGGCGCTGGCACAGCAGCCCGACGCCGCCGACGGCCGCATCTTCCCCTCCGGCAACGCGCTGCGCTTCATCGCCGGCGAGCAGCCGAAAACCGTGTACGCCATCTACAAGGTCACCAACGACTCGGGGCAGTCGGACTCCCAGCAGGTCACCATCCGGATCCGGGCCCGCGACGACGAACGGAACACCCGCCCCGAACCGAAGAACCTGACCGCCCGTGTGGTGGCAGGCATGGTGGTCCGCATCCCCGTGCCGCTGGACGGCATTGACTCCGACGGCGACTCCGTCCAGCTGACCGGCGTGGACAAGGCCCCGGCCATGGGGACGGCCGTCGTCAAGGACGGCTACCTCGAATTCACCGCCACCGGCGACGCCGCCGGCACGGACACCTTCAGCTACCGCGTCCGGGACCGGATCGGCGCCGAAAACACCGGCACCGTTATTGTCGGCATCGCCCCGCCGGAAGCCAACAACCAGAAACCCATCGCCGTCGACGACGCCGTCGACGTGCGCCCCGGCCGCAAGATCGCCGTCGACGCCCTCAGCAACGACTCGGACCCGGACGGGGACCCGGTCAGCCTGGTCTCCAACGCCTTCGAAGCCCGGCCCGAACTCAGCGTCGAGCCGGCCGACGGCGGCAAGGTCCTCCTCACCGCCCCCGGCGCCGCCGGCAGCGAGAGCGTCGGCTACAAGATCCAGGATGACAAGAAGGCCCAGGGCAGCGCGGTGATCCGGGTCCGGATCAGCCCGGATGCGGCCCTCAAGCTCCCGGTCGCCAAAGACGACGTGGTCACCCCCGCGGAGACCCTCGGCAAGTCCGCCGTCGACGTCCCCGTCCTCAAGAACGACTCCGACCCCGACGGCGTCGCCGCCGAGCTCAAGGTCTCCCTGCCGGACGGCAACCCGAACGCGCGCGCCGGAGGTAGCGGCAACGTCGTCGTGACCCTCGCCCCGAAGGACCAGCTGGTCCCGTACACCGTCACCGACGTGGACGGCCAAAGCGCGACGGCGGTCATCTGGGTACCCGGGCAGGGCGAGCAGCACCCCACCCTGGCGCGCACCGACGTCGTCGAAGTGATGGCCGGCAACGAAATCAACCTCGACCTGAACGAGTACGTCCGGGTCCGGGAAGGGCACACGCCCCGGATCACACAGGTGGACAAGGTCAGGGTGCAGGGGGCTGACTCCCAGAACGTCGTGGCCGGCAACGGCACCGCGCTGCGCTACGCCGCGCTGAAGGACTACGTGGGCCCCGGCTCCGTGACCTTCGAGGTCACGGACGGCACCGGACCCGACGATCCGCAGGGCCTGAAATCGACCCTGAGCATCATCACCAGAGTCATTCCCGACCCCAACGCCAACCACCAGCCCACCTTCAGCGGGACCGACCTCGAAGTGCCGAAGGCCGAGTCCGTCGGCCTCGAGCTGGGCAACCTCGCCAAGGATGTCGACTCGGGCGACCAGGAGAAGCTCAAGTTCGAGCTCGACGGCACCCTGCCCGAGGGGCTCAAGGCCACCATTGAGGGCCAGACCCTCAAGGTCAGCGCGGAGGCCACCATCGCCGCGGGACGCCGGGGGAGCATCCCGCTGAAGGTCACTGACGGCCGCTCCGAGCCGGTCAAGGCCACGGTGGAAGCCACCGTCGTCGCCTCCAACCGGCCCCTCCCGACGGCCAACGAGGACGTCATCGACAAAGCCAATGCAGGCAAAACCGAGACCATCAACGTCCTGGCCAACGACTTCAACCCATTCGGCGAAACCCCGCTGAAGATCATCTCGGCCACGGTCGAAACCGGCTCGGCCGCGGGCGCCCCCGCCGTGAACGGGGACTCGATCACAGTGACTCCCGCCGACGGCTCCAAGGGCGTGATGGTGGTCCGCTACACCGTGCTGGACAAGACCGGGGATCCGTCGCGGCAGGCCAGCGGCCGGGTGCGCATCACGGTCCGGGACAAGCCGGATGCCCCCTCGGCCCCGTCCGCGACCGATGTCCGCAGCCGCACGGCAGTGCTCAAGTGGGCTCCGCCGTCGGACAATGGCGCTGGCATCAGCAAATACACCGTCAGTTCCGGCGGCTTCAGCCAGGACTGCGCCACCACCACCTGCACCCTCAGCGGCCTGACCAACGACGTCAAGTACGTCTTTACTGTCACCGCCACCAATGAAGTGGGCCAGTCAGCGCCCTCGGCGGCGTCCAACGAGATCAGGCCGGATGAGAAGCCTTCCCCGCCGGAGGCCCCCGCGGTCAAGGCCGGGGACAAAAACATGGTGATCGCCTGGCCTGCGGCAAAGACCGAGGGCTCGGCCGTCAAGAGCTACAACCTGGAGATCTCCCCGCCGCCGGCCACCGGGGTCGCCGTGAAGAACGGCGTCACCGGGCTGAACTACACCTGGCCGGGCCTGACCAACGGCGTCCGCTACAAGGTGCGCGCCCAGGCCGTCAACGAGCTTGGCCCGTCCGAGTGGGGCATCTACTCCGCCGAAGACAACCCCGCCGGCGTCCCGGCAGCCCCGGCGGCACCGACGTCGACGGTGGCCTCCGCCGTGGGGACCTCCAACCAGCTCAAGGTGAACTGGAGCGAACCGAACACCAACGGCGACGCGATCAAGAATTACTACGTCACCATGAGCGGCGGGGGCGGGACGACGCAGACCCAAATGGTTCCCGGGACGGTGCGGACCGCGAACTTCACCGCGAACAACTCCGAGGCCTCCTACACCTTCACCGTGCAGGCGGAGAACAAGGCCGGCAAGGGCGCCGTCAGCGCGCCGTCGGCCCCGCGGCGCGCCACCGGCAAGCTCTCCCAGGTGTCCGGGGTCAGTGCCGCGGAGGCCAACACCGGCGGCGCGGGCAGGGCCGTGACCATCAACTTCCGGGAACTCACCGACGCTGAGCGCAACGGCTCGGCGCCCAATGAGGTCAGCTACACCTACAACGCCACCACGGGACAGTCCGGTCCCATCCGGCCCGGGCAGACCGTAGGCGGCTTCACGAACGGGGCCGCCACCAGGATCACCGTGGTGGCCAACTCCACCGTGGCGCCGAGCTCGGACGCCAGCGCCGCAGCCGGCGCCACACCCTACGGCGCGCCCGGGACGCCCTCGGCCTCCGGCCAGAACGGCGGCCAGAACCAGAAGTCGCTCACTTTCAGCTGGAACTCGCCGTCCACGGCGACGAACGACGTCGCCTCCACCCGGATCAACATTGACGGCCGCGGCTGGGAAAACGTCGCCGCATCAGGCAGCCGGACCGTGAACACCGGCGGCTTCGACGAACGGCACTCCATCCAGGTCCAGACGGTCAACTCCGTGGGGACCGGCGGGGGCATCGCCACGGCCACGGCCCAGTCCGGCCCGGCGAAGACGAACTGGGACGCCGCAGTCAACGGCTACCGCACGTGCACTGACGCGCCTGCCTCCGGGCAAACCTCGTGGCGCTCGCCGGCGGGCGCGGAACACACCTGCGACGGGGTGATCCGGAACTATCCATGGGCCTACGGCTCCGACGGGTCCTTCACCGTCAACTGCTTCATGTGGCGCACCGTGCCGGATGCCCGCGGGACCTACAAGTGGTACCGCATCAACTCGCACCCGGACGGCCGTTTCGTGGGCCGCACCATCCAGGTCGGCAACACCACCCTGGGCGAGCCTGAGGGTCACGGAATCCCGCAATGCGGCTGACCGCCGGGCCGCGGAGCGGGACCTCCATGACTCCCGCGGGGGAGTCCTCCCCATCGCGTGCCCCCGGAACGAACGGTAGGCTGTCGCGGGAAGTGAGGGCCTCGTCTCAGGCCAGCCACGGGAATCACAACGCCATCTTGAAGGAAATCTGAAGCTGTGACACGCCTTTTCGCCACGCTGGGGTCCAGAAAGCCGGGCTTCAAAAATCCCGGGTCCACCAAACGGCGCCCGCTCATCACGGGCATTGCCATCGCCTCTTCGGCAGCCGTCCTCATCACCGGCGCCGTCATCTATCCGGGGTTTAAGACCACTGAGGTGGAGTTGAATGATGGCGGGGTGTGGGT
>NZ_MQTS01000014.1 GCF_020532825.1 Arthrobacter sp. SO3
TGACCATCGCACGATGGCTCACTACGTTGCCGGAGCAACGCGTAACTGCTGAGATCTACACCACTCCACGGGACGTAACCATCGCCGGCAGAAGCGACGCGGCAGCAGAGCGGCGCCGGGCCACGGACAGCAGCGAACTCGCCGCAGCGGGAAACCCTGCCACGCTGGCCGTGCCCCTTCAGTTGCGCCAGGACGCGACTGCATTACTAAACTTTTCCGCCCCCGCCGCGGGCCTGTTTACCGGGGATGCCGTTGCCGTGGCAGTCGACTTTGCGGACGCGGCCAGTGATGCCCTGCGCTTGAGCATCAGGATCGCCGCGGCGGATCTGCTCAGCGATAATCTGAAGGCCGCGATGGAGGGCAGGACAGCGATTAACATGGCCTGCGGGGTGATCATTGCGCAGAGCCGGTGCCCGCCGGAGGAAGCCTTCGGCATCCTCCGGCGGGCCTCGATCAGCCGCAATCAGAAGCTGCACACCATTGCCACAGAGATCGTTACGCGCTTCTCCGGCACCACTGGAACCACTACCCACTTCGAGGCCTAACCACCCGTCCTGCCCGGCCAGTGCAAGCGTTAATTGTCTTCTTTCGCCGGACTCGCTCCCGCGCCCCCGTGCCGCGGGACTCCGGCAACGATCACCGGCCCCGGCGCTAAGACCGCAGGCTCCTGCGCCTCTTCTACTTATTTTCTCTTTCGGCCCTGAGGAGCGGCCCCGCTTCCCGGACCTGTTACAACCGCGAACGCACCGAAGAAAAACCCGCATTCAGGCCATGTTCTGCGTGGCCCGGTGTAGCCTCAACGTCCTCTGGGCCATACTCCGGGACGGCACCACCTACACTCCTGTTGCTGCGGGACTGAAGGCTAAGTGATGCATCCTCAGCCGCTGTAGGAGGCGAGGTGCGGCAAATGGAGTTCAGTCAAACGCTCATTCAGGATCAACGCCAGCAGGTTGCAGTCGTGGGCCGGCAGCGGAATCAGTCGGTTCAAATATGCATCGACGACCAACAGGCCCTGGTTGCCCCCGTACGCGAAGTACGCCAACCACGCTTCGTGGACCTCGAGGTCTGCGAGCAGGAACGCAACATGAGTCAATTCCTGCTGGTTTTCATCCATCAGAACCCACACCCTCTGACCTTCCGAACTTCGCAGAAGTACGGCACTTCAAGTCATTGCGTGATCGCAGGACAAGCATCCGTGCGGTCTCCCATAAGGCTACAACTGCCCCCGCACAGCGGCCACGGTTTCTACATCGGCCCACCGCGAACTGCAGTGTTCGCTCCCGGATGGCAGGAGGCCGGCATGACAGGCGGGAGCGAGGGCACGATACCGGCCTCGCTTTGCTCGGACAGCACAAGCATTTTTTCCTTTTTTGCTGCTGTCCGTTGGATCATACGTGCCCGCTCCACCGGCTCCACCGTCCTGC
This sequence comes from Arthrobacter sp. SO3, assembly GCF_020532825.1. Lineage (GTDB taxonomy): Bacteria > Actinomycetota > Actinomycetes > Actinomycetales > Micrococcaceae > Arthrobacter. The sequence continues at coordinate 1,425 of NZ_MQTS01000014.1, forward strand.
GGACCCTAAACGACCACAAGCCAAACGGCAGCGGCACCCCTTTCCTGTTAGGCCTCATACACCGCCAGGCCGGAGTCCGCCCTCCCTATATCCGGGGATGCCAATATATGTCCATAATGGCGACATGAACGCTGTGGAGACCCTCGAGCCTGCCGTCGCCGACACGGCACCGGAGAGCTCCCTGGTGTCCGTCCCGGCGCGTCGCAGAAAAGGCGGCGGCCGGGCCCGGAAAAGAGCCGGTAACTCCGCCCGCGGGCACCGCGGTCGGAGAGAGTACCGCCATCACTGCATAGAAGGAGAAATCATCATGCTTAAGGAACTTGACATCTTCGCGGTCCTCCCAGCGAAGGACATGGCCAGGGCGAGGGATTTCTATCGGGACGTGCTTGGACTGGAAGCCCCGAACGCCATGGACGAAGAGAACCTGCTCTACCGCAGCGGGAACGGAACGACCTTCCTGATCTACAAGACCGAAAACGCGGGCACCGCGAAAAACACCCAGATGGGCTGGGGGACCGAAAACATCGAGGCCGAGGTCGAGGATCTGCGGGGCCGCGGCGTCGTCTTCGAGGAGTATGACTTTCCGGGCCTAAAGACTGAGAACGGCATCGCGACGACCCCCGTGGGGAAGGCTGCCTGGTTCACGGATAGCGAGGGCAACATTCTCAACATCTTCCAGCGAAAGTAGCCGTACCACCCCGGGTCCATCGCACAGTTACGGCCCTCATATGTACGCGTATTTATCAAAAGTGTGTGGGGGAGCGATCCCGACCAGGTCGGCTGGAGATTGCCGCTGGTCTAGGCGGCCGGAGGCGTAACGCAACTGTCAGGAACGGTGAGGGGCGACAGCTTGATGATCCGGTCGGGCCCGCCCGGTTTTCCACCGGCGAGACGGAACCGTGCGCTTGATGGTTCCGCCATGGAGTGTCGGAGTTTGGAAAGGCTGTCCCGAATACGGCTTTTTACCGTTGGCAGCGGCACGTTCAGGATGAACGCCACTTCGGCATATGTCAGGCCGTCGAAGAAGGCAAGATTGATGGCGGCGTGCTGGAGTGCGGATAGCGAGAGCAAATGGCGGTTGACGTCCTCGGCTTCAAAGATTTTGGTCGCCGCTTCTGCCACCACATCGTGGTCGGTGATGTGGTTATCCGATGCAAAACGTGCCAGGCGATTCCGGTGGGATTGTTCGGCTCTGACGTGGTCCACGGCACGGCGCCGGGCGATGGTCAGCAGCCACGCCATCGGGGATCCGCGTGCCGGATCGAACCGGTGGGCCGTGTTCCACACCTGGATGTATACCTCCTGGGACGTGTCCTCGCTGAGCTCCCTGGATACGAGGACGGCCAGGATCGTTGCGAACACTTCTTTGCGGGTGTGGGCGAAAAATTCCTCAAAGGCGTCATTGTCGCGCTTTGCTATGCGGCCCAGCAGCCCGGCCAGCGCCCGCAGGTCCGCATGGTGAGGCTGTTCTTCCATTTCGTAGCCCGGCACTATTGACGGGTCGGGCGCGGGGAGTGGCACTGGCATGGATGGCCCTTCAGGGTCGGAGTGCATCATGACGACGGACACGTGCCGGCAACGCGCGTTCGGTCACCCGGTCAAGAGGTTCCGGGCCTAGGCGAGGTCAGGGGGGCGGTGCCTCCGTGATCGGCGATGAGGCAAAGGGCCATGCGTTTGGCCCAAATGGCGGCTTCCTGGTCTCCCTCGACGGCGGCGATGATGGATCCCTTCGTCAGGATGTGGCAGGACCGGGCAAAACGGTCCGGTTCGTCAAGGCCCGCTTCCGCGGCGAGGGTCCGCATGAAGTCCCTCACCTGGGCCAGATAACCGGCTGCGGCCTTCCCCAATGGATGGGAGGCGCCCATTTCCAGCATGGTGTTCATGAAGGAACAGGCCTCGAAGTCGTCCCGGCGGAACCATCCGTCCAGAACATCGAAAATGGCCAGCAACTGGGCGATGGGATTGTCGGCCCTCCTTCTGGACTCGGAGATGATCTGCTCGACAGTCCAGACCTGATGGCAGCGTTCCAAGAAGGCCAGGACCAGATCGTCCTTGGAGGCGAAGTGCCCGTAGAACGTCGCCTTGGCAACCCCGGCCCGCGATATCAGTTCCGCGATGCCGACATCACGGATGCCACGCTGGGCGAACAAATCATAGGCAGCGGCCATAATCCGCTCCCGCGCCCCCACAGGAGCCGGTGGCGGCGCGGCTGTTTTGTCGGTCGGGTCGACTAAAAGGCTCTGGGAGTGTTCCATCAGAAGCAGACACTACACGCAAACAGACAGACCGGTCGGTACGATTCCTCTTAAGGAAGGTAAGTGGCCCGGACCGGGGCGTCGCGCCGAGGAATCAAAATCAGTCCCGCCCCGTGGGATTACCACCGCCCACACAATAATTTCTCCAGCTGACATTCCGTCCCGGGTCCGGCAGTTCCCGACGCACGATAGAGATTCGGTTGTTTCAATCGAACCTGTCGCGACGATGAGTCGAATCGGCCCAACGCGGGCGAACGGCATATTGTGTTCTGGCCGGATTTTCGGAACACGGCGCCCTCATCGCGAACATGAGGAAGCCTCCGCGCGAATCCAAACGACTCAAGCGCGGAGGCTCCCGGCTCTCCAAGCTGGGGGGACTGGAGAGCCTCAATGAGTCTATCGGGGCCGGGCAGAACATTCAGGGTGCGAGTCTGCCTGCACGGCGTTGAGTCTGCATTTACGTGCGGGGCGGGCGGCCGCGGGTCCTGCCGGTCTGCCACCCGGGGACGGCGGCGTCCAGGAGCCGGACCTTCTCAGGGTCGAGGTCGCCTCGGCGGTGTTTGTACCGCGGGGTGTGGATCCACACCCCGAGGGTGTGTTCCCGCTCCGAGTCGAAGTCGTGGTGGCGGGGCCAGTCGTTGCCCTCGGCACGGAAGTCCACCAGCTGGGCGAGCCGGTCACGCCACCGGGTCTCATCCGCTGCTGCCCGGTGGTTTTCCTCCCAGCCGGGGACCCGTTCGAGGCCGTCACGGTAGACCGGGTCCAGCGTGCCCTCGGCTGCTTCGCGCCGGCGCTCCGAAAGCCACCGCGCCATCGACCGCTCACCCTTATCCTCGGAGCGGTCACGGGGGAGCCGGCCCTCAGCCATGATCCAGGCGATCATCTCCTCCATGCGGGCAAGGACTGTGGGGGAGGGGCAGGCTTTGGTCGCGACGGCGGCGTGGTGTGCGGCCTCGAGCCCCGGGTCCTGGCGGCGGGCGATGACCAGGTGATACCCAACGGTGGCCGGTTCGGCACACACGAGGTCAGCGATGCGCTGCCGGCTCAGTCCGAGCCGGTACATCAACACCCATTCCGCGTCCGGAGCGCGCCGTAACCGCCTGTCCATGATGCCGCCCATCCTGCCACGACCACCCCGCCAGGCAGGCCAGCGACGTGGCGGCCAACGCCGCGGCGCAGCCTGGCGCCCGCCGCCCCCGGAACTCCTGGCCGGGGCGGAGAGGGCCGCCGGGCCATGGGGCATTCGGCGGCGGTATTGCCCTCAAGTAGTAGGAGTAGTAGTTTTGTTACTACTCCTACTATTCTTGCGGTTGTCGCCGTGACGTTGAGTGTGAAAGACCGTGTGTTTGCTGCTGCGGAGCAGATCAGTGCCGAGCGCCGGCCTACCGTTTCGACGGTGCGGGCGGCTGCGGGTGTGAGCAACGCCGACGCCACGCGTTACCTGAAGGAGTGGGTGGAGGAGAAGCAGGCAGCGGGAGGCCGTCTCGCCGCGACGCCGGCAGCGGTGCTGGAACAGGCCGCGCGTCTGGCCGGGGCCTGCTGGGCCGAAGCGTCCACTGTGGCGGATGAGCGGCACGCTGCTGCGAAAGCGGTCTGGGCGCAGGAGAAGAAGGATCTGGGTCTGGAGATCTCCGAACTCGTCGCGGACCTGGACAAGGTCACGGCCGAGAAGGACGCCGCCGTCACTGAACTCACCGCCCGGGTCACCGCAATGGATACCCAGGCTGCGGCGATCCAGGCGCAGCTGGAGCGGGCACGTGCGGCCGAGCAGCGGGCCAGCAACACCGCAGCCGACGCGGCGGCCAGGGTGGCCGCGGCCGAGGCCCGGGCAGAGACACTGCAAAAGGCCCACGACGCGCTCCTGCAGCGCATCGTGCCGGAAACCCCGGACAAGAACGGCCAGGGCCGAGCGAGCCAGTAGCGGACCCCCGGCGTTGAGCTGCGCGGGAGGGCCCCCTACCCGAGCGCCCGGACCGTTCGAGGCCCTTCCTCACCACCTACCGCGCCCTCTCCAAGACCCGGCGCAGCCACAACGCCTAAGCCGGTCCGGCCGGGCCTGCCCACCAGGTGGGCCCGGCCTGTGTTCCGTCAACTTTAAGTCGGCCATTTCAGCGCTAAGAATCAGGCCACCGCGGCACGTTTCCAGGCCATTCCAGCAG
>NZ_MQTS01000140.1 GCF_020532825.1 Arthrobacter sp. SO3
CTTCAGGAAATCCCGCCCACGCTCAAGCCCACCCCTAAATACAGCGAGGAAACACGATGAGTGAAAACCCGGATGTCATCCGAGCAGATATTGAAGCAACCCGCGCGCGGCTGGGCACGAATGTCGATGCCGTAGCGGACAAGGTCACCCCGTCCCACATCGTCCAGCGCCAGACGGACAAGGTCAAAGACGCCGTTTTTGGAGTGAAGGAGAAAGTCATGGGAGCTGCCGACCACACCGCCGGCAATGTCCACTCGGCCACCGGCAGTGCCGGGTCGCATCTCAGCGACGCCGGGGCAGCTATCGGGGACGCCCCCACGCAGGTCAAGGTCAAGACCCAGGGGAACCCTCTGGCGGCAGGTCTGATTGCGTTCGGGGCCGGCCTGCTGGTCTCCTCCCTGATCCCTGCCAGCCAGAAGGAACGCGAAGCCGCAGATTCCCTGAAGACTGCTGCCGAACCGCTCACGACGGAACTCACGGAGGCCGCCAAGCACGTGGCGGAAGGACTCAAGGAGCCCGCCCAGGCTGCGGTGGAGAACGTCAAGGCCACAGCCACCGTCGCCACCGAACACGTCAAGGCCGAAGGCCAGGGCGCCGTGGCGGACGTCAAGGATCGGACTGTCGAGGCCAAGGACAACGTCCAGCAGGTCTGATCCCTTTCGAACCCGGCCGGCCGTCCTGCGCTCACGCGCCGGACGGCCGGCCGTTGCACTTAACCCCAAAGGAAGAATTCCCATGGCCAAGAACCCCGCCGCGGCAGACACCACCGCCGACACCGAAACCCAGGAGAGCAGCACCGCCAAGGCCCGCACGGCACCCGCCCCGGACGACTCCCGCAAACCGGACAGCCCCACCGAGGTCACCAAGCCCTCGTGGAAGTACATCGCCAGAAAGACGCTGCGCGAATTTACCAAGGACCAGTGCCCGGACCTTGCCGCGGCCCTGACCTACTACTCGGTCCTCTCCATTTTCCCGGCCCTGCTGGCCCTCGTGTCCCTGCTGGGCATCTTCGGGCAGGCCGGGAAGACCACGGCCGGGCTCCTGGACATTGTCCAGGGCTTCGCGCCGGCAGAAACGGTCGAAGCCATTCGCCAACCGGTCGAGCAGCTCAGCAACTCCTCCGCTGCCGGGCTGACCCTCGTGCTCGGCCTCCTCACGGCCCTCTGGTCCGCTTCCGGCTACGTCGGGGCATTTGGCCGGGCCATGAACCGGATCTACGAAATCGATGAGGGCCGGCCGTTCATCAAGCTGCGCGGCACCATGCTCGCCGTCACCATCGCCACGGTGCTGATCGTCCTGCTGCTGGCCGCCATGCTGGTCCTGAGCGGGCCGGTGGCTGAGTCCGTCGGCAGCGCGATCGGGCTGGGCGGGGCTGTCCTCGTGGTCTGGAACATCGCCAAGTGGCCCGTCATCCTGGTGCTCGTGGTGCTCGCGATTGCCATCCTGTACTACGCCACGCCCAATGTGAAGCAGCCCAAGTTCCGCTGGATGAGCCTTGGCTCCTTTATTGCCCTGGTGGTGTTCCTGCTGTCCTCCGTGGCCTTCGCGTTCTACGTCGCCAACTTCAGCAGCTACAACAAGACCTATGGCACGATCGGTGGCGTCATCATCTCGCTGCTGTGGCTCTGGATCCTGAACATGTCGCTGCTCTTCGGCGCCGAATTCGACGCCGAAATGGAACGCGGCCGCCAACTCCAGGCCGGCATCGAAGCCGAGGAAACCATCCAGCTGCCGCCCCGCGACACCAAACAGAGCGACAAGCTGCAGGCCCGTGAAGAGGAAGACATCGAACGCGGCCGCGAACTGCGTGAGCGGAGCGGCGGCGCGGACTCGGGAGCCGCGGCGCGTGCCGGGCGCACTCAGAACGCGGATCCGCGCAACCCGCGGGACCAAAGCCCCTAGCCCTTTTCCTGACCGCTGCGTTCTACTGGGGGCAAAGTACCGCCTGGAGGCGGACACGGCTGACGGGGAGGACGAATGACGGCACCCGCGGCAGGGCCCGAACGCACCACGGTGGCCGTGGGCTACGACGGGTCGGAGGCAGCGAAAGAGGCCGTCCAGTGGGCCGCGCAGTACGCAGCCGCCGGAAACTACCGGCTCCGCGTGGTCCACGCCTGGGTCTGGCCGATGTTCACCAAGAAGCTCGGCCCGGTCAAAGGCGTGGAAGGCAGCGGACTGCGGCACTCAGCCGAGGCGATCCTTGCCGAAGGCCTCGACCTGGCAGGCGCGGCCCTCGCGGCCGCTCGAACCCCTGGCGCAGCAACGGCTGCGGAACCCGCGACAGACGGACCCGCGGCGGAGGCTGCGGCGGAACCCGGGCCCGACGTCGAGGGCGTCATGGAAACAGGGCTCCCGGCGGCGGTGCTGCGCGACGCGGCGCAGGATGCCCGCCTGCTGGTGGTCAGCAGCCGCGGGCTCGGCGGCGTGCTGGGGCAGCTTGCGGGGTCGGTCTGTCTCGACTTGGCCGGTTCCTCCCCGTGTCCGCTGATGGTGATCCGCCGGCTGCGCGGGCCCGGGGAAGCGGCGGGCGCCGTCGTCGCGGGCATCGACGGGACCTCCCGGAGCTCCGCTGCGCTGGCCGGCGCCGCACGGCTGGCGGGAGTGCTCGGCGCAACCCTGCAGATTGTCACCATCGACCAGAGCCGTGGCGGAAACCGGGAAATGCATGGACGGCATGGCCCGATGCAGGGCCGGGAACTCCTGGACCACGCACTGGAGGAGGCCCGGAACCTTGCCCCGCATCTGTCGATCTCAGTCGTCTTGCGGCAAGGCCACGCTGCGTCCAAAGAACTGTTGGCGGCCGCCGGCGATGCCGAGGTGCTGGTGATTGGAACCCACAACCGTGAGGGAGGCCCGGGCAACACGGTCACGGCCATCCTGAACAAGGCGCGCTGCAACGTCCTGATAACGCGCTGAACCGCCCCACCGGACCACTGCCTTCAGAGGGGAGCTGGAGGTCCTAGCAGAGGAGGACACCCGTGCGAGCCTGGCGGGTCGGACAGCCCGGGCCGATGAGCAGCGGCCCCCTCGTGGCAGGCGAGTGCCCCGACCCCCGGCCGGGCCCCGGCGAGGTGCTGGTGCGGGTCCACGTGTGCGGAGTCTGCCGGACAGACCTGCACCTGGCCGAGGGGGACCTCCGCCCGCGACGCCCCGGCGTCATCCCCGGCCACGAGGTGGTCGGCGACGTCATTGCGTGCGGGTCCCGCGCCACGCGATTCTCCCGCGGCGAACGGATCGGGGTCGCCTGGCTCGGCCGGACCTGCGGCTCCTGCCGCTTCTGCCTGCGTGGAGCGGAGAACCTGTGCCTGACCCCCGTGTTCACGGGCTGGGACCGCGACGGCGGCTACGCCGAACTCATCACTGTGTCCGAGAACTTCGCCTACCGGCTCCCGTCAAACTTCTCGGACGAAGAGGCCGCACCCCTGCTCTGCGCGGGAATCATCGGCTACCGCGCGCTCTGCCGGGCCGAGCTGCCCATCGGCGGACGGCTTGGGATCTACGGCTTCGGCGGATCCGCGCATCTGGCCGCACAGATCGCCCTGTTCCAGGGCGCGCGTGTGTACGTCATGACGCGGTCCGAGGAAGCGCGCGCCCTCGCCCTCGAGCTGGGCGCGACCTTTGCCGGCGGCGCCGATGAGCCACCGCCGGCTCCGCTGGACTCCGCCATCCTCTTCGCTCCGGCCGGCACCCTGGTGCCGGCGGCCCTGCGTGCCCTGGACCGGGGCGGCACCCTTGCCGTCGCCGGCATCCACCTCAGCGACATCCCGCCGCTGCACTACGCCACGGAGCTGTTCCACGAACGCCAGCTGCGCAGTGTCACCGCCAACACCCGGGCCGACGGCGAGGAGTTCTTCCGCATCGCCGCGGAGATCCCGCTGCGCCCCACCACGGTGTCCTATCCGTTCTCGGCCGCGGACCAGGCGCTGCTGGACCTGTCGGAGGACCGGGTCACGGGCGCGGCCGTGCTCCGGATGGACGCCCCGTAGCCGGCGGGGGCGCCGGCGGTTTCAGTCGTCCTGCCGCAGGAACACATGGTCCTGACCGGCCCGGAGCAGCACCCGCTGGGTCCCGACCCGCACCAGCACCGGGGCGGCGTCGCCGGGGGCCGCCGACACCGACAGGCGGTCGCGTTCCAGATGGACGGCGAGCATCTGATCCCGGTAGCGGACCTGGAAGCGCACGCGGCTGAGCTCGACAGGCAGCCGGGGCGCGAAGTCGAGGGCATCGCGGGTGATCCGCAGCCCCGCGAAGCTGCGCTGGACGACGTCGATCGTCCCGGCCATCGCGCCCAGATGGATGCCGGAACTGGTGGTCCCGCCCTGGGTGTCATCCAGGTCCGCGTCCAGGGCCTCCCGGAACACCGCCCACGCCCGCTCGGGATCCCGCTGCGCCAATACCGACGCGTGGGCCACCCTGCTGAGCGTGGAGCCGTGCGCCGTCCTGGCCAGATAGAAATCCACCGTGGCGGCCATCTGGGCGGAGGTGACCGTGTAGCCCATCCGGGCCAGGAACGCGATGAGCTGGTCCTCGCCCAGGACGTACAGCAGCATCAGGACGTCGGCCTGCTTGGCCAGCCGGTAGTGGTTTGCGCTGTCCCCCTCCGCCTCCAGGATCAGGTCCAGCCGTTCGATGAGCCCGTAGGTCCGGCGGTAGTGCTTCCAGTCGAGTTCCCGGAGCGCACTGTAGCCGTCGAACTGGCTGATGACGCCGTCGTCGTGAAACGGAACGAACATGCGGCGGCTGAGGTGTTCCCACGCCTCGATTTCAGTGGCCGTGATCAGCAGCCGGACACGCAGTTCGTCCATGTCGAACCCCTGGACTGAGTGCATGATCCAGACGGCCTGGTCGAACACCCAGGCCGCCATGATGTTGGTGTAGGCGTTGTCGTTCAGACCGCCGCCGGGGTCGCCAGGATTTCCGGTGTGGTATTCATCCGGACCCATGACGCCGCGGAGGTGGAAGCGGTCGTCCGCAGGGTCCAGCTCCGCCATCGACGCGAACAACCGGGCAACGTCGACGATGATCTCCGCACCGTGCTCGGTCAGCCACCCGCGGTCCTGGGTCGCCTCGAAGTACTGCCAGGCGTTGTAGGCGACGGCGAGGCCGACGTGACGCTGGAGCCGGGAATGGTCCTGCATCCAGTGCCCGGACCGCCGGTTGAACAGCAGCTGCGGCGTCTGTTCCGTGCCGTCGCTGCCGCTCTGCCACGGGAACATCGCCCCTTTCAGCCCCGCGGCCCGGGCCGCGTCCCGGGCCGCGCCGAGCCGACGCCACCGGTAATCGACCAGCTCCCGCGCGACGGACGGCAGCCTGGAGTTCAGTAGCGGAAGAACGAAGAGTTCATCCCAGAAGACGTGTCCCCGGTAGCCCTCGCCGTGCAGTCCGCGGGCCGGCACGCCCGCGTCCAGTTCCGCGGTGTGGGTGGTGAGTGCCTGCAGCAGATGAAAGACGTGCAGGTTCAGGATGAGCTGTGCCTGCGAGCCGTCGTCGAGCTCGATGACGAACGGTTTGAGCAGGATCGCCCACGCGGCCTCGTGCTCGGCCTGCAGCGCCGCGAAACCGCCCGGGGCCCGGGCCAGGGCGGCCCGGGCCGCCGTCAGCGGCGCGGCGATGGCGTGGTCGCGCGAGGAGGCCACGGCCACGGTCTTGAGAACCGTCAGCGGCTCCCCCGCAGCCACGGGAAGCTCGAAGCGGTGCGAGTGCAGGCCGCCGAGCTCCTCGGGGATCCCCGTCCCCCGCGGCCCGCCGGGCCCGGAGACTTCGGTCCGGAGGGCCAGGGCAATCCCGATCCCGCTGGTTACGGTCCGGACTTCCACGGTGAGGCCGGCGACCCCGGGCCCGGGCTCGGACGCGGTAACCTCCACGGACCCCAGATGCCGGCTGGACAGCGCCGCGTCCTCGGGGACATTGGAGTTGGTTACCCCAGTGTCGCAGCCGCTGCGGATGCTGACGGCACCATCCCAGCCGACAGCCGTGATGACCGTTTCCAGCGCGGCCAGGTTCGGTGTTGCCATCGACACGAGGCGGCGCTGCAGCAGCTTGAGCTGCCGGCCGGCGCTGTCCTCCAGCAGTGCCTCGCGGGTGAGTACCGCGCGCAACAGGTCCAGGGTGCGCCGTTCGCTGCGGAGTGCAAGGCCGCCCTCGGACCACCACGCGCCGTCGCCGATCCGGAGGTCCAGCGGCAGCCAGTCCGGGATGTTGACCATGTGTTCGTCGACCGTTTCCTGGTCCATCACCACACTGCGCAGGCTGTTGTAGACGCCGGCGAGATAGCTGCCCGGATAGTGCACCGCGCCGGCGCGGTGTTCGGGGGCAGCGCCACGGGTGGCCAGGTACCCGTTCCCCAGGGTGGTAAGGGCCTCACGGTGGCCCTCGTGCGCCGGGTCGAAGCCCTCGTAGACCAGCAGCCACGGGTGCGAAATGACGAGTCCGATGTCCAGTTGGCTGACATCTTCGACGACGACGTCGGCGCCCGCCGCTTCCAGCGGATCCCGCCGCCCGGCCCGGTCGATCCCCACGACCAGCCCGAAACCGCCGCGCCGGCCGGCCTCCACACCGGGCACCGATTCCTCGATGACCATCGCCCGGGCGGGCGGGATCTCGAGCCGGCGCACCGCTTCCAGGGGCAGTGCGGGGGCCGGTTTGCCGGCGACGTCGCGGTCCAGGGCCGTCTGCCCGTCGATGATGTGGTCGAAGACGTCCCCGAGCCCGGCGGCGGACAGCAGCGCGCCCGCGTTCCGGGCCGAGGTGGCAAGCACCACGGGAATCCGGCCCGCCTTCAGCCGGCCGAGCAGGTCGGCGGTGCCGGGGAAGGCCCGGACCGGGTTGTTGCTGAGCAGCTTTTCGAACACTTCGTGGTGGCGGGCCGCGAGCCCGAACGCGGTCCAGTCCCCGGAGCCGTCCGACGGTGAGCCCCTCGGGATGGCCCCGCCGCGGGACCCGAGAAACGTTGTTACCGCGTCCTCCCAGGTCCGGCCCGCGACCAGGTCATGGTAGTCCTCGGTGCTGAACGGGTCCCGGCGGGTCCCGGCAGGAAGCCGCGGGTCCAGGAGGACTTCGTCGAAGAGTTGCTTCCAGGCCGCCGCGCGAAGCTCCACCGTGTCCGTGACCACCCCGTCGAGGTCGAAGATCACCGCATCGACGGGCGCCAGGGCTGCGGCAAGGGTGGGCGACTCCGTCATGCCATAGTCGTATCAGGCATCCGGCCACCGCGACAGTGGCGACCCGGCGCAGTGTCCTGCCGGTCCGGGATTCGGAGGGCGGACATCAGCGCAGCAGCGCGTCGAGCGTGGTGAAACCGTAGCCGGCCTGGCGGATCCGTTCGATCATCCCGGGGAGGGCGTCGGCGTCGAGGGTGGTCCGGTCATCGGGGTTGGAGCCGATGTGCATCAGCACAATCTCCCCCGGCCGAAGCCCGGCGAGCACCCGGTCCGCCACGATTTGCGCGGTAATTCCTCCGCTGCTGCCCTTCCAGCCCAGGGTGTCCACGGTCCAGCGCACGGGAAGGTAGCCATAGGCGTTGACGGCAGCGATGGTCCGGGCGTCGCGTTCGCCGAAGGGGAAGCGGAACAGCGGCCGCGGATCCCCGCCGCCGTCCCGGATGGCCTGCTCGGCTCCCGAGAGTTGCTGCCCGATCGCGGCGGCCGAGAGACCGGTGAAGCCCGGATGGGACATCGAATGGTTGCCCAGCCGGTGGCCGCCCGCGACGATCGCGGCGACCCCTGCCGGGTTGGCGGCGGCCCAGTTGCCGGTCAGGAAGAAGGTGCCGCGGACGCCGGTGGCGGCCAGGGTCTGCAGGATGCTCGGCAGCCCGGCCGCGTTGGCTCCGGCGTCGAACGTCAGCGCCACCACTGCCCCGGCCCCCGGGATCACCTCGACGTCGCGGCCGGCGAGTGCGGCGGGGAACGGGACGGCGGGCGCCGGGGCCGGCGGTTCCGGAGCGGGCGGTTCGGGAGCAGGGGGTTCGGGAATGGGG
>NZ_MQTS01000141.1 GCF_020532825.1 Arthrobacter sp. SO3
GGCGGGAAGGGGCGGCCGGTCAGGTGGGCTGCGGGCGGCCGTGGATCCGGATCGAGAGTTCGTCCGCGACCTTCTGCACCCGTGCGGCCAGGGCGGGCCATTCCTCCGCCGGCAGTTTGTCCTCCAGGAAGGTCACGGCAACGGCGGCGGTCGGCCAGCCCACGTGGTCGGTGACGGCGGCGGCGATCGAGCCGAAGCCGGGCGTCACCTCCCCGTGTTCGGTGGCGTAGCCGCGCTGCCGGACCTGGTCCAGATGCGAGGACAGCGCCGAATACTTCATGATCGGCGACTCCGTCTCGTGCCGGGCAGTGAAAGCGGCCGCGTTCGGGTACAGCGCACGGACCTGCGACTTCGGCAGCGCCGCGAGGATGGCCCGCCCGCTCGCGGTGAGGTGGCTCGGCAGCCGCACGCCGACGTCGGTCACCAGCGACGGGCGGTTCTTGGCCCGCTCCTCGACGATATAGAGCACATCGCGGCCGTGCAGCACGGCGAGGTGTGCGCTTTCCCCGATCACGTCCACCAGCGAGGCGAGCATCGGCCGCCCCAGGCGGGAGAGCGGCTCCTGCCGCGAATATGCCGAGCTGAGCTCGAAGGCGCTGATCCCCAGCCCGTAGCGCTGCTCCTCGTGCAGGTGCAGCACAAAGCCGTTGGCCTCCATCACCCCAAGCAGGTGGTAGACACTGGAGCGCGGCAGCCCCAGCGCGGTGGCAATGTTCGACGCCGCCATTGGCCCCCGCTTGGAGGCCAGCAGCTTCAGGATGCGCAGGGTATTTTCCGCCGCCGGAACCTTGGAGGCCACTTTGGCCGGTGCGGCCTTGGGCGCCGCCGCGGCGGCAGGCGGGGTGGTGCTGGTGGCAGGCATGAATCCTCTTCAAATAACGCGTGTCCGGTATCCCGTACTTAAGCATGCGCCCGGGCCGGCGTCCCGGACAGCCCGGACTGGCCCGCAATGTCTGGAATACCGGACAATTCCCCCATCTTTCCCTGTCTTCCGCCGCCGGAAGCGGAAACGGCCCGGGGCCGGAGGGGCTTCCGCCCCTTGCCGCACCGCAGCGGCGGTGTTTTTATGGACGCGTCGGCCGGGAAACCAGGCCGGGACGCCGGGAGGGCCGCCATGCGCTGGATTGCCGGGTTGTTCGTGATTGCCCACGGCCTGGTGCATCTGGCCATCTGGCTGCCGACGCCGGACGAGAAGGCGCCGTTCGACGTCGGCCATTCGCCGTTTGCCGGCGACGTCCGGCGGCCGGCGTCCGTGCTGGCGATGGCGGCCGCCGTGATCCTCGGACTGGGCGGCCTGGGACTGATCGGGGACGCGTTCTGGTGGATTCCGGTGACGGTGGCGGGCGCCCTGGTCTCGGCCGGGCTGCTGATCCTGACCTTCAACCGCTGGTGGCTGATCGGGCTCGGGATCAACGCCGCGATCATTGTCCTCTCGCTGCAGCAGGCCGGCTGAGCGCATGGCCTCCGGACAGGATCCGTCCTGGCAGGTCCTGCCTGGGCAGCGTGTCCCGCCCGCCGGACGCATAGCGTGGGCTAGAAATACTCCATGACATCCGCGCTGACACCTGGACTCGATGCCGCCATCCAGGAGGGCAACCGGGACCGCGACCGCGACAACATGCGGCCCACCATCGACCATTTCCACCGGCTGCTGGCCGAACACCCCGGCAATCCCCAGGTTCTATACGAGCTAGGCGGCGCCTATGACACGGCCGGACAGGAGGGGTGCGCCCGCGGATATTACGAGCAGGCGATGGGCGCCGGCCTGCATGGCGAAGTCCTGCGACGGTGCCTGCTGCAGTACGGCAGCACACTGCGGAACCTGGGACTCCACGAGGAATCCCTCGCGGCGCTGCGGCGTGCGCGCGAGCAGTTCCCGGAATCCGACTCCGTCCGGCTGTTCCTGGCGCTGTCGCTCCATGCCGCCTCCCGCAGCGATGCCGCCGTCGCCGAACTCCTCGGGCTGGCAGCGGACCGGATCCGCAACGAGGATGTGACCCGCTATGAGGTGGCCCTGCGCGGCAATGCCGCCTTTCTGGCGGACCGTGACCGGCTGGCCTGTGGCGGGTCAGCATAGTTTGAACCCGCGAGGGGCTCCCCGCGCCGGAGCCCCGGCCGGCCGGGGCCCGGACGACGCCCGGGACGGCAACACCTCAGACTGTCACGACTACCTTGCCGCGGGCGTGGCCCTCATGCATGTACCGGATGGCTTCCGGAGCGTCGCCCAGCGGATAGCTCCTATCGATGACGGGCGTGAGGGAGCCGGCGTCGATGAGTTGGGCGAGGAAGCGAAGGTCCTCCTGCCGCTCCGTTGCCATCAGGCCCTTGAGCTTCTGGCTGACGAAAAGGGAGAGTATCGGGGCGCGGAAGGAGCGCTCAAATCCTCCGGTCCATCGGCCGCCGCCTTCGCCTCCAACGATCACCAGGGTTCCCCGGGGTTTCAGCGCGCGCCGCAGCACTGCGAGCGGGCGGTTGCCGGCCGTGTCCAGGATGAGGTCGAAGTGCCTTGCCCCGTCCGCGAAGTCGTCGTGCTTGTAGTCGATGACATGATCGGCACCGATTGACCGGACCAGCTCCAGCTTCCCCGTGCTGCACACTCCGGTGACCTGCGCTCCGAGCGCCTTGGCGAGCTGAACGGCGAAGGAACCCACCCCGCCGCCGGCGCCAATGATCAGGACGTCCTGCCCGGGCTGGAGCCGGCCGCTGTCACGGAGGCCCTGCAGCGCCGTGGTGGCGGAGATGGGAACGACAGCGGCCTGGTCGAAGCTGGCGTTCACCGGCTTCTTGGCGATCCTGGCTTCCTTGGCGCAGACAAATTCGGCAAAGGTTCCCTCGGCTGTCCCGTAGACCTCATCCCCCGGACGGAACCCGACGACGTTCCGCCCCACCGCCTCCACCCGGCCGGCGACTTCCCGGCCGCGGATCGGGTTCCTGGGCGCCTTGAGCCCAAAGAAAGCACGCGTCAGATACGGCAATCCGGTCATGAGGTGCCAGACCCCCTGCTCGACGCCGGCGGCGCGCACCCGGATCAGCACGTCGTCGTCGCCGGGCTCCGGCGTGTCGACGTCGCGCAGCTCCAGCGCATCCGCGGTGCCGTACACGTCCTGGACGATGGCTTTCATGATGCATCACCTTCACTGTCGGATGGAGTTTCAGACCCGGGTCGGTTCTACCACGGCTGGAAGCCCATCCGTTAGGCCAACGCCTCCTCCCGCGGTGCGGGGTTTGTCTGAAATCGAAGACACCAACTGCCCGTGAGGCTCATCACAGCTCCGTCCGACATGGTCTGCTGGATGGCGATCCCCCTCCCAATGACGAGAAGGTATTCGCATGCAACAAGCCACCACGGACATCCGGCCAACGCCCCCACCGGGCCCCGGCAGCACTGCCGTCAGCACTGCCGGCAGCGCGGCCGGCACCGCCGTCGGGTCTGTCCTGAACCGCGGACTCAACATCCGCCACATCCGCTTTATGGCACTGAGCTCCGCGATCGGCACCGGGCTGTTTTACGGCTCCGCTTCAGCCATTCAGAAGGCCGGCCCCGCCGTCCTGCTGGCGTACATGATCGGCGGCGCCGCGGTGTTCATGGTGATGCGCGCCCTGGGTGAAATGGCCGTGCGGCACCCGGTGTCGGGTTCCTTCGGCCAGTACGCCAGCCGATATCTCGGCCCGCTGGCTGGATTCGTGACGGGCTGGACCTACGTGTTTGAGATGGCGATCGTGGCCATCGCGGATGTCACAGCCTTCAGCATCTACATGGGCTTCTGGTTCCCCGAGGTTGAGCGCTGGATCTGGGTCCTGGCAATCATCTTCTTCCTGGCGGCCCTGAACCTGCTCAGCGTCAAGGTCTTCGGTGAACTTGAGTTCTGGTTCTCGCTGATCAAGGTGGTGGCCATCATCGCCATGATCGTGGGCGGCGCCGCCATCATCGTTTTCGGATTCCAGGCCGGCGGCGCCACCGTGGCGCCGGGCCTGGGCAACCTGGTCGGGCACGGCGGACTTTTACCCAACGGTTTCGAAGGGCTCCTGGCCTCATTCGCGGTCGTGATGTTCGCGTTTGGCGGCATTGAAACCCTCGGCATCACCGCCGGAGAGGCCGCGGATCCGAAGA
This sequence comes from Arthrobacter sp. SO3, assembly GCF_020532825.1. Taxonomy (GTDB): domain Bacteria; phylum Actinomycetota; class Actinomycetes; order Actinomycetales; family Micrococcaceae; genus Arthrobacter. The sequence goes on from NZ_MQTS01000141.1 coordinate 4,112, forward strand.
CAGTCATCCCGAAGGCCGTCAATACCGTCCCGGTTCGCGTGCTGCTCTTCTACGTGCTGACCCTGGGTGTCCTGATGAGCCTGTTCCCCTGGAACGAGATCGGCACCAACGGCAGCCCGTTCGTGCAGATCTTCAGCGGACTGGGCATACCGGCAGCGCCTCACATCCTCAACGCCGTGGTCATCACCGCCGCGCTCTCCGCGATCAACAACGATATCTTCGGCGCCGGCCGGATCCTCTTCGGCCTGTCCCGGCAGGGGCACGCCCCGGCAAGCTTCGGCCAGGTCTCCCGTCACGGCGTGCCGTGGATGACCGTGGTGATGATGGCGGGCATCTTGCTGGTGGGCGTGGTCCTGAACGCGGTCATCCCGGAGAACGTCTTCCTGCTGATTGCCTCGATCGCGACCTTCGCCACTGTCTGGGTTTGGGTGATGATCCTCGCCTCCCACGTGGCGATGAAGCGCGAGATCGCCCGTAAGGGGCTGCCGGCGTCGGAATTCCCTTCACCGTGGTGGCCGGCTGCATCGGTGGCGACGATCGTGTTCATGGCCTTCGTCATCGTGATCCTGGGCGCGTTCGAGGACACACGCGTGGCCCTCTATGTGGGCGCCGTGTGGCTCGGACTGCTCGTGATTTCCTACCGGCTCTGGGTCCGCGGCCACGGCCGGGTCCGGGCCGAACTCGCCGATGAAACCTCGCGGCTCCCGCAGGTTCCGGCGGGAGCGTAGGGGCGCCGGCGGAATCTGCCGGAGGCTCCCCGGCGGAGTTAGACTCAGTTATGGTCCCCGCTCCCAACCTGCTGGCCTTTGCCCTTGCGGCCCTCCTCCTGATCGCGGTACCGGGACCCAGCGTGTTTTTCGTGATCGGACGGACGCTCGCCCTGGGCCGCCGGGGAGGGCTTCTGAGCGTGCTGGGCAACGCCGCCGGGGAGCTGCTGCAGATCGCCGCGGTGGCGCTGGGGGTGGGAGTGGTGCTGGCCCAGTCCGTGCTGCTCTTCAGCACGGTCAAGTTCGCCGGTGCGGCCTATCTCATCTACCTCGGGATCCAAGCCATCCGGCACCGCGGCAGGGTCCCGACGGCGGCAGGGGAACCGCGCCCGGCATCGACCTGGCAGATCCTGCGGCAAGGGTTCATCGTCGGGGCCACCAACCCCAAATCGATTGTCTTCTTCGTCGCCGTGCTGCCCCAAGTCGTGGACTACTCCTCCGGCGGCATACCCCTGCAGCTCGCGACGCTGGGCGCCCTGTTCCTCGCGATCGCGCTGGCCTCGGACAGCGGCTGGGCCCTGATCGCCGGGACGGCGCGGCACTGGTTCGCCAGCTCGCCCCGGCGGATCGCTGCGCTGGGCACGACCGGCGGCGTGATGATGGTTGCACTCGGCGGGACGCTTGCCTTTGTCGGAAACAGCGCGGAATCTCCGTCCGGCAAGTAGTCCGCGCCGCGTCCCAAGTGGTGCCCGGTCCAGCAGGGGTAGAAGTTACTCGTGTGACGAAAGGGGCTGGCGGCTACAGTTGCTTCACGGCGGTATCGGAACGGCCGGGGGACGCTGGCTGGGGAGTCCTCCCAAAGCTGGTCCGGAACCCGCCGACAGTCCAAGTGGCACAGTTCCGAAGGAGTGGTTCCGATGGGGTCCCCAGTATCTCCGCAGGCACAACACCAGCGACGCCGCATGTCCCGCCTACTGTCGAACTCGGTGAGCCTCGTCAGAACGCCGAGGATTCCGTTCCGGGTTGGGGAGGTTCTCATTGGTGATGATCCGTTCAACGGCCGGCACCTCGGCACGGTGGCCGTGATTGACACCCCCTTCGTTGGCCTCCGGACAGCCGGCAACAGCCCCGGGCACGTCGTCTTCTACGACTACCGGCAACTCCGGTACCCCGAATAGTGGACGGGCCCGAAGACATGAGCTCAGCGAATGTGTCCTCCCACTTCCTGACCATCGCGGAAGTCGCCGCTGCAATGCGGGTGTCCAAGATGACCGTCTACCGGCTGGTGAAAGCGCACGCCATCGCGGCCGTCCGGGTGGGCCGTTCGTTCCGGGTTCCCGAGGAAGCTGTCAACGACTACATCCGCCGCTCCACAGAGCCGGCCACCCAGGACCCGGACCTGGGCGACGACAAGCCAAGCAATTGATCAGCGGCTGGTCACCGCGCGGACCAGCCGCCGTCCATCGTGTAGCTTGCGCCGGTGACCATGCCGGCATCATCGGAGGCCAGCCAGGCCACCAGCGAAGCGACCTCCTCCGGCTCGACGAGGCGCTTCACTGCGGCCTCGGTCAGCATGATCTTGCTGAGCACCTCGGATGCCGGGATCCCATGCACCTTGGCCTGATCCGCGATCTGGGACTCGACCAGCGGCGTCCGGACGTAACCGGGGTTGATGCAGTTGGACGTGACGCCGTGCGCGCCACCCTCCAGGGCCGTGACTTTACTCAGGCCTTCCAGACCATGCTTGGCCGAGACGTAGGCACTCTTGAACGGCGAGGCGCGGAGCCCGTGCACGGATGACAGGTTGATGATCCGGCCGAAGTTGTTCGCGTACATGTGCGGCAGCGCGGCGCGGATGAGCAGGAACGGCGCTTCCAGCATCAGCGTGATGATGCGGCGGAAGTCGGCCGGGTCGAAGTCCTCGATCGGGCTGATCCGCTGGATGCCGGCGTTGTTGACGAGGATGTCGCAGTCCAGGCTGACGGCCTCGAGTGACTCGACGTCGAGCAGGTTGACCGCCCAGGAGGTGCCGCCGACCTCGTCGGCGAGGGCTGCCGCCGCGGCCTCATCCACATCCGCGACCACCACCTTGGCACCCCGGGCCGCGAGCGCACGCACGCTGGCCGCGCCGATTCCGCCGGCTCCGCCGGTCACCAGGGCCTTGCGCCCGTTCAAGCTGCTCTCCATGTCTGCACTCCTCAAGTTCGCGGTCGTCAACGGCCCAGAGGAGGTGCGATGCACAGCACTGAGCAACTCCACTGAGTATTGCCGCACAAAGTTGGCGATTCAATGGTCAAACAGGCACCCCGTATGTGCAGAATTGCAGATATGAATGCAAACCCGGATGACCTGCTTGTGCTCCTGGCGGTGTCCCGCTCCGCGAAGTTCACCACGGCCGCGCAATCCCTGGGGCTCAACCACACCACCGTGTCGCGCCGGATAGCGGCGCTGGAGAAGGCCCTGGGCGGGCGGGTATTGTCCCGCGCCTCGGGCGGCTGGGAGCTCACGGAACTGGGCGTGGAAGCCGTGCACGTGGCCGAACGGGTTGAAGCGGCGATCCGGACCCTCGAAGAGCCCGGCCGGGTTCCGGACCCGATCACCGGCGTCGTTCGGATGACCGCCACGGACGGCTTCAGCGCCTACATCGCAGCCCCCGCGGTGGCCCGGCTGCGCCGGGACCACCCCGGCCTCAGCGTCGAGATCATCACCGTGACGCGGCGGGCGCTCCAACAGCGTTCCGGGCTGGACATCGAAGTGGTGGTTGGTGAACCGCAGGTGCACCGGGCCGCTGCGGCCCGGCTCGGCGAGTACATGCTGGGCATGTATGCCTCCCGCGACTACCTGGCCGAGTACGGCACCCCCACAACCGTCGAGGAACTGACCACCCATTCGCTGGTCTACTTCGTGGATTCCATGCTTCAGGTGGACGATCTGGATGCCCCGCGCCGTCTGGTGCCGACCATGCGGGACGGCCTGAGCTCCACCAACGTCTTCGTCCACGTGGAGGCGACCCGCGCCGGCGCCGGGATCGGCTTCCTGCCATGCTTCGCGGCGGACCTGCATCCGGACCTTGTCAGGCTGCTGCCGGAGGAGTTCGCCGAACTGTTGCCGTACTGGATGGTGCTGCGGCCCGACTCCATGCGCCGCCCCGCCGTCGCGGCAGTGGTGCAGGCCCTGCGCGAACAGACGAATGCCCACCGTGAGGCGCTCCTGGGCCGGGGTTCAGCCCGCGGGTAGCACCTCCGGGTCATGGCGGACCGGGGCGCCGACGGCGAAGGCCCGGACCTTGGCGTCATTCCAGATGTGGGCGGGGACCGCGCCGCCCAGCAGCCGCCGCGCCAGCCCGGGGTCGTCATCGAACGGGATGTCACTGCCGGCCATGATCATGTTCCCGTAGCGCCGGCCCTTGAGCATGGCCGGATCCGCGATGATCACGGTGTGCCTGAAGGCGTCCGCGATGGTGGCGGCATCCTCGCGGGCATTCTTCAGGTCCGGCGCGTCACCGGAATTCACCACGTACATCCCCCCGGGAGCCAGAACGCGTTTGGCACGCTCGTTGAACTCCCTCGTGGTCAGCGGCCGTGGCGTCAGCGAGCCGGCAAAAACGTCACGGATGATCAGGTCCCGGGTCTGCGGTGTCAGGCTCTCAGTCACCTCGCGGGCCTCCCCCACGCGCAGGCGCATCAGCGGCGCCTTTGGCAGGTCAAACCAGCCGCGGACGTATTCCGCCAGCTTGCCGTCGAGTTCCACAACCACCTGGCGGGCCTCCGGGTAGGCGGCATGGAAATAGCGCGCCAGTGAGCATGCTCCGCCGCCAAGGTGCAGGGCGCGCAGCTTCGGCCGGGAATCCCGCGGCCAGCGCGACTCCACCAGGGCGGAGATCCAGCGCATGTACTCGAAGTCGAGGAACAACGGATCCGCCAGGTCGATGTGCGAACTCATCACGCCGTTGATCCGCAGCAGCCAGCCGTTGGAGTTGTCCTGGTCAGCGATCAGCTCACAGTCACCCGTGTCGATGTAGTAGACGCCCTCCACGGGTCCCTCGGGACGGCTGCCCTTCGGCAGATCCACCACTCCGGCGGTCCTTTCGGTGGTGCTCCGGCCGGCAGCCCTGCCCCGCTTCGCCATCAGCCACCCACCGTTTTGCTCATGTTTCAAGCCTAGTTCACCGGCCGGGCGGGGCTTCACCCGCAACTGAACCTTGGCGCCGGGCTCGAGCGGCGCGGCCCTGCGTCGTTCGCGGCGCCTGTGGAACGCGTGTCGGCGTCGGCGTCGGTGGAACGCGTGTCGGCGCGCGGGCAGATCAGGGCGGTCCGGCGTCGCACCTGCGCCCTGATCTGCCCACCGAGTGAAGGCAGAGTGGCTGGCGTGTACTGAGACCGTCCACTGATACCTGAACTGCCCCGCCGGAAGTGCTCCGCCGGAAAAATAAAGCCAAGGGTACTTACTATCTTTAGTAATCATGCTTACTATTAACTCTCCAGTTATTGCTGGTTGTGATCAGCAGCCGATCTTGAAAAGAGAGCGAAGATGACAGAGAACACATGGCGCCAGGACGGAAGCTACGGCACGCCCACGGCCACCCAGCAGACTACCCTCCGGCCGGCAACCACGTTCCCGCCGACCCCGAACGGCGGCACCCACGGCGCTTCCACCACCTCCACCGACGGCGGGGCCTCAAAAACCGACGCAGCCAAGGACGAGGCAACCGACGTGACGCGCCAGGCCGCGGATTCCGCCCAGAACGTGGCCGAGACGGCCAAGACCGAGGTCGCCAATGTGGCTGCCGAGGTCAAGACGAACGCCCGGGACCTGCTGCACCAGGCGAAATCCGACCTGACTGACCAGGCCGGCACACAGCAGCAGAAGGTCGCCGAGGGTCTGCGCTCCATTTCCACTGAACTGCACAGCATGGCCGCAGCCTCCGATCAGCCCGGCGTTGCCACCGACCTCGTGCGCCAGGCCGCCGAGCGGTCTTCGGCCGTCGCCGGCTGGCTGGATGGCCGCGATCCCGGTTCGCTGCTCACCGAGATGAAATCCTTTGCCCGCCAGCGCCCCGGCACGTTCCTGCTGCTCGCGGCCGGAGCCGGCATCCTGGCAGGCCGGCTCAGCCGCAGCCTCAGCGCAGGCGCCCCCGAGTCCACTCCCGGCGCGGGCATGCCGACCACCCGGATCCCTGACACCGGGATGGCAGTTCCGCCGCCGCCGGTGCAGATGCCGGCCCCGGAAACCACGACCGCGGGCTTCGCGGACACCTACCCGCCCAACCCCCTCGACGCCGACCCGCTGGCCGGCGGCCACCGGCAGGACCGCTGGGAATCTGAGCCCGTGGTGACTGACCCGCTCCGGCAGGACCCGTTGCGCGATGACCCCTTTGACGGCGGCCGTCGATGACCAGCGAAATGCCCCACACCGCCGCGCACGCCAAGGCCGAAACGTCGTCCCTCGGCGATCTCCTGGGCGAGGTCACGCGGGACATGTCCACCCTGATGCGGCAGGAAGTCGAACTGGCGAAGGTCGAGCTTAAGCAGTCCGCGACCCGTGCCGGCAAGGGCAGCGGAATGCTCGCCGGCGCCGGAGTCGCAGGCCACTTCGTCCTGCTGTTCCTGTCACTGGCGCTCTGGTGGGCGCTCGGGAACGTCATGGGACTGGGATGGTCCGGTGTCGTAGTCGCCATCATCTGGGGAATCGTCGCCGCCGTCCTGGCAGCCATGGGCCGCAAGGAACTCAACGCGATCAAGGGTATGCCCCAGACCGCCGAGACGCTTCAGGAAATCCCGCCCACGCTCAAGCCCA
>NZ_MQTS01000142.1 GCF_020532825.1 Arthrobacter sp. SO3
CCCGGATTTTTCATCGGATGGCGGTCGGGGCGCCGGGCCTGGTTTTTGCCGTCCCGGCGGGCTGAATCGGATTTCGGGCGTGGCTGAAGGCCCGGGGGCGCCGGGCGGTGCGCGGGTTTCCACTGATCCCGTTGGTGTTCTTCTTTCCTGCTCGTGATTGTCCGGGGGGCTGTGGTGTCAGGTCCGCAGCAGGGGTGCGGGGCGGTTCGCGGCCGCGGCGATCCGGCTGATGGCTTCGAGCAGGGCGGCGATGAGGGGTTGCTCCGGCGCGGCGGCGGGCAGCAGCAGGTGGTTCCGGCGGGCGCGGGTGATGATCTTCCCGGCGGTGGCGAAGAGCCGGTAGCGCCAGCGTTTGATGTCCCAGCCCCGTGCCTTGTGGCCGTCGGGCAGGGCGGTGAGCTGGAGCCAGGAGACCAGGTTCGCGGCCAGGACCGCGAGGTTGGCCCAGGCCTGGTTGGCGGCGAAATCGAAGAACGGGAGCTTTCCGAGCCCGGTGTTCTTTAGGGTTTTGATGCGGTTCTCGGCCCGGCCGCGGGCCCGGTGCCGGGCATCCAGAAAAGGTCCGTGCCAGCGCGGGGCATTCGTCAGAAACGCTGTCACACGGTGACCGTCGATGTCGAGCAGGGTCGGTGTCGCGCCGGGGTGCAGCGGTTCGGCGCGCAGGAAGATCTTCGTCCCGGGCGGGTAGTCCTGGAGCGGGATCACCTGGGTGGCGTTGATGACCCAGGCGTTGTCGCGTTCGACCCCGTCCTGGTCCAGGGCCGGCTGCCAGTATTTCTTGTCGTTGATCCAGTCGATCATGTGGGCCTTGCCGACCGGAACCGGGTACGAGGCGGAGAACTGCACGCCGCGCGAATGCAGGTACCAGAGGAACTTCCGGGACGCGCCGGCGCTGTCGGTGCGGACCAGGATCTTCTCCCCGTCCAGTTCCTCGTCCTCACCGTAGAGGGCGTCGGGCAGGACGGCGATGGCGGCCTCGAAGATGCGGATGTGGTCCTCGGCGTTGTTCGCGGTTGCCCCGCCGTGACGCAGCAGTACCGCGAGTTCCTCCCCGGTGCCGCTGCCGGCACCGTAATCAATGCTGGCGGTGAACGGGGCGAATCCAAAACCGCCCTTGTAGTTTCCGGTGGCTTGTTCCTTTTCCGAGTGCGAGGTCACCAGTGTGGCGTCGAGGTCGATGAGCAGCGGGTCCGCGGCCGTCGCCTTCACCGCGGGGCTGCGGTCCCCTGCGGCTTCCCAGGCCCGGGTCCGCAGTTCCTTGGCCAGGGTCGAAAAGCCGTAATCGAAGACGTCCGGGTTCTTCACGGTGCGTTCGAAGAACCGCGAGACTGTCGCGTTCGAGGGCACTTTCCCGAACACGCCGGGCTGGGAGCGCAGGATGTCCAGGTCGGAGGCATGCTCGCCGCCGGCGGCGAGCATCACCGCCAGCGACCCGAGCAGCCTCCCGGGCCGGTGTGAGGCCGTCACGGGGACGAACTGCCCGAGCCGGTCCTCGCACAGATCCCGGAACCCGAGGGCGTCGATGAATGAGGTCAGGATCCGTCCTCCGGCATGGGAGACCAGCGACTGGCCGGTGAAAGAAACCGGGACGGATGGGAAGACCTTGGTAGGCTGGTGCATCGAAAAGGTGCTCCTTCAAGACACGGAAATAACGGCGTAGACACCCCTATTTTCCCTTGTCAGAGCACCTTTTCGTCTCTTAAACACACCCCTCAGCCCAACATTGATGAAAACCCCGGG
>NZ_MQTS01000143.1:0-9795 GCF_020532825.1 Arthrobacter sp. SO3
CCACCACAGCAGCCCCCACCACTGCAGCCCCCACCACTGCACCAGACCAGTCAGGAGCCTAGGCCATGGAATCCAACAGCCTGCAGGGTGCCCCGCCGCGCCCCGAAGCGGTCCGCCACGAATACCGGCCGGCCGCCGTCGAGCACCCTGCCGGGGTGGAGAGCAAGGGCTGGACGCGGAACGAACTGGCCGCGCGGGTGGCGCAGGAACTGCGCAACGGCCAGTACGTCAACCTCGGCATCGGCATGCCCACCCTGATCCCGAACTACATCCCGGCCGGCGTCGAGGTGGTCCTGCATTCCGAGAACGGCATCCTCGGCGTCGGACCGTACCCGGGGGAGGACGACGTCGATCCGGACCTGATCAACGCCGGGAAGGAGACCGTGACGGTCAACAAGGGCGCCGCGTTCTTCGACTCCGCCACCTCCTTTGGCATGATCCGCGGCGGACATGTGGATGTGGCCGTGCTCGGTGCCATGGAAGTGGCCCAGAACGGTGACCTGGCCAACTGGATGATCCCGGGCAAGATGGTCAAGGGCATGGGCGGCGCCATGGACCTGGTGTTCGGCGCGAAAAAGGTGATCGTGATGATGGAGCACGTGGACCGGAACGGCAAGCCCAAGATCGTGGAACAGTGCACGCTGCCACTGACCGGCAAAGCGTGCGTGGACCGCATCATCACCGACCTCGCGGTCATCGACGTCGTGACCGACGACGGCACGTCCCGGCTGGTCCTGCGGGAGCTCGCCCCCAACGTAACGGTGGAGGACGTGGCCGCGGCCACCGGCGCCGAACTCTTCGAGGAAGACCAGGAACTGACAGTATGACGGCGAACCCCCAGCACGTGACTGAACCCCCTGTCGGCGGACCCCGTATCATCGAACAGCGCGGAATGTACTTCGACGAGCTCGAGGAGGACGTGGTGTACGCGCACCGGCCCGGCCGGACCGTGACCGAATCGGACAACGTCCTCTTCACCACCATGACCATGAACACCCAGGCGCTGCACCTTGATGCCGCCTGGAGCGCGGAGCAGCCGTTCGGCCAACGCCTGGTGAACTCCATGTTCACCCTGGCCACCGTCGTGGGGCAGTCCGTTCCCCAGCTGACCCAGGGCACCATCATCGCGCAGCTGGGGCTCACGGATGTGTCCTTCCCGCACCCGATGTACCACGGCGACACCCTGTACACAGAGACTGTCGTGACCGGGAAACGGCTGTCCTCCTCACGCCCCGGGCAGGGGATCGTGACCATGAAACACACCGGCCGGAACCAGAACGGCGAGGTCGTCGCCCTCGCCACCCGCAGCTGCCTGATGTGGACACGGGAAGCGCACACCGCCGCGCAGCAGGAAATCTCTGCGCAGCGGTCAAGAACTGTCCGGCACGAATGAACGCAAAAGGACAGAATAGAGACATGAGTTTCCTGATGGGTCCTGCCCTGCTGTTTTGCCCTGCCGACCGCCCCGAGCGCTACCAGAAGGCGGCCGAGCGCTCCGACGCCGTGATCGTGGACCTCGAGGACGCCGTCGCGCCGGCGGACAAGCAACGCGCCCGCGGTGCGATCCTCGCCCAGCTCGGCGCCACCGGCGACGTCCCCGAACTCGACCCGAGCCGCACCATCGTCCGGATCAACCCGGCCGGCACGGAGGAGCACGAAAAGGACCTGCATTGCCTCAAGCACACTCCGTACCGGCACATCATGCTGGCCAAGGCCGAAAGCGCCGCCCAGCTCCGGGAGCTTGAGGGCTACAGTGTGATCGCGCTTTGTGAAACGGCGTTGGGGATCGTGAACGCCGCCGAGATCGCGGCCGAACCCAACGTGGTCGGGCTGATGTGGGGCGCCGAGGATCTGCTGGCCTCCCTCGGCGGTACCTCCAGCAGGACCGACGACGGCGCCTACCGCGCGGTGGCGCTGCACGCCCGCTCCACGGTGCTGCTCGCGGCCGGAGCCTTCGGCAAGGAGGCGATCGACTCGGTCTACGTCAACATCCCGGACCTGGACGGGCTGGCCGCCGAGTCGCGCGACGCCGTCGCCTCGGGTTTTGGCTCCAAGGCCTGCATCCACCCGAACCAGGTGGCCGTGGTCCGGGATGCGTACGCGCCGGCGGATTCGGACGTCGCCGCGGCCAGGGAGCTCCTAGCCGCCGCCGCTGCGGCAGGATCAGGCGTCTTCCAGTACCAGGGCAAGATGATCGACGGGCCCATCCTCAAGCACGCCGAATCCACGCTGCGCCGCGCGGGGCACTAACTCGAACGCCCCGAACAGCCGCTTGCGGCTAAGCCACAGGCCGGGAGTCGATGGACTCCCGGCCTGTGGCTTTCGGTGTGGCTTTCCGTTGGGCTTTCAGTAGCGGCTCTCCAGCCCGCGGCTGTTCGCGGCGCCTAAGGCTCCTGGCCGGCCTTTACGGCAAGCACGGGGCAGTCGGCCTCGAGCAGGATGTGCTGGGCGGTGCTCCCCATGATCAGTTTCCCCACGGGCGTGCGCCTCCGCAGGCCGATGACGATCAGCTCCGCTCGGTGCTGTTCGGCCGCCTGCAGGACCTCGTTGGCCGCATCGTTGCCGCGGACCGGCTGCTGGACGAGGTGTTCGATGCCTTCCTTCGTGAGGCGCTCTTCGATCCCGGAGATTTCCTCGTCCACGGCGTAGCGTTTGTCCACGAAAGCGTCGCCCCGTGAGGAATTGATCACTACCAGGAGTTTCGCGTTCTTTCGTGCCTCGGAGATGGCCGCTTCCAGTGCCGCCGTCCCTTCTGGAGTGGGAAGGTAGCCAACGATGATGCTCAAGGGTTCTCCTGTCGTCCTGCGGGTGTGGTCTGGCTGGTATCCGTCGCGCGGTCATCCATGGCTAGAGTGTCCGCGTTTTCATCATTTGTCCTGGCAGCGTCCGGCACCGTCGTGGCCTGCATGCCGGCAACAGCCGGGGCCGCCTCCGGTCGGGCCATGCGCCAGAGCCGCATCAGCAGCGGCCAGAAAAGGATGATCGCCACGATGACGTAGATCCCGACGGCGATCGGCTCGCTCCACAGTCCTGCCGGATCGCCCGCGCTGAGCTGGAGCGTCTTGCGCAGCTGCCCCTCGAGGCGCGGACCCAGGATGACACCTAGGACCAGGGGCAGAACGGGGAGCCCGAAGCGCCTCATCATGAAGCCCAGCGCACCAAGGACCAGCAGCATAACCAGGTCGAACGCCTGCAGGTTGACCGAATAGGCGCCCAGCGTGGCGAAGAACAGGATGCCGGCGTAGAGGTACGGCCGCGGGAGCTGCAGCAGCTTCGCCCACACCGGTGCCAGCGGAAGGTTGATGATCAGGAGCAGCAGGTTGCCAATGAAGAGGCTGGCAATCAGCGCCCAGACCAGCGGTCCCTCGGTTGCGAACAGCTGCGGTCCGGGCTGGATGCCGTAAGACGTGAAAGCTGCCAGCATAACGGCGGCCGTGGCGTTCGTGGGAAGGCCCAGCGCCAGCATGGGCGTCAACGTCCCCGCCGCTGCCGCGTTGTTCGCGGCCTCCGGCCCAGCAACGCCCTCAATGGCGCCATGGCCGAATTCCTCGGGATGCTTGGAGAGCCTCTTCTCCGTGACGTAGGAGAGGAACGTGGGGATCTCGGCGCCGCCGGCGGGAAGTGCCCCGAACGGGAAACCGAAGGCTGTTCCGCGGAGCCAGGGTTTCCAGGACCGTTTCCAGTCCTGCTTTCCCATCCACGGACGGCCCACGGGAATGATGTGCAGGGGAGTGCGGCGCAGGTGCGCAGCAACCCACAGTGCCTCGCCGACCGCGAAGATGGCCACGGCCACCACAACGATGTCCAGGCCGTCGGCCAGCAGCGGCAATCCGAACGTGAGGCGTTGCTGGCCGGTAACGGAGTCCATACCCACGAGTCCGATTGCCAGGCCAAGGCCCAGGGAAGCGAACCCGCGCAGCCGGGAGGAACCCAGCACGGCAGTGACAGCCAGCAGGGCGAGCACCATAATCGCGAAGTAGCTGGGTGAGCCCAGGCTGACAGCGAACTGGACAACGATCGGCGCGCAGACGGCGAGCAGCGTTGTGCCGATGGTGCCGGCAACGAACGAACCGATGGCGGCAGTGGCCAGAGCCTGGGCCGCCCTCCCGGCTTTAGCCATCTTGTTGCCTTCGATGGCCGTGACCACCGAAGAAGACTCACCGGGCGTGTTGAGCAGGATCGAGGTGGTGGAGCCGCCGTACATGCCGCCGTAGTAGATCCCGGCGAACATGATGAAGGCGCTCGTTGGCTCCAGGGCATACGTGACCGGGAGCAGCAGGGCCACGGTCATTGCCGGGCCGAGGCCCGGGAGTACGCCCACTGCCGTGCCGAGGACTACGCCGATGACGGCGTAGAGCAGATTCATCGGGGTCAGGGCGGTGGCGAAACCGTCCATCAGGGAGGAGAAAACGTCCATTAGAGAATCCCTTCCAGCAAACCGGCGGGAAGTGCGATGCCGAGGCCCAGGAAGAAGCCGTAAAAGGTCAGGATGGACAGGGCCAGGGAAATCAGGCCGTCCCGGACGTAGTGGCGCCCGCCGAGGGCCCACACGCTGCCCCAGAACAGCACGGTTCCGGAAATCACCCAGCCGGCCCAGTCGATGAGCAGGATGTTGGCGACGAAGGCGCCCACCAGGGGCAGTACCGTCTTCCAGTCCACGGGGTGTGCGAGGTCAACGTCCTCCCAGCCTTCCGCCTCACCGCTGCCGCCGCGCAGTACGTTTAATGCCAGCAGCACGGCGCAGATGACGAGCAGCCCGGCCACGATGAAGGGCACTGTTTTGGGACCCACCGGGTCTGACCTGGAATAGGGTGTCGCCAGACCGTTGGCGTCAAGGAAGACCACCAGCCCGGCCGCCCCGAGCAGGAGGGCGACCCCCAGCTCGGAGCGGCCTTTGAGCCGAGAGGCAACTGTTGGTGAGGAGCTCACGCCAAGCCAAGCTTCGTGAGGACGTCCGCCACGCGCTTGTCCTGCTCAGTCAGGAAGGTCTTGAATTCGTCGCCAGTAACAAAGGCGTCAGTCCAGCTGTGCGTCTTCAGCGTCTCTTTCCAGGCGGCGGTGCCATGCATCTTCTCGAGGGCGGCAATGAGGGCTGCCTTGTCCACGTCGCTGATCCCCGGAGGGGCGACGACGCCGCGCCAGTTCGTGAACACCAGGTCGATGTTGGATTCCTTGAGGGTGGGGGCGTCAACGCCGTCCAGCCGCTCCGTGCCGCTGGTGGCCAGTACACGGACCTCGCCCGATTCAATCTGCTTGAGGTACTCACCGGCGCCAGAGGCAGCAAAGCCGAGCTTGTTGCCGAGGATGGCCGGAAGCAGGTCGCCGCCGCCGTCGTAGGACACGAAGTTGACCTTGGTGGCGTCGATTCCGACTGCTCCTGCGAGCTGCATGGGCAGCAGATGGTCAGGGCCGCCCGGTGAGGACCCGCCGCCGACCGCGATGGAACCGGGATCGGCCTTCCACGCCGTCACGAGGTCGTCGATGGTTTTGTAGGGTGAATCCTTGCCGACCATGATGGCGCCGGGCTCTTCAATGAGCTTGGCCAGCGGCGTGGTGTCCGTCAGCTTGGAAGTGGACTTGTTGGTGTAGCTGGCGCCCACCACCCCCAGGCCCATCAGCATGGTGAGGTCGCCATTGCCCTTTTCGTTGACTATGCGAGCCAGTCCCACGGTTCCGCCGGCACCAGCGAGGTTGAAGACTTCGGTGTTGGTAGCGATCTTCTCGTCTGCGAGAACCTTCGCGGCAGCACGCGCGGTGGTGTCATAGCCGCCCCCGGGCGAGTTGGGGACCAGAATCTGCAGCCCGGTAACGGGACCGGCGGCAGCGCTGGCGTCTCCGCTCGTTGAGCTCTTGGCGGTGGCACCGCAACCGGTGGCCATCAGGGCGATGCCGGCAGCGACGGCGGCAATTCGCAATGCGCGGATCTGGCGCATGGTGTTCCTCTTCTCGATAAAACTAATCAGCAAAAACTGACTGGGTGCTCTGATGCTAGGCGGCTAAGTGACTGGCATCACTCTTGTGTACGCAGAGAAAGTTAAGTTCATTTCGTTCACGTTTCCGGCCCCCAACCATGCCGGAACATGCGCCGAAAGCGGTAGTCGTGGTGGGGTATAGTTCACCCCACCGCCGGGGATTGGGACCTTTGCGGACGTACCCCGGCCTCCGGCTTAAGAGGCCGGCTGAACCATCACCAAGAAAGACGGCACGTGACTCGACGAAGAGGAATGTCCCTCGCCGGGCAATATCTGGTCCTGCAGTTGCTGATTGTCCTGGCCGTCCTCGTCGGCGTTGTCGCCATCTCCCTGGCCCAATCGGCCGCCGCGTTTGAGCGGATCGAGGGACGCCGGGCAATGTCCGCGGCTGAAGCGCTGGGCAGCAACCCCACCGTCCGGGCGATGCTTCCCTCGGCCGAACCGCGGGGGAGTGCGGCGCTGTCCGCCGTCGCCGAGTCGGTCCGCACCGTTTCCGGGTCCGCGCAAGTGGCCCTCGCCCGGATCGACCGCACCGTGGTGGCGTCGTCGGACCCCGGACTGCTGAGCCGGCCGCTGGAACTTGGCGCGAGCCGGGTGATGGAAGGCCGAGCCTGGACGGGTGTAGTGGGCGGAACAGCCATCCCCGTGCTTTCGGGCCACGTACCGGTCCTTGACGACTCCGGGACAATGATCGGTATTGCGTCCATCAGCAGGAACTATCCGTCCACCTGGGAGCGGCTGGGGGATGCGGTACCGAACCTGTTGACCTATTTGGGAGTGGCCAGCGTCCTGGGGGTGGCAGGCTCCCTGTTGCTGTCGCGCAGGGTCAAGCGGCAGACCCTGGGCATGGAGCCCAGCGAAATCTCGGGCCTGGTGGAGAACCGCGAGGCGATGCTTTACGGGCTCAAGGAAGGAGTGGTGGCGCTGGACCTCCACGGACGGATTACCGTAGCAAACGACAGTGCCCGTGCGCTCTTGGGCCTGCCGGCGGACTGCGTGGGCAAGGATCTGGCGGGACTGCCCGTGGAACCGGCGCTCAAGGAAGTGCTGACCGGCGAGCAGCCCGGGCAGGACCAGATGGTGCTGGTCGGGGAGCGCCTGGTGGTGCTGAACCGCGTGCCCATCCGTTCCAAGAGCAGGGTGATGGGATCCGTCGCCACCCTGCGTGACCGGACTGAGCTTTCATCCCTGGAACGCGAACTGGGTGCAACCCGCACAGCCACGGACACACTGAGGGCGCAGGCCCACGAGTTTGCCAACCAGCTGCACGTCATTTCGGGCCTGATCCAGATCGGCGAATACGAATCCGTGGTGCAGTTCGTCAACGGCGTCACCGTGGACCGGACGAGGCTGAATGACGACGTGACCACCCGCATCCAGGACCCGGCGCTCGCCGCCCTGCTGATTGCCAAATCAAGTCTTGCCGCCGAGCGCGGTGTGCCGTTGCAGCTGGACCACGCGTCGTCACTGTCCCCTGTGGGCGACGAACTCTCCCGGGACCTGACAACCGTCGTGGGAAACCTCGTGGACAACGCGCTCGACGCCGTCACCGGAGCTGCCGAGGCCTCTGTCCGGGTCCTCGTCGAGGAAAGTGGCGACGAAGTAGTCATCACCGTCCGGGACACCGGCCCGGGCATCGAGGGCGCAGCCGCCGACGAGATCTTCCGGCAGGGGTTCAGCACCAAGCAGCCCGGTCCAGCCGGCGGCCGGGGATTTGGTCTGGCCCTCTCGCGGGTGGTCTGCCAACGGAGCGGCGGCGCGCTCGCGGTGGCCAACGACGGCGGGGCCGTCTTTACTGCGCGGCTGAAAAGGACGCCGCTGTCACGGACGCCGGCAACAAGGATGCCGGCCCCGGGAAAGGTGGCGCGGACTTGATCACGGTCCTGATCGTCGACGATGACTTCATGGTGGCAAAAGTCCATGCCGGCTTCATCCAGCGCACTTCGGGTTTCGCCGTCGTCGGGGTTGCGCACACCGGAGCCCAGGCCATAGCGGAAACGACCCGGCTGCAGCCTGATCTGGTCCTTCTGGACATCCACCTGCCCGACATCAACGGCCTGGACCTCATGGCCAGGCTGCGGGAAACGGCGCCGGAACTGGACGTTCTGGTGATCAGCGCAGCCCGAGAGGTCGAGACCGTCCGCAGGGCCCTGCGCGGTGGAATTGTCCACTACCTGATCAAGCCTTTTTCGCAGTCGGACCTGCAGGAGCGGCTGGAGCACTATCGCAGCGCTTACCAGGGCCTGGACATGTCCAAGGACGTTGCCGAGCAATCGGACGTCAACCGGGTCTTCGGGCTGGAACGCGCTGAGCGTACGGCCCGGACGGAAAACCGCCTGCCCAAGGGGTGCAGCGCCGAGACGCTCCGCCGGGTGGTCGACGTGCTTCAGTCCGCCGAAGCGGATCTGTCAGCGGCCGAAGTCGCGGACCTGCTGGGCACCTCCCGGGTCAGCGCCCGCCGTTACCTCGAATACCTCCACGATGAGGCCAGGGTTGAGGTGCGGCTCAAATACGGTGCGGGCCGTCCAGAGCGCCGTTACGAGCTCAATCCGGTGTGACGCCGGCGGGGCAACGGTGCACCCTCAGTCCCCGGGCTGCAGCGACAGGGGCGGAATGGACTCGTCCAGCAGCATCCGGATCCAGCGCTGGCCGGTGGCACGGAATTCCTCCCGGGTGGAGAAGCGGTAGAGGTAGCTGCTGGCCCGCACCCAGCGGGGCCGGGCGCCGTCGAACGGATCATGCCGCAGCAGGCGCAGGGTGGGCCGGTCGGCCTCCAGCAGTTTGGCCAGGAAGGCATAGAACCATTGCTCGTGCACGGTGCGCAGCGGCAGGAACCACATCAGCCAGTCCAGGCGCAGGTGGTAGGGCGCCCACTGGCGCGGGATCCGGCGGACGTCGCCGGGCTTGCCGCGGAAGTCGTATTCCCGCCAGTCCGCAGTATCGTCGGCATCCGCGGCGAGGGTGCCTTCCACCACGATTTCGATCCGCTGCCTGGTGACCGTGCCAAACGCGCCGTAGGTGTTCCCCAGCTGCCAGCGGTTGAAGGCCGCGTTCATCAGCTGGTATTGGGAGAACAGGTTCTCGATCGGGCGGTAGCTGAGCAGTACCAGCAGCACCGTGGCGAGCAGGACCACCACGAGCCACGCAACCGGCGCCTGGCTGCCGGTCACGGCACCAGCGCCGGCAGCCCCACCCGCTGCGGCATCCGGGCCTGTGCCGGCGGCGTGCCAGTCGAGGGGGATCGCCGGGATGAGCGCATGCGCCACCGGGTCGCTCACTGTGGCGAAGGCGAGCAGGATCGCCATCCAGTTCAGCCAGGCGAAGTTCCCGCTCGCCACCAGCCACAGCTGAGTGATGATGATGATCCCCGCAGCCACACTGGCCAGCGGCTGCGGGCCGAAGAGGAAGAACGGCACCACCAGCTGCGCGAAATGGTTGCCCAACACCTCCATCCGGTGCCACAACTTGGGCATCAAATGCGCCTGCCGGCTGAGCGGCCCGGGCATCGGCTGGGTCTCGTGGTGGTAGTACAGGGCTGTCAGGTCACGCCACTCCCGGCCGCCGCGGATCTTGATCATGCCGGCGCCGAACTCCAGGCGGAACACCAGCCACGCCAGCAGGATCAGGATGGTCCGCGGCGGGGGAGTCTGGTCGGAGCCGAGGAAGGCCACAATGAAGCCCGCCTCCAGCAGCAGCATCTCCCAGCCAAAGCCGTAGAACGTTTGCCCCACGTTGACGATCGACATGTACAACAGCCACAGTGCCAGGAATGCCAGCAGCGGGACCCACGGCGGGCCCAGCTGCGGCAGGCCCAGGACGAGCA
>NZ_MQTS01000143.1:9814-14121 GCF_020532825.1 Arthrobacter sp. SO3
CAGGGTGGGCCTGCGCAGGCGTCTGGAACGTGCCAGGAATTCCGGCACCGGCAACAGCCCGCGCTCGCCGAGGAGGGCCGGAAACTGGTTGAGCGAGGACAGGAACGCCACGAAGTAGAGCGTGGCGATGCCGCGCTGCAGCGCCTGCCGGGCGAACTCGTACTCCGGCGCGTCAAACCAGGCCGTCCACTCCACGATTCCCACGTTACGCCCGCGGTCCGCGGCGTCAATGCGCGGCCCCTTCGTAGCCGGTCCGGCGTCCGTCCGGGGCGGCTTTGAGGCGCCAATGAGGGCTTTCCGGCCAGCCGACGGCGTGTCCGGGCGCAATGTGCCCCCGGACGGCCGGGCTGGGCAGAGTGCGGGGAACCCGAGCACCGAACCCGGTGCGGGATACTTGAAGCATGCAGCCGCGCAAGATCGTCCTCCTCGGGTCCACCGGTTCCATTGGCACACAGGCGATTGACGTCGTCGACGGCGCCCCGCACCTTTTCGAGGTCGTGGCACTCAGCGCCGGCGGCGGCAATCTCGAACTCCTCGCCCGGCAGGCTGTCCACACCCGGGCCCGGGCCATCGGCACCGCGGCCGGCGACGCGAAAACCCTTCAGGCACTGATCGACGACGCCGCCAGCGCGGCCGGCGCCACCGGGTACCGGCCCGAGATCATCACGGGACCTGACGCCTCCACCCGGGTCGCGGAGATCGAGGCCGATGTGGTCCTCAACGGCATCACCGGCTCCATTGGGCTCGCACCCACCCTGGCCGCGCTCAAATCCGGCGCCACCTTGGCGCTGGCCAACAAGGAATCCCTGATCGTTGGCGGCGCCCTGGTCAAGGCCGCGGCCCGGGAAGGCCAGATCGTCCCGGTCGATTCCGAACACTCCGCCATCGCCCAGTGCCTGCGCTCCGGCTCCGCCGCCGAGGTGGACCGGCTGATCCTCACGGCGTCCGGGGGCCCCTTCCGCGGCATGACCCGCGACGAGCTGCACCAAGTGTCCCCGCAGGACGCCCTGGCCCACCCCACCTGGGACATGGGCCTCATGGTCACCACCAACTCCGCCAGCCTGGTCAACAAGGGCCTGGAAGTGATCGAGGCGCACCTGCTCTTCGACATCCCACTGGACCGGATCGACGTCGTTGTCCACCCGCAGTCCGTGGTCCACTCGATGGTCCAGTTCATCGACGGCTCCACAATCGCCCAGGCCTCCCCTCCGGACATGCGCCTGCCCATCGCCCTGGGCCTCGGCTGGCCGGACCGCGTAGCGAAGGCGGTCCAGCCGTGCGACTGGACCCAGGCCACCAGCTGGACGTTCGAGCCGCTGGACACCGCGGCGTTCCCCGCCGTGGGGCTGGCGAAGGATGCCGCCAAACAGGGGAGCACCTACCCGGCTGTGTTCAATGCAGCGAACGAGGAGGCCGTGATGGCATTCCACGCCGGCCGGATCCGGTTCACCGACATCGTCGATACCATCGAAGCAGTCCTCAGCGAACACACAGGATCCTCCGGGCTGACAGTGGAGTCCGTGCTGGATGCTGAACGATGGGCACGCGCCCGCACCCACGAACGTTTAGCCGTCAAAAGCGTCTAGGAAGCAGCAGATCGAAGCATGAGTCCCGTCCTCCTCTTTATCCTCGGTGTCGTCTTTGTGGCGATCGGCATCGCCGTGTCCATTGCCCTCCATGAGGTGGGCCACCTGCTGCCGGCCAAGCTGTTCAAGGTCCGCGTCACCAAGTACATGATCGGCTTCGGGCCCACCGTCTGGTCCCGCAAGAAGGGCGAGACCGAATACGGCTTCAAGGCCATCCCGTTGGGCGGCTTCGTCTCCATGATCGGCATGTACCCGCCGAACAAGGAGGACGGCACAGTGCGTCCCTCCAGCACCGGCATGTTCCAGTCCCTCGCCTCGGACGCCCGCTCCCTGGCCCACGAGGAAGTCGGCCCCGAGGACGGGAACCGCGTCTTCTACAAGCTGCCGGTCTGGAAGAAGATCATCATCATGCTCGGCGGCCCGGCCATGAACATGCTCATCGGGCTCGGACTGACGGCCGTGCTGCTGATGGGCTTCGGCATTGCCGCCCAGACCACCACCATCGCCGATGTCTCCAAATGCCAGGTCAAGGCCGGCGAAACCGTGAACCCGGACTCGGCCGACTGCAAGCCCACCCCGGCCGCCGCCGCGGGCCTGTTGCCCAACGACGTCATCACCTCCTTCGACGGCAAAGCCGTAACCAGCTGGGATGAACTCACCGCCTGGATCCGCGCGTCCGCGGGCCGCCAGGTCGGCATCACGGTGGAGCGCGACGGCGCCCCGGTCACCACCACCGTCACACCGGTCCTCTCCTCCCGTCCCGTGGTCGGCGACGACGGCCGGCAGGCCAAGGGCGCCGACGGAACCCTCCAGTACCAGGACGTCGGCTTCCTGGGCATCGGCGCGCAGACTGCGCTCGTGCAGCAGCCGGCGTCGGCGGTTCTGCCGATGGCGGGCGAGAACATCAAGCAGATCGCCGGCGTCGTCGTGAACCTCCCGGCGCGCGTGGCCGGTGTCGCCAAGGCGGCTTTCAGCGAAGAGCCCCGCGACCCCAACGGACCCATCAGCGTGGTCGGGGTGGGGCGGGTGGCCGGCGAGGTCGCCGCGATGGAGCAGGTTCCGATGCAGTCCCGGGTGGCCACCCTGGTGGGGCTGCTGGCCGGACTTAACTTCGCCCTGGCCGTCTTCAACCTCATCCCGCTGCTGCCGCTCGACGGCGGCCATGTGGCCGGCGCGCTCTACGAAGGTGCCCGCCGCCGGATCGCCAAGCTCTTCGGCCGCCCGGACCCCGGCGCGTTCGACATCGCCAAGCTGCTCCCGGTCACCTACGTGGTGGCGGTGCTGCTGATGGGTATGGGCGCCTTGCTGATCTACGCGGACATCGTGAAGCCGGTCAACCTCTTCGGCTGACCCGGCTGACCCGGCTGACCCGGCTGGCCCGGCGGCCTTCTGGCCTGCGGAAATGTCCCGTGACCGAGGGGGAGTCCCAGCCCTGCGATCGCATATGCCAGCCAGCCGGAGCGATCCGCGATCCGCGAGCCGGGGACGCCAGCGCCGGGCGGCGAAGAATGCGGCGAGCACGGCCCGGGAACCGAGGCCTGAGGGACGCGCGCGGGTTCAGCCCGCCCGCCGGCCAGCGCGGTCCAGCCTGGTACATCCCCGCCGGGCCGATTAACCGGATTGGACTGTTTATCCCCTATCAGCCTATTTCAGCTTATTTTCAGTAATCAGTTGAAAATGATTGATTCTCAAAGATCAGCCCTTTAGGGTGGGGCTATGTACGTGATGACCATCGACCAGCGCGGCAGCAGCGCCGACGTCGACCGTGTTCCCGGCCTCCTGGCGGAGGTGGCCGGGCTGTCGACCGCCGGGCGCTTCGAGCGTTCCGTGGGCGATGAAGTGCAGGGCGTCATCGAGCGCCCGGAGGAAGTCGTGGAGATTGCCCTGCACGCCCTGCGCAGTGGCCGCTGGTACGTGGGCATCGGAGTGGGGGCGGTGGACCTGCCGCTGCCTGCCAGTCCGCGGGAAGGATCCGGGCCGGCGTTCGTGGCGGCCCGCACGGCTGTCGACAAGGCCAAGTCCGGGTCCGCCCATGTGCCCATCGCCATCGTCTCCGGAGGCCTGCGCCGGGGGGAGGCCGCGCCCTCTCCCGCGGGATCCGCCGGCGCCCGGGCCTGCGCCAACGCCGAGGCGGTGCTGCGGCTGATCGGACGGCTGGTCCAGGACCGGACGGAATCCCAGTGGAAGGTCGTGGAGGTGCTGCGCTCGGTACAGCACGGGCACTCCGGCACGCACGGCACGCAAAAAGTCGCCGCCCAAAAACTGGGAATCACCGAACAATCCGTGAGCCGTGCGCTGCTGCGCTCCGGCTGGCAGGAAGAATGGGCCGCGAGGCCGGCGGCCGAAATGCTGCTGGACTTCGCCCACGGGACGATCGTCGGCGATCACGCCGCCGGCGGGCAGTCCAAAGACCGCGCCCAGGATACGGGCCGGCCCGAGCACCCGGATACCCGCATCCCGGACAGCAAGGAAGGAGACCGATGAACGCCCTCTGGATCACCCTGACCCTGCTCACTTCCGGCTTCGTCGGCTGGCCCGTCACGGCCCTGGTCTTCCGGCTCGCCCGGACCATCGACGACCGGCAGGACGCCGTCACCGCCGACCCGGCGATTGACCCAGCGTCGGATGTCACCGTCGATCCCGCGGCCACGGTTGGCCCCGGCCCCGCAGCCGGAGCGGCCGCCAGCCCCACCACCACCCCCGCAGGCCCCGCGGCCACCT